>JAVETB010000125.1:0-6075 GCA_034006265.1 Syntrophus sp. (in: bacteria) | reverse complement strand
CAACGCAGCGGGTGAAAGCGGTCAGCGCGTTATCCCCCACCAGGTGGCCGTGGGTGTCGTTTATCTTCTTGAAGTGATCGAGGTCGCACATGCCGATGCTCAATCGCCCCTTCTCCCGCTTTGCCCGCTCCAGCTCCTCGGAGAGCCTTTTCAGAACGGCGCGTCGGTTCAGCACCCCGGTCAGCGGATCGTGGGTCGCCTGGTGGCTCAGCGCCGCATAGGCCTTTGCCAGGCTGGCCTGCAGCTCGATCATCCGCCCCCCGACCCGGATGCGCGCCTGCAGTTCTTTCGGATCGTAAGGTTTCACGATGTAGTCATTGGCCCCGGCATCCAATCCCAGAACGATGTCCTCCTTCTCGTCCCGGCTCGTCAACAAAATGACATAAGGGGGATCCGATGTCCTTTCCTGCCTCAGGAGGCGGCAGATTTCCGGGCCTTCCATTTTCGGCATATTCCAGTCAAGAAGAAGAAGCTTCGGCGCGTCGGCCTGCTTCAGGATGTCCCAGGCCGCCTGACCGTCCTCCGTGACAACGGGATCGTAACCACACTTTTTCAAAATGGCCGTCAGAATTCGACGCGATGTGGAATCATCCTCGGCGATGAGAACCTTCATATCAGATCTTCCCCCATGCGCTTTTTCAGGACATCAAAATGCCGCTCCATCTCCGGCAGGAGCAAGGCCATCTGCTCCGGTCGGCCCCCCCTTGCGGTCTTTTCCATCTTCAGGGCCGCGGCGCTCAGCGCCATGGCCCCCACGTTGGCTGCGGCGCCTTTCATGGTATGCGACATTTTCCCAACCAGGTCCCCGTCATTCCGATCGACGGCCTGCCTCAACCGCTGAAGCTGTTCCGGCATTTCTTCCAGGTAGCCTGCGCAGATCTCTTTAACCAGCTCCCGGTCTCCCAGCAGCCGGTCCAGAAGGGTTTGCCGATCGAAAACAACCGGCCCGGAGACCGGCTCCGCCTCTCCCGATGACGTTGGAACCGTCCGCGGAGCCGCGTCTTCCGGGGCGCGGACCAGCCATTTGTCGAGCATCTCGGCCAGCACCCCGGGCATGATGGGCTTGGGGATGTAGTCGCTCATGCCCATCCCGATGCAGCGCTCCCGGTCTCCCTTCATGGCATGGGCGGTCATCGCGATGATGGGAATCTCGGAATTGAAAACGCCGGATCGGCCGTCCCGGATCATCCGCGTTGCGGCGAAACCATCCATGACCGGCATCTGGACATCCATGAAGACCATGTCATAGGGCGCCTTTCTCAGGGCTTCGATGGCCTCCCGTCCGTTGCCCGCCACGTCGGCGGAAAAACCGACCTTTTCAAGGATGGACAGCGCAACCTTCTGGTTGGTTGGATTGTCTTCAACGAGAAGAATCCGGGTCTTCCGCCGCTGGGCCTCGTTGAGCGTATGCCGGGTCACCATGGCGGCCTCTTCCGCTGCTCCGGGGTGGATGCTCCGGCCTAAAACGGTCGACAGGCAGTCGAAGAGCTGGGATTGCTTAACCGGCTTGGTCAGATAGGCGGAAAAGCCAACGGCGTGCAGTCGCCTGGCATCGCCCCGTTTGCCCATGGAGGTCATCATGATCAGGAGGGTGTCCTTCAACAGGGGGTCCGCCTTGATCGCCTTCCCCAGGGATTCCCCGTCCATGCCGGGCATCTGCATGTCCGTCACGACAATCCGGTAGGGATCGCCTTTTCTGCTGGCGTCACGGAGGAGCGACAGGGCATCCGGTCCGTTGTTGACCACGGTATGGCGCATCCCCCACGAATCCAGCTGTTCGGAAAGGATGAGGCGGTTGGTGGCGTTGTCGTCTACGGCGAGAACCCGCACCCCGCGGACATCGGCGGGGGGGGGTACCGCTTCGATGCCCCTGCACGGCCTCTGCCGCTTGAAGACGGCAGTAAACCAGAACGTCGACCCCTGCCCCTCGACGCTTTTCACGCCGATTTCGCCCCCCATCAACTCCGCCAGACGCTTCGAAATGACCAGCCCGAGGCCGGTCCCGCCGAAGCGCCGCGTCGTCGAGGTATCCACCTGCTGGAAGGGGTTGAACAGAAGGCCGATTTTCTCCCGCGGAATCCCGATACCTGTATCCCTCACCTCGAAGCGCACCCTGATGAGCGAGTCCGTTTCCTCCACGGAAGCCACATCGAAGGAAACCTCGCCGCGGGCCGTGAACTTGACGGCATTGCTTCCCAGGTTGATCAGGATCTGGCGGAGGCGTCCCGGATCGCCGCACAGGTAGGTATGCAGCCCCGGATCGATTCGGCAGGTGAACTCAATGTGTTTTTCATGGGCACGCGTGGCGAGAATTGCCGCAGAATCCTCCACCGTATTGCGGATGTCGAAATCCAGCTCCTCCAGCTCGATTTTTCCCGCCTCAATTTTTGAAAAGTCAAGAATGTCGTTGATGATGCCGAGAAGCGCCTCTCCGCTGGATTGGATCGTCTCGCAATAGGCGCGCTGCTCCTTTGACAGGTCGGTGTCCATGAGCAGGGCGGTCATGCCGATGACGCCGTTCATGGGAGTTCGGATTTCATGGCTCATGTTGGCCAGGAACTGGCTCTTGGCGATGTTGGCGGTCTGGGATTCAAAGGCCATCTCGTTGGCCCAGCCGATGGCCTTTTCAAGCTCATTGTTTACCTGCGCCAATTCCGCCAGGGTGCTGCGCAGGGTTTCATCAGCTATTTTCTGATCGGTGATATCCCTCAAGATGGCCACGGTGTGCCACTGGTCCTTTACCTGGACGGAAGAAAGCGATATGGCCACGGCGATCTCCTGCCCGTTTTTCCGGCAGGCCTGCGATTCCATGGTCTTCCCCACGGCGCCCCCCCGGCCTGTCTGCTGAATTTCCTCGAATGCGGATTGATACGCCTCATGAAGGCGCGTCGGTGCAACGCATTCGCAGAAATTCCGGCCCAAAGCCTCCCCGCTCGAGTACCCGAAAATGCGCTCGGCAGCGGGATTCCAATAGGAGATTTTACCCTGACAATCCGTCATGGTGATGGCATCCTGGGCGGAATCCGTGATGGCCTTCAACTTGGCTTCACTTTCCAGCAGGGCCTCCTCGGTCTGCCTGCGGGTGATGATGCGCCACAAGCCGTCCATCAGGAGTTTCAGCTGACGGAGGTCGTTCATTCCATACGGCGTCGCCTTGTTGCCGACTCCCGCCACGGCGGCAATGCGATTCCCGCTGAAGATGGGGATGTTCATGTGCCGGAGAATGGGGACGTGCCCCTCTGGAATTCCTTTCTTGCACGGGCTGGGGGAGGCATAATCGTTGGTGATGATCGCCTTCCTGCGCCGCACTGCCTCACCCCAGAGGCCCGTTTGTTCCACGGGGTAGACGAGGGGCTTGTCGGCGATCCTGCAGGCGGCATGGGCGGACCGGGACCAGTATTTCATGGTCAGAACCGTCTCGTCGTGGTTGAGAACGGCGAAATAGCCGATCCCGCTGTTCGTAAGGGCAATGCTCTTTTCAACGGCAAAGGGGATGATGGTTTCGATCGGCTGGTCGGACATGGAGTTCAAGGTCAGCAGCGATTCCATCCGCTCCGCATCCTGGATCAGCATTTCCGTGGATTTCCCCTGCTCCGTCCTGTCGTCCACGGTCTCTATGACGGCTGTCACCCGCCCGTCCGAAGAGGCCGCAAGAGGCGTTGAAACGACATGCAGAATCCTGATCCCATCGGGGGACCAGACTTCCATCTTCGCTTCATGGGACTGTCCGTCTTCCAGGGTTTTGAGAACGGGGCAATTCGGGCAGGTTTCCTCCCGTGGATGGAAACGAAAGGATTTATAGCAAAGCGGCTGATCCTCGATCTTCAGTGCGGGGAACCATTCCCGAAACCGGTTGTTGATGGCCAGCACCTTGAGATCCGGGCTGAGCATCGCCACTCCAAGTGTACGCTCTTCCTTCAAGTCTGAAGATATCACGCTAATGATTCTCCTTGAAATTCTTCTTGAATAGTTCTGTCAATGTTACGGACAACTCCATGCAAGTGAAAAGCCTCACTCTTCACAATTTTCACCTGAACTTTCTTTTTTTTTATTTTTTTCTCCTGCACACCGGGCGACAGGGTTCAGGTTTTTGAGGTGGCCGTTGACCATCTTCCACATCTGTGCTACAAGGGGCGGCATAAATATTGGATAATTCCAGTCATTCTCTCTGCTCCCAATCCCAAGACGACATTTAATACGGGGAAAGGGGGCCAAGAACAGGGATTTTCCGCTCTTTCACGAGACACAGTCCATCAGCAACGTTGCACCGCTGTTCTTTTTCTGCCAGGACGCATAAAATCGCGTTCCAACAGATCAACACTCTCATTTTCAGGTGAACAGACGCATGTTGTACGGCAGATACTCATTCCATAATACCTTTCTGGATGATGCGGTTCTCCCCCATTATAAAGGGTCCACCTTCCGGGGAGTTTTCGGCCATGCCCTGAAGTCCGTGGCCTGTGCATTGAAGCGCCAGGATTGTTCCTCCTGCCTCCTGCGGGAAAAATGTGTTTATGCCTTCGTTTTTGAGATCCGCCCCAGTGAGGAATCGCGCACAGACCATCAACAGGGAATGCTGCCGGCAGAGCGCCGCCGGATCGCAGCGCCACCCCATCCTTACGTCCTCGAACCCCCTCTAGACCCCCGCAGGTCATACCTCCAGGGTGAGTCCTTTGATTTCGGCCTGATCCTCTTTGGTCAGGCCAACGATTACCTTCCCTATTTCGTTTACGCCCTCGAACAGATGGGTCAGTTGGGAATCGGCCGGCAGAGGGATCATTCGCGAGCCCGCTTTTTCCTTCAATCCGTCACGGCAGCCAATACGACCCTTTACGACAGCCGGGAACGATCCCTTCAAAGCGGACGGTTTGCCGAAGACCTTATGAATCCGGATTTCCCGGACACAAGGAATCATAATCCCTGCAACTCCCTTGAAGTGACCCTTCTGACCCCCCTTCGCCTTAAATACGAAAACCGACTGGAAGCCGACCTTCCCTTCCATGTCCTTATCCGCTCCGCCCTGCGCCGTATTTCCTCCCTGTGTCGATACTACGGACGGGGGGAACCTGCCCTGGACTACCGGGGCCTCGTTGAGCGCGCCCGGGGGATTGAGGTTGAGAGATCCGGACTTCACTGGTTTGACTGGAAGCGTTACTCCAATCGCCAGGATCAGTCCATGCTCATGGGCGGCCTGACCGGCAGCATTCGCTATTGCGGCCCCCTGACCGAATTTCTCCCTCTATTGCGCTTCTGCGAAAAGATCCACTTGGGCAAGCAGACCACTTTCGGTCTGGGGAAAATATCCCTTACCGAGGCCAAGCCATGAAACATATCCTCCTTGCCGTTACGGGCCTGACGCCCCAGGTTCTCACCGAAACCCTCTATGCGCTGCACCAGGAGGATCAGGCGGTCCAGGCCATTCACGTCATCACAACACGGGAAGGCAAAGAGCAGATCAATGCCTGTCTGCTTTCCCCCACGGACGGCCAGTATTACCGTTACCTGAGGGAATACGGCATTTCTCCCCCATCCATTCACTTCGGCACGGAGAACATCCATGTCGTCAAGAGCAGAAACGGCATCGAAATCGATGACATCGCCGATGAAGAGGACAATGAACGGCTTCTGGAACTGTGCCTTTCGCTGACGTTCCAGTTTACGCGTGATCCCGGCACGGCGGTTTTCTTTTCCATCGCCGGCGGACGCAAGACCATGAGCGCCTGCCTGATGACCGCCGCGCATCTGTACGGAAGGCCGCAGGACAGGGTTTACCATGTCCTGGTTTCCCCTGAATTCGAGAGCAACCGGGATTTCTTCTATCCGCCCCAAGAGTCCACGGCAATCGAGCTGACCGACCGCAGGGGCGAACGCTACGTCAAGGAAACCCGATATGCCCGGATTTCACTGATCTCCGCCCCTTTTGTTTCCGTACGGGACCGGATTGTGGACGATCTGCTCAAGGAGGCGCAGGACCCGCCCACCCTGATGCTCTCCCTTATCAGGGAAGAAGCGCCTTTGTTGACCGTTGATCTTTCCGCGCGCAAACTTATTTATAAAGGTCGCGAACTGGACGTA
>JAVETB010000020.1:0-38501 GCA_034006265.1 Syntrophus sp. (in: bacteria) | reverse complement strand
ACCGTCAGAACGATGTGCTGCAACAGTTACGCTGCCGCCCCTCCCGCCTATGCAGAACCGGAGCTGGAGGCAGAACCCGCTGCCGGCCCACAGCCCCTGAATGTCAACACCTATCCATTGCCTCCGGAACCGGCTGAAACGCTTATCCCTGAAGAGATGATCGGGAGGACATTGACCGATTCCGGGATTTTGGTCCCGCCTGTGATCCTTCCACATCACACTCCAGACTGGCCGCATCCGCCTTCCCACAACCATCCGGAGGAACCCAATGAGCCTCCCAAGACACCTAGGCCCGTCCCCATTGTTGCCCCGATCCTTCTTCTTGGTACCGGACTCATCGCACTGACCGGGGTTATAAGAAGGTTCAGGAAATAGGATTGCCGCTTCCCGGGGAGCGGAAAAGCGTGCTCCCGGGGATTCAGCTCCGCCGCTGCCAGGGCGGAGGGATCCGGATCCCTAAGGCGCGGACTCGTCGAGCTGAGTGATCCTGACCATCGCCGTCCCCCTGCCAAGGAAGCCAAGTTCACGCGCCGCGGCATGCGACAAATCAATTAACTCATACCCGTGTTTTCGGCAGCGGTCATTGACCGTCACGATGACGGACTTTTGATTGTCGAGATTTACAACTTTGACCCGGGAACCCAGAGGCAACGTCGGATGGGCCGCCGTCAGTTTCTCGGGATTATAGAGCGCACCGGAGCTGGTTTTCTTGTTCCGGAAGCGTTTGTTATAGTAGTGGGCCTTTCCCAGAACCCCTTTGCGTTTCTCCGGTTCGATCGTTTCATGCTGCTCGTTTGCAATGAATTCCCGCTGGAGGGATGTGTCTGCAGAAACGGGTTTTACCGTGACCAGAAGGCCCAGCAAACAGGCAAACGCCCAGCAAGCGGCCTTCCGATGATGCTCCCTGAAATGCATGGTGAACTCCTTGTTGCGGACGGTTTCATCTTCCATTTTTTAGCCTCTGGTTCTTGCCGTCCGCGGTTCGCTCATTCTTCTCCCTTTTCCCTTCGAAAGACGTTTTTCCTATATGAAAAAAGCGGGCCTGATTCCGTCTGTCCATTCTCTCCCACTGATTGAACTCAAAGCTTCAGAACGGGGATTACCCGCAAAGCCGGTGCCGTTCGGGGATTTCAACCGGCCGGAACAAAAATTTCTTCAAACGGCCGATAGCCCGCTTCATGGGGTTTGGCAGGAATTTCCCGAGCACCGGGTTCCTCTTTCCCTACAGGTGATAATCACCGGCCGCCTCCGGCTGGTAGACGACGTTATCCACCCTCAGACGCTTCGCTCCGGAAGGGACATTCCATTCAACGGTATCACCCACACGATATCCAAGCAGCGCCGTTCCAATGGGAGACAGGATGGAGATTCTTTTCTTCTCAAAATTCGCATCGGAAGGAAAGACCAGCGAGACCGTCATGGTTTCCCCGGAATCCACGTCCGTAAAAACGATTTGGGAATTCATCGTAATGACATCCTTGGGGATTTCATGCGGTTCGACGACAAATCCCCGGTCCAGCTCCTTTTCAAGCATTTCAAGGTTTGCCTTCCTCTTGTCGTCGTGCTGCCGGATTTCATCAATCAGGCTCCATAATCGGTCCAGGTCAAATTTTGTAATGTAGATCTCTCTGTCAGACATGATCTTCTTCTCCTCCTCATGGATACGCTCGTCAGATCAACCGCTTCAGTCATACCGCGTCCTGATCATTCAGGATTTTTTCTCCTCCTGGACCTGATCCAGGCTTCGTGCTCTTCGATCAGCGCCTCGGCACCGGTTTTCCTGCTGGAGAGGGTCAAGGTGAAATCGTAATCGTTTTTCCCGATCTTGACAACCTCAATCTCCCTGTTCAGAAACTGCCGGATTTCCTCCAGGCGCACTTTCTCTTCCGTGCTGCAGAAGGAAAGGGCAACCCCCTTGTGGGAACCCCGCCCTGTTCTTCCCACCCGGTGGACGTAATTTTCCGCCTTATCTGGCAGATCATAGTTGATCACATAGTTGACATCCGGGATATCAATGCCCCGCGCGCTGACATCCGTTGCAATGAGGAGATTGACTGTCCCATCCTTGAACCTGCTGAGCACAAGGGATCGTTCTTCCTGGTCCTTTTCGCCGTGAATGGTGAGAGCCTCAATCCCTACCCGCTCCATGGCCCTGGCAACCCGCTCCGCCCTCACCCGCGTCCGGACAAAGACCAGGATTTTGCTGTCCCAGTGCTCCTTGATGAAGCGCTCCAGGAAGAACCGCTTGTCATCCATCTCCACAAAGAGGACCGCATGGGAGACATTGGCGGCCACGGGATCGTCGGGGGATATCGAAATGCGGATCGCCGTGCTTTTTACCTGAGAAAAAGCGAGCTTCTTGATCTCCGGATTGATGGTTGCCGAAAAGAACAGTGTCTGATGTTTTCGATGGAGCATTCTTTTGATGGACTGAATGTCCTTGATAAATCCCATATCCAGCATATGATCCGCTTCGTCCAGAATCAGGGTCTCCAGGGAATCCAGCCGGATGAATCCCTGATGGATGAGATCGAACATCCGCCCCGGGGTGGCAATCAGCACGTCGATCCCCTCCTGGAGCCGTGCAATCTGGGCATCCTGCTCGACGCCGCCGATCACAGGAAAAGCCTTCACCCGTGTGTGCTTCGACAGCGCGGCAAATACCCCGCCAATCTGCAGGGCCAGTTCCCGTGTGGGCACCAGAACGATGCACGTGATGCCGAGAACCCGCTGACGGCCTTTTTTCCGGTGAATTCTGTCAATCATGGGGATGGCGAAAGCGGCCGTCTTCCCTGTTCCCGTCTGCGCTATGGCCAGGACATCCTCCCCCCTGAGAATCGGCGGAATGGATTTAAACTGGATGTCCGTCGGCCTCTTGAAGCCAAGCTGGGCAAGATTCTTCTTGATCGCCTCGGAGATGGCGTATTTCTCAAATTTCATGATTCCCCTACTCTTTCCCGATATGTCATGGTAAATACCTTTGAAACCAGATAAAAGCAATTTCAATGTTTCAAAGAGGTGGTGGAGAAATCCGCCTCTTTTACAACAGATAAATTCATTTTTGCCCTCAGCCGCGAAATTTCCGGGACAGAGCGGAGATTACGCGGCATGAGGGATATAGGAATTGGCGATGGCATTCGTATGGATTCATGATGTCACCCTCAGCCTCGGAGGGCCTCTTCTCCTGGATGGCGCAACACTCCGGATCGAGGAGGGTGAGCGCATCGGACTGGTGGGCCGCAACGCAGCCGGAAAATCAACCCTTCTGAACATGCTGAACGGGAACATCCCCCCTGATGCCGGAGAGGTTGTTAAAAGCCCCGACGCCCGGATTGCGCTGCTTCCGCAGGATGTCCCCGATGATCTGCCGGGTACGGTCTACGAAATCGTCTCCACCGGTGCACCGGAACACCTGGAGCTGCTGAGGCAATATCACGAATTGACGGACCGTCTTTCCCAGAACGTAGAACCGGATTCTCTGAAGAAGCTCGAACGGGTTCAGCACACCATGGAGGCATCCGGTGCCTGGCATTTTCACCAGCGGGTCGAAAATCTGATTTCCCAGAGCGGCGTCGATGAAAACGCCGAATTTCGAACCCTGTCGGCGGGACTGAAACGCCGGGTCTTTCTGGCCAGGGCGCTGGCAGCCGACCCAGACCTTCTCCTGCTGGATGAACCCACCAACCATCTGGACATTGACACCATCCTCCGGCTGGAAGAGTTTCTACTCAAGTTCGGCCGGACGGTCATCTTTGTGACCCATGACCGCGCCTTTCTGCAGAAGCTGGCAACCCGGATCGTGGAGGTGGACCGGGGCCGGCTGCTTTCCTTCGATTGCTCTTACAACGCCTATCTCGAACGCCGGCAGGCCATGCTGGATGCGGAAGAGAAGGCCTGGCAGGACTTCGACCGGAAGCTCGCAAAGGAGGAAATCTGGCTCCATCAGGGGATCAAGGCCCGCCGCACCCGGAACGAAGGCAGGCTGAAGGCTCTGGAGCAGCTGCGCCGCGAACGGGCCCTGCGCAGGGAACGGGCGGAGACCGCGCGGATGGCCATCGTGGAGGCGCAGCGCAGCGGAAAGCTTGTCGTCCACGCCGAGGGGATCGATTTTTCCTTCGGCGACCGGGTTATTCTCCGGAACTTTTCCACCACCATTCTGCGAGGCGACAAGGTGGGCATTCTCGGCCCCAACGGATCGGGCAAGACAACGCTACTCAAAATTCTCCTGGGAGAGTTGTCTCCCCGGCGCGGCAAGCTGCGCCTCGGCGCCGGCCTGGAGATCGCCTACTTCGATCAGCTCCGGACTCAATTGGACGAAGAGCGCACCCTCAAAGACAATATCGCCGGCGGCAACGAAACGGTCTTCGTGGGAGGTGCGCCGCGGCATGTTGTCGGGTATCTTCAGGATTTCCTTTTCCCGCCTGAACGGATCCTGTCGCCTGTCCGATCCCTTTCCGGTGGTGAGCGCAACCGCCTTCTCCTGGCCAAACTCTTCAGTATCCCGTCCAACGTCCTGGTCCTTGACGAGCCCACCAATGACCTTGATTCAGAAACGCTGGAGCTTCTGGAAGAGAGGCTTCTCAATTACGGCGGAACGATCCTGCTGGTCAGCCATGACCGCGCCTTTCTGAACAACGTCGCCACGTCTACCCTTGTTTTCGCGGGCAACGGACACCTGGAGGAATATGTGGGCGGATATGACGACTGGCTTCGTCAGAGGCCCGCCCCAGCCAACCGGGAGACGCCGGACAGGGCGGAAAAACCTGAACGGGAAAAGAGGGTTCCGGAAAAGCGGAAACTCTCCTACAGAGAGACGCGGGAGCTGGAGGCTCTTCCCCGGAAAATCGAGGACCTGGAACAACAGAAGGCGGAGATTTACACCATCCTGAGTTCGCCTAAATTCTACGCCAGGGGCAGGGGCGATTCGGCCGCGGTGACCGGAACCAGCGCGCGTCTGGAGGCTCTGGAGAGGGAGCTGGAGCAGGCCTATCAGCGCTGGGAGGAACTGGAAGATTTTGTATCGTAAAAACACGCGGCGGGAAAACAGGACCATGAGCAAACAAAAACTCGATGCCCTCCAAAACCTGATATCAACCTTCCCGAACGCCGTCCTGGCGTTTTCCGGCGGAGTCGACAGCACCCTGCTGGCCGTCATCGCCCACCGGATACTGGGAAACCGCTTCCTGGCGGTCACGGCAGCTTCCCCCTCTCATCCTGATTGTGAGCTGGCCGAGGCAAAGGAGCTGGCTGCCCGGTTTGGTTTTTCTCACCAGGTCATCTTTACCGACGAGTTTTCACACGCCGATTTTGTCAGTAACACTCCGGAGCGGTGTTACTTCTGCAAATCGATCCTGTTCAGGGCGTTGAAAAAAACAGGGGAAGCGCAAGGCTTTGACGTTCTTCTCGCCGGTGACAATGCCGATGATCTGGCGGATTACCGCCCGGGCCACAGGGCCGCCAGGGAGATGAACGTTCGCAGCCCTCTGCAGGAAGCGGGACTGACTAAGGCGGAAATCCGGGAACTTTCCAAAAGAGAGAAGCTGCCCACCTGGCGCAAACCGGCCTATGCCTGCCTGGCATCCCGGATCCCCTATGGCCGGCCCATTACGGAGGAAGCGCTGGACAGGGTTTATCGCGCGGAATGCTTCCTTCTCTCACTGGGCTTCCAGGAAATCAGGGTTCGGGACCACGATCCCGTGGCCCGGTTGGAGTTCTGCAAGGAGGATCTGGAAAGGGCCTGGAGTCTTCGTCCGCAGATTGCAGCCAGGCTCCATAAGCTCGGGTTCCCCTATGTCACGATCGATCTCGACGGATTCCGCTCCGGCAGCATGAATGCCGTTCTTTCCCGGTCCCAGCTGCCTTAGAGGCGGTGGAGCTGCCACATCTCCGTGAAGACGGTCTTTCCGTATTTGAATCATCTCTCCGGCTGCGATCCCTTCAACGTTCCGGCAAGGCCGGGGCCGCCCCGGCCTGGACTGCGGAAACCGGTTTGTCAGTGGGGCTGCGTTTTGATCTTCTGGGTAAAGTACAGCGAGACAACCGTCAGGCAGGCGCCGATGAGAAAGGGCAGCTTCCAGTTGAGCAGCCATAGGCTGCCGCCGATCAGTGGAATGACGATGGCGGAAATATGGTTGATCGTGAAGCCGATAGCTGTGCTTTGCGCCAGGTCTTCGGGATCTGCTGTTTTCTGAAGGTAGGTGTTCAACCCGATGGCGAAATTGAAGAAGATGCTGTCGATAACGTACAGGATGACGGCCACCCAGGCATTCTCGATAAAGGCATAACCGAGGAAAAGGACAAAGAGGCTGGCGCTTTCCAGGGAGAGGACCATCCGCTCGCCATAAACGTTGATCGCCCTGGAGATGTAACGGTTGGTCAGGTACGTCAGGGTATAATTCAGGACATAGATACCGGCGATGGAACTGACGCTCAGGCGGTATTTCTCGACGAGAAGAAAGACGGCAAAAACAATGAATATCTGACGCCGTGCGCCGCTGAGGAAATTCAGGACATAGTAAAGCCAGTACTTGCGCCGGAGGATGAGTTTGTTCTGCCGCTGGAGACCATGCCCCTGGACGGGATTTTTCGTGAGCATATACATTCCGGCAGACGTCACAAAGATCCCAAGAAACAGAAAGTTGACATGATAGGGCAGGATAAAGGAAAGCCCCCAGACGACCGTGCCGACAGCAATATTCGCCAGGGCTCCGTATCCCCGCAACCGCGCAAAGACCACGGGTGCGTCCTTCCTGTTGAAGTACTGCACGGTCAGGGACTTGTTTGTCGTTTCAAAGAAGTGGAATCCGATCGACATGATCACCGTAACCGCCAGCAATCCCACAAACGTCGTAAAGAAACCGGTTGCCCCGATTCCGACCCCCAGAAGGATCACGGACCAGGCCGACAGACGGTGCTCCTTCATAATCAGCAGGACGTACATGACCATGAAAGTCAAAAATCCCGGAATTTCACGGACCGCCTGAGCGATACCGATCTGAAAACCGTTTACCCCCACGACTTCCTTGGCAAAATTTGTGAACAGGGCCATCCATCCCTGAAGGCCGGCACTGGCGCAGATCACCAGAACCATCAGGTAGGTGTACATCGGCTTGTCCCTGAACAATTCCATAGATTTTCCGGTATCGGGGATTCGCGGATCCGGACGGCTTTACCGCGGCTGAAGCGTGGGATGCTGTTCAGATTTCAGGCTTTTTGTCAATTAATTTTAGCATCACCTTCTTCAGCCGCTATTCTAGCTGTAGTCATTCACGGATAATTGTGCTATGAACGCGCTGATCGAGAAGGATGAACTCACATCATCCAACCGGGGAAAGAAGCACGCAGCGGCATATCGCAACGGTCCCCCCTGCGGGGACATGCATGAACTGCCGCCCGAAGCCTCCAGCGCTCTGGAAACCGGATATCGAGACATCCCCGGACAGAGCGGAAAGAGCTTCAACGAACGTCCCGGGGATGCCGGGAATTTCAGCAGGATGACTCATCCGGACACGCATAGAGGACGGCATAAGAAGAAAAACGATAAGAAAGGATACCTTTAATCAAGAGCCTATGAAAACGGCCCCCTTTGTCCTTCGGCGCAGACATAGAAGCGGAATGCTCAGGCGTCTTTCCTTCATTATACTCGGTCTTCTTGCGCTGATTCCGATCTTCGGCTGCACCCCCTCTCATGAGGGCTTTCTGTTCAAGTCCAACCTTCGAGAGGCCAATAATTTATTCAGTCAGGGAAGTTACAGAGCCTCTCTGAACAAATATGAACAGATCATGAACGATTATCCCGAAGCGGTAGACCGAATTCTCTTCGAGATGGGCATGATCTACGCCTATCCTGAAAACACGCAGAAAAATTACGAGAAATCTCTGGAATGCTTTCAGAAGCTGCTGAAGGATTACCCGACGAGCCGATACAGGCAGGACAGCCAGGCGATGGCCTCCCTGATCAAGGATGCCATGGCCAGGGATCATAAGATGACAGCGCAGCAGACCCGGATGGAAACGCTCGAACGGGAGATTCAAGGCAAAGGCGATGAAATTCTTTCGCTGAAAAAAAAGATCGCAGCCCTCGAACAAAAGGTTTTTGTCATGCAGAACGGTCCGGCCGACAGGATCCTGGTCTTAAAGAAGGAGCGGCTTCTGATGCTCATTTCAAAGGACAAGGTGTTTAAAACCTACAAAATCGCCCTGGGGAAAAACCCGAACGGCCCGAAGGAGAGGGAAGGCGACAACAAAACCCCCGAGGGAACCTACACCATCGATTCAAGAAACAAAGACAGCCGCTATCACCTTTCCCTACATATCTCCTACCCCAACCAGAGAGATAAGGAGCGGGCAAGGAGACTGGGCTTTTCTCCAGGCGGTAGCATCATGATTCACGGCATCAAGAACGGGTTCTCCTGGATCGGTGATTTTCACAGGGGGTTCGATTGGACGAATGGCTGTATTGCCGTTACAGACGAAGAGATCGAAGAAATCGCCGCCCTGGTGCCCAACGGTACTACCATTGATATCAGGCCGTAAGCCATCGCATCGGCATGGCGACTCGGACAATGCCCGGACATCCCTCAACCCGGAATTTAAAAAAATGCCTGATTTTACCATCAGTCCTTTTCGGATCCATGTGCAGAATATTTGAACATTCCATGTCGTCTTACCACCTCCGCCTTGTCGTTTTGGTGATCGTCCTCCTGTTTTTCAACGGATGCGCCCCGAGAAAAATTCTACATTTGGAAGACCACCCCTTGCCGGCGCATCCGGTAAAAAAGATCGAAACCAATGAGTTCTTTCTTGCCAAGGGAGATGACATCATTGGCAGGTCAGCCTTTCTCAGGCTGGAGGCAGATGACACTCTGCCCGACATTGCGAGACACTTCAGCCTGGGCATCCATGAAATCAGCGCCGCCAATCCGGGAATCGATTTATGGGTCCCTGCCGCCGGAGAGCGGATTTTGCTTCCCATGAGCTTCATCCTGCCTGACGCCCCCAGAAAGGGGATTGTGATCAACCTGGCCGCGATGAGACTCTTCCAGTTTAAAGAGCAGGCCACATCGCTGACCGTTTCGACCTATCCGGTCGGTATCGGTTCCGAAGAGCGCCCGACCCCCAGAGGCCTCATGTATGTCAGCCGCAAGACGGTCCGACCGACCTGGCATGTGCCTGCCTCCATTGCAGAGGACCACCTGCAGAGGGGGGATCCCCTGCCCCCTAAAGTTCCTCCGGGGCCTGAAAATCCCCTGGGAGATTATGCTTTATACCTCAATGAGCCGACGTACCTGATCCACGGAACGAACAAATCGGCCAGCATCGGCCTCAATGCAACCAATGGCTGCATCCGGCTCTATCCTGAAGACGTGAAAAAGCTCTACGAGGACACGCCGGTCAATACCCCTGTAAGCATTATTAACCAGCCCTATCTGGTAGGCCTGCGTAACGGCGTCATTCATCTGGAGGCTCACGGCAGGGTCGGAGATTCCGATTCCGCTGAGCGGAATGCGTTCTACGCAAAATTGAGAGGCCTGGAGAAGAAATTGGCCCGGAGATTCGACTGGAAAAGAATAGAGGAAGTTCTGTCGGAACAGCGAGGAATCCCTGTACCCATCTCTGGTAAAAAGGGGACTGCAAAAGAGACAGAGATCCGGCATCCGGACAAACTGTATGGCAAACCGGAAACAGCAAAGCTGAAAATGGATGCCTGGTACGTTCTGGCTGCCGAGACAAGCGACAAGTTGAATGCGCTCAGGACTGCCGCCATCATCAACCACCAGGGACCGCCGATCCCGGCCAGGGTGTTGACAAAGGGAAACGGATACCGGGTTATCGCCGGCCCTTTCCAGGATGTCCATGCGGCCGAAAATGCACTCAAACGCTTGAAAATTAACCTGGAAATAGAGGGCATTGTGATCGAACCCCCCAACAGACGATAGGGGAACATTTTTTTCAATTGTAATCCCAGTCGAAATATTTTAAGCTCCCCACAACTTTAGTACGGGAGCAATATTCAGAATCAAGAGGAAATATCCTGATTCCAGAAAATTAACCGTTACTTGAACCACCGGTAGAAACTTTAAAGAAAGGAGGTGATATCAGGGATGAAGAAGAGCCTATGGGTGATTTCTATTCTGTTTGTCCTCGCCACTCTGGTGGGGTGTGCAACAAAAGGCGACCTTGAGAGAGTGCAGGCCAATGAACAGCAGATTAATATGAAAGCAGATCAGGCGTTGAAGGAATCTCAGGACGCCAAGGAGGCTGCAGCCAAGGCAGCCGAAGCCGCGGTTCGCGCCGAAGAGCGGGCAAAGATCGCCGAGGAACGGGCGAATGTTGCCGAAGAGAAGGCAAAGAAGGCCGACGCTGTTTTCGAGAGGTCAATGAAAAAGTAAGTGCATGTTATTTCGAATCTGTCCACCGTTGCTTCAGGTTCAGCATGGGGGCGGCCGGGTTTTGAATCCCGGCCGCCCCTCTGTTCTTTCCCCCTTCGTGCCTTCCGGAGCTCCCGGAGGCGTCTGGGAAACCAATCCCCTCCGCATGCCGGGGCATCTCTCATCCGCCAGGGCCGCCGCAGAGCACGCGGGGAAGATCGCGCTCCGGCGGATGCGGGCCGTATCGCCCGCTCCGGATCGCCTTCAGACTCCCGACAGCTCTGAACAACAGCCTGCATCCCCTTACGTTCAGGGATCGAAATAGAGCGCTTCCTCAATGACGCCCCCACCAAGCACTTCATCGCCCTTATAGAGGACAACGGACTGACCCGGGGTGACGGCATCCTGATCCTCGGAGAAGCTCATCCGGATTCGTTCCCCTTCGGGAAAGATTCTGCAGGGTGTCGTTCTCTTGCGGTAGCGGATTTTGGCTTCAGCCTGACAGGGCCGATCCGGGGTCAGCCAGTTCAAGTCACCGGCAATGAGCCCCTGCGCATAGACTTCCTCCCTTTTCCCCACGATCACAGAATCGCTGGCTGTATCAATGGCCACCACGTACAGGGGATAGGGAGAGCTGATCTTCAGGCCGTGGCGTTGACCGATTGTAAAAAAAACCGTTCCCGAATGTTCCCCCAGGATTCTTCCCGAACGGTCTACAATAGGCCCCGGCCGGACCGGACACCCCATCTCCTGAAGGAATTCGCCGTAACTTTCCTGGGCAACGAAGCAGAGATCCTGGCTTTCCGGCTTTTCGGCGATCGGCAGACGGACCTGCCTGGCGATTTCCCTGACCTCTGTCTTCGTCAGGTCGGCAAGGGGAAAGAGGATATTCTCCAGGTCCCTGATGGAGATGGGGTAGAGAAAATAGGTCTGATCCTTGGCCAAATCCTTCGGTTTCTTCAAAACCCATCGATCTTCCGTGAACTCGATCTTCGCATAGTGGCCGGTAGCCAGATAGTCAAATCCCATGGCGCGGGCCTGCCTCAGAAGGTGTCCGAACTTCAGATATCTGTTGCAGTCTATGCAGGGATTGGGCGTCCTGCCAAGACGATATTCCCTCACAAATTTGTCAATGACACAGGCTTCCAGCAGACAGGCGCAGTCCAGGACACGATGGGGGATGCCGAGCGCCTCACAGACCCGACGGGCATCCTCGCCTGGGTCCCCTGCGCAGCGGCCCGCTGCGCTCTCCCGCCCATGCTCGGCGAGGCGCATGGTGACTCCGGTAACCTCGTACCCCTGTTCTTTCAGGAGCCATGCCGCCACGGATGAATCCAAGCCGCCGCTGAGGGCCATTAAAACCTTTTTTTTCAAGATCGCCTCAACCTTTCCCGAGTTTCTTTTCCTCTTTTCACCGGTATTCAAAAAAACCCGACCGGCACTGACCCCGCAGGCCGATGGAGTTCCGTTTTTTCCCCGCCGGAATGAGCCTCGTGCACGGAAACGGGGCAGTCGACCATTCTGAAAAACCGGATGTTCTGCTCCCGCGACCGTTTGCAGCAATCCCCCCGGGTGTAAAAAAGCCCGCTGGCAAATTCTGCGGCGGGCAGCGGGTCCATCTGTTTCTTGGTGCAGATGTTTATGAACAGGGAACCATATCCCGCGCTCCTCCGCCCGCCGAATGGCACACGTGCTGACTGAAGCACATCGGTTCGAAGCGGGCATGTTTCCGTTACTTCTTGTTCTTCTCCTTTTCAGCCTGCCTGTTGACCATGGCCTCCAGGGTAAGAGACTCCAGGGTTCGGAGCATCCCCTGGCTCGCTTCCCGCCAGACTTCCCGTGTTATGCATGTCCCTGAATGCCGACATGCCGCTTCATTGTCGACACAGTCCACAAGAGCCAGCGAACCTTCCATCACCTGCATGATCTCCTTCAGGGTAATTTCCCCGGGAGCCTTGGCCAGGTGATAGCCGCCGTGGGCACCGCGCGTGGAGCTGACCAGCCCGGTGGCCTTCAGGGGATGGATGAGCTGCCAGAGGTACTTTTCCGAAATGCCCTGACGCCGGGCAATGTCCTTTAAAAACACCGGGCTCTCATGATGGTGAAGAGCCAGATCCAGCATGCAGCGCAACCCATAACGGCCCCTGGTGGAAAGTTTCATATCCTTCCTGTCCTGCCTGAAATGTATTTCTAGTGTTTTGATAGAGATTTTTAAGGAACTAAGAGGGACTCTGTCAAGGAAAAACTTCAAGCCTGCCCCCAGATCCCTTTAACCTCCCATATTCTTCTTGTTGCAAAAATCATCAAATGATAAATTACCGGAAATGTCGTCTCATGATAGTGTTGCAGGTTTCGTTGAGGCGCGGGGACGGGGAAAGGAGTTCAGCACGTGACGAATATCAAGACATCCCTCAGATCTTTTTTTTCTTCCATTCGGCTTACCGTTGTCCTTTTGATCGTGATGGCCCTGCTCTTCATGGTGGGAACGTTTATCCCCCAAAGAGAAAGCGCCATGGAATTCGCCCAGCGGCTGTCTCCCGGCATATCCAGCCTGTTTCACGCTCTCGGCTTGTTCGATGTCTACCATTCCCCTCTCTATTACGTGCTTCTGGGTCTTCTGGCCCTCAACCTGACGGTCTGCTCCCTGAATCGGCTTCCCGGTTCGTGGAAGTTATATCGCACGCCCCATTTTCCGGTGCCGGAGGGACTCTTCAGCAAACTCCCCCCGAACCGGGTTCTTCTGACCGAGCAGAATCGCGAGGCATGCCTCTCATCCCTGGAAAGCCTGCTGAAGGCGAGCTACGGAGCCATTGAAAAGGACGTCAAAGGTGGCCATGTCTTTTTTTCCATTCGGAAAGCGGGCCTGTCACTGTTCAGCGTCTACGGGGTTCACTTGAGCATTCTGTTTATGATCGCGGGATCGGTCATCGGTTCCGTCTTTGGTTTTGAAGGATACGTCAACATCGGTGAAGGAGAAACCACCAATCTCATCGATTCCAGGAATGGAAGAGACATCCACCGGCTCGATTTTTCGGTGCGCTGCGATAAATTCACCCTGGAAACATATGCCAACGGCATGCCCAAGACTTACCGGTCCGACTTGACGTTCCTCAAGGACGGTCAGCCCATCCGTCAAGGCGCCCTGATGGTCAACCATCCGATCCATGTCAATGGATATCGATTCTACCAGTCTTCCTTCGGCAGTGCTCCAGGCGGCCGTGCCGTTCTGAACTATTCGAAGGGAAAGGGACAGGAGGAGAAAGTGGCTGTCTCGGTTGGCGACCGTTTTGACCTCAAGGAAGGCGGCGCCCATGTCGAGATCCTGCGCATCGAAGGAAATCTGATGAAATTCGGCCCCGGGGTGAAACTGGACATTGCGTCGCCGCAAGGACGCCATATCCAGTTCTGGGTCCTTCAGCACATCGACGAGATCGCGGAGATGTACCCGGAGCTGTTAACCCAGTTCCCTCTCTTCGATCCCGCCCTCTTCAAACCGTACCGCTTTTTTCTCAAGGAGATTGAACAGCAGTATTACACGGGTTTGCAGGTCGTCCGTGATCCAGGCGTCCCGCTGGTCGCATTGGGGGCCTTTCTGATGGTGACCGGCCTTATTCTCCGGCATTTCATGCCTCACCGACGCATCTGGGTCCGTGTCGATGCGGCGGGGCGGCAGACCCGTATTTCACTTGCCGGTAGAAGCCGCCATATGGCAGCGCTCGATCGGGAGCTTGATTTGCTGGGCCGGCGGATTCAGGAGAAAGGAATCGTATGAGTCACACTCTCATTCTGAGTTGGGTTACGTTTATTTACTTCGGCGCCTTCGTTCTGTACCTCTTCCGCATGATCCTTGGAGGCCAGTCCTGGGGCAAGCTGGCTTCTCTTGCGGCTTGGACGGGCTTTGCCGCCCAGACGGCGGCCATCCTGTGGAGGTGGAACGTCTCCTACAGCCTGGGGATCGGACACGCACCGCTGTCCAATCTCTATGAGTCGATGATCTTCTTCGCCTGGACGATCATGCTGTTCCACCTCTTCATTGAATGGCGGACCGGCAGCAGGGCCTTCGGCGTCTTTGTCGTTCCCCTGGCCTTCCTGGCGATGGCCTATGCCTCTATCGCCCCAGGCGTCAACAACGAGATTCAACCCCTTATTCCCGCCCTGCAGAGCAACTGGCTCACAAGCCACGTGGTGACCTGCTTTATGGGCTATGCGGGCTTCGCCTTTGCTTTTGGATGCGGCTTGATGTACTTCCTGAAAACGGCGGACGCAGACAAACCCGAAAATTCGAACCATTTTCTTAAACGACTTCCGACACTGGCGAGCCTTGACCTCATGATCTACCAGAGCATTGCCCTGGGATTCGTCTTCCTGACCATCGGCATCATGACAGGCTCCATCTGGGCGCATTACGCCTGGGGCTCTTACTGGAGTTGGGATCCCAAGGAGACATGGTCGCTCATTACCTGGATCGTCTATGCCGTGACCCTTCATGTCCAGTATATCAAGGGCTGGCGGGGAAAGCGGATGGCCGCCTTGACCATCGTCGGTTTTACCTCCGTCCTGTTCACGTACCTCGGAGTCAACTATCTGCCGGGTCTGCACAGCTATCTGAATTGATTTGTCCGCAAAAGGCCGGCTGGATGCCCTCCGTCGGGGGTCATTCTTTGAGACGGAGCAGGACTGCCGCTTTATTCTCCAGATTGGCGCAGAAGAGACGGCCGTCATCGAGTTCGACGCACTGGCCGTTTCCGAGCCGGGGTGGAAAGCCGATCTGTTCCGTCGAATTTCCGGCGGGATCGAAGACCCTCAGCTGCCGTCCGGAAATGAAGAGGATTTTCCCGCCCCTCAGGGCCGTGATGGATGACGCGGCAGGGTGCATCCGTAATGCGCCTGCCGCCAGAAGGGTTTCATAGCGCCATTCGGAAGGATCATAATATTCGGGATAGGTTGTCTCACCTTTTTTCATGAGGATCACGTTCCCGTCAGGCAGAGTGGCCGCGGCATAAGGGCCGGGACCGCCCGCCGGCTGCATCCTCATAACCGATGAAACGTTGTGCTCCGGATCGTACGATTCGGCTGCCGGCATCGCAGGAGACGAATAATCGCTCATTCCACCGATGTTTAAAATTTGTCCCGTAGAGAGCAGGATGGAGACATGCCCTGATCCGGATCGCGGGGCAGCCAGTTTTCCGACACGCGGAACAAGGGTTGAGCGGCTGATGTCGAACCTGTCCAAAAGAACATTGCCGCTGCCCAGGGTTCCCTCATAAGCACCTCCGGCAATGAGCACGTTCCCGTCGGGCAGAGCCGTGCAGGTTGGAGAGGCCATTCTGCCGACCGACATGTCCCCGACATTCGTGAAACGGCCCGTCCGCGCGTTATAGAGCTCAACGCTCCTCAGTTCGTATAGGAAGCGCCCGGCTGACCCTCCCGCCACAAGGACGTTTCCGTCCGCCAAAGCCACGCTGCAGTGCCCGCTCCTTCGTTGATGCATCGAACCGGTGACTCGAAAGGCTCCCGCAGCCGGGTCGAACACTTCCGCCAGGGCATGGGTCTGATCGGCGTCCCCTGACGCCCCGCCGATCAGAAGGACCCGGCCATCCCTCATGACCGTCATGGTCCCCGCTTTATGAACATGCTTCATGTCGGGCAGGGGCGTCCATTCATATCCCGCCGCCGGTGCTGCGCACACCAAACATGTGACGAGCGCGAAAATGTAAGGAAATAATCTTGTTAGTCCGGTCATCGCCTGGATATCCTTTCCCTGCACAAACGCCCTCCCGGCCATCACTTGATCCATTTCAACTCGTCCCTGAGTTGATGGGTCACCCTGGTTGCATCATCGGCATTGGTCAGAATGGTGGGGGTCACCAGCACAAGGAGCTCCGTCTTCTCCTTTGTTTTTCCCGTGGACTTGAAAAGGTTTCCGATGAAGGGAATGTCACCCAGCAGGGGCACCTTGTTTTCGGTGAGGCTCGAAGTCTCCTCCATGAGGCCTCCCAGCACGATCGTCTGTCCGTGGGTGGCGACCACAGAGGTGTTGATTTTTCTCGTTGTGATAATGGGAGAGTCTCCGACGCCCGCGCCTTCGACCTTGGATACCTCCTGGCTGATCTCCAGGGTCAGCAAACCCTCTGTGTTGATGGTGGGCTTCACCTTGAGCATGATTCCCGTGCTGCGGTACTGGATACTCTGGGCAACGCTGGTTGAGCTGGTCGTAGTCCCGCTTACATCGGTAATCTGTCCTGTTACCGTCGGCACATCCTGACCGATCTGAATGGTGGCTTCCATGTTGTCGAGAACCATCAGGCGCGGTGTGGAAAGGATATTGGCCTTGTTCGCCAGGGCGTAGGCGTTGATCAAGGCCCGAAATTGCCCGGTCCTGCTCAGGAAAGAATAGGACAGGCCCACGGGATCCGTGCTGAGCCCCGTGCCAAGATGTCCCAGGGTTCCCATCACGTAAGCGTCACCGTTCCATGTATTTCGGATCAGCCACTCCACGCCGTATTTCAATTCATCCGTGAGCTTCAGTGAGACAATCGTCGCCTCGATAAGAACCTGCCGGGCCGGAATATCCAGTGTCTGCAGAAGGTTGAGGAGATTCCGGTAGACATCGGGCGTGCTGAGAATAATGATCATGTTTTTCTTGTCATCCGCCGACATCTTCAGACCGGTGGATTCGAAGGAGCTGTCCTTTCTTTCAACGGCGGCTCTTACCGCCGCCGGTCTTTGAGGACCAGCGGCGGCCTGCATCGCCGTTCTCCCGGATACCGGCATCGAACCATAGAGCTTCTGGATGGACTCCACCAGTTCGGAAGCCAGGGAGTATTTCGGGATAAAGGTATAGGCCTTAAACTCCGTGCCGGCCGCCTCCGGGGTGTCGAGCTTCTCCTTCCAGCCAAGGATATTCCGCGCCGTGGTTTCATCGGGTGCGATCACCAGGACGGCGTTGAGCTGCTTGATGGGCATCAAGAGCGGCCCAGGCTCCCTGGGCGTCTTGGCAACGATAAAACCGAGGCCTTCCATGATGCTTTTGAGCTGGGCGATAAACTCATCCGTCTGCCAGTAAGTCAGCCGGAGAATAAAAACCTTCTTTTTCTGAAGATAGGGAACATCGAAGGTCTCGAGAAATTCCATAACGGGCTTCATCTGCGAGGCCCGGCCATACAGAACAATAACATTTTGCCGGCTGTAGGGCTTCACCTTTACACCGGACCGGAAGAGATCCTTGATCAGGGGCTCCACATCGGCGGGGCGGACATGACGGAGAGGAACGACCTGCAAAATCTCTGCAGGACTGTTTTCCGGCGTTGTGCCGACCCGGATGTCCACAGGAGAACTCGGCTCCCTGGGCTCGGGCGGTTTTTCAAGGACGTAGAGGGCTCCGGCTTTTTCATCCAGATAATATCCGTATTTTTCCAGCATCCCCATGATCATGTCCAATGCCTTCTCGGGCGGCATGGGCTCGGGCATCCGCATGGTGATGGGCTTTTTGTTGTTCAGCATCTTCTCGTCCATCACGAAGGCAACTTTCAGCGTTTCCCCAAGGGCATGAATGATAAAATCGGAAAGGGGCATCCGTTCGGCGTTGATCATGACCGGAGTATCAACCATGGTCACACGGTGCGCCTCAATGGACTTTACGGGGGGAGGAAGCTTTTTTGGGGGCGCTTTCCTCTCAAAGGCCGGAACCGTAATTTCTTCAACCTGCGGCCTCATGGCCGCTGGTTCCGAAGCGCCGCTCCCGCCAATTTCACCCTGCTTTTCCGTCCCTGCCGGCCGGTCCAGCGACACATGCTGCCGCCATCGCGGCTGATTCATGCAGCCACTGAGCGCAAGGATACATAACAAAACAAGCAAGGCGGACAGAGTCTTCCGTTGCCGATCCCTTTTAATCATAACGAGTTTTTCCCTTTGAAATGCTCATAGTAATCCAACACCCTCTCGATGTAATTCCGTGTCTCCCGGAAGGGGGGGATGCCGTTGTAGTTCATGACCCGCTGCGGACCTGCATTGTACGCGGCGAGCGCCAATGGCAGGTCGCCGTTCATGCTGTTCAGCAGTTGACTTAAATAGCCGACTCCGCCGAAAATATTTTCAACAGGATTGAAGGGATCGGACACCCCCATTTCGCGGGCGGTATTCGGCATGAGCTGCATCAGTCCGATGGCCCCTTTCGGCGATCTGGCCCCGGGATCGAAATTGGATTCCGCCTTGATCACAGCTCGGACCAGATGGGGATCCACGGCAAAATGCTCACAGGCGGACAGGATGGCCTCGGCAAACTCCTCCTGCTCAGAGGCCGGCCCCATCCCCGTTCTCCAGGGGACGGAAGCCTTCTTCTTCGGCCTCATTCTCAGGGCGTAGGGATTGATCTTCCGATGTCCAGGACCGGGTGTATTGGTGTAATAAATCTTCCCGCCTTCCCCCTGGAAGGAGTACAGCTCAATGGCCGCGGCGGTCAGGGGGAGCAGAACGGCCATTCCCAGAAACAGCAATCCCGCCGGCACAAAAGCGGAGATACATTTCATGGCATTTCCCTTTCCATTGGACGGGGCATCCGATGTCATGTTCTCTTCCCCATTTCATCAGGACCCTTTTGTTCCTTTCGCAACGGGCTTTCTGGTTTCCCCTTTCCCGCTCCGGATTTCCGCATCCGGCTTCCTTCTTTACCACCATCCGGCAAAGAAGGGTGGATTTTTATTTCTCCTTCAGGCGCTCCGGAAACTCCGTCCCTCCTTGCCGGCTTCGCATCCGGGTTCTTCCCTGCCGCTTCCCCCCTGACGGCATCCGCCGGCTTGCGGCGCACATCAAAGAGACTCAGCTCCCTCGTCTGTCTCCCCTTCTTTGTCCATACGGAACGGGGGGATATGCGGGTAAGCACCGCTCCGTCTATGAGCGTTTTCCCCTTTGTCACCGTATGAATGGTCCCTTTATAATCCCTGAAGACGGCCTTTTGCTCCTTCCCCAGCATGACCGCCACCAGGGAATAGGGGTTTTCCGGCAGCACTTCGGCTGCTTTCCCGGTTTTCTTTTCAGGAAGGTCGTAGCTCCCGCCCTCTGAAAACAGGTTACGCTGCTTCAGTGCCGTGTCCAGCACGAGTGGAGGGGCCCAGGCCTCCTTCTGTCCCGCAGCCGCTCCCGTTCTCTCCGGCCGGACCGGCGGCGGAGAGGTTGAAGGGGAGAGACCTGCGGCGATAAAAAAAGCGATCGTTACGATGATGCCTGCCACCAGGAGATCCGGAAGAGCCTTTTTGATCATCTCTCTAACCTGTAAGCCGAAAGGGTCAATGTAAGCAGGTACTCCTGCGGGCTTTTAGTGATTTCCATTCCCTTGACGTCAAGAGATTTTCCTGTCGATTCCACGGCTCTCAGGATGTTCATCAGGGCCTGCGGTGGTCCGCTGAACCAGAGCGTCACCGGAGCTTCGCTGAGGGTGCGGCCTGGAATCGTTTCGAGCATCTCGAAACGCACCAGTTCTCCGCCCTTTTCCCTGGCAAGGACGTTCATCCTGTGGACGATGTCCAGTTGAATCCCCGTGAGGCTTTGCTCCTTCTCATAAAGATAAGGGGTCAACTGCTCCCTTCCCACGAAGGAAGCAAGCGGCGCCCCGCCTTGCTGCTGATTGAGAAGGCGGGTCTTCAGGCTCAGGCTTTTCTTCTGCTCGTCAAGAATCTGCTTCTGCCTTTCCAACCCATTGCATAATGGATAAATCAAAAAGCGCAGCAAAACGAGCAGAAGAATCAGGTAAATGCCCATCGCCCTGATCGAACTCTGCTTTCCCGCACCGGCCATGGGTCTATCCTGCCAGTTCGATGGTAACGCTGAAAGAATACTCACCGGTTTTTCCTTCCATGTTCAAAGGACCTTTAAGCTGGATGTTCCGAATTCGTTTCTCTTCAGCCAACGCCTTGAGAGCAGCCAGTGGTTCCTTTGAGATGATCAGAACTTCCACATTTTTCTCATTCAACTGCACGCTGCTGATATAGCAGTCCCCGGGCAGCGTGCGGGCCAGCATGTCCAGGACGCTCAGCGGCGACTGCCGGGAATCGAGCCTGTCGCTCAATTCCTTCTGTACCGCGGAGTAATCGATGGCCTGGATCCCCTGCCGGGAGTCCGCCAACTGGATTCTCCTGTCCATCTGCCGCGACATCTCCCGGAGCGCCTGGCTGGCCCGCTCATGATCCCTCATGTTCAGATAGAGCACCAGGCCGCAGCCCAGAACGCCGTATAGCGCGATCCGGAACAGGAGTCCAGGGTAGGCAGGAATCCGCATTTCCCTCTTACACCGGAATTCCCGGAGGCTCATGGAGGGGATGTTGTCCAGACAGGGAGAGTATCCCCTGTCGGGCACGTTCTCTACAAACAGGGCAGGACGTTCCCTCACGGTAACGGGAAGGGTTCCGTACACTCTCATCCTGTGCATTTCAGCCCCGTAGGCCTCCATGCTGTTAAAGAACCGTTCGGCATCCTCCTCCGTGAAGGCATCGGCCCGATGGGAAGCGGCGCCGAGAAACCGGCGTTCCGATACGGCGAGCAGATGGATCACTCCCTTCCAGGTCCACAGGAATACTTCGGCTGTCGAGGAGGAAAACGCCGCCTCTTCAGGAATCGCGTAATGAAAAGGCAGGACGTTTCGCAAAAGGGTGTAAGACTCGCTTTCCCATGCCCAGATATCCAATTCCGTATAGGCCGAGGACGAGGAGTTTACGCGGCAGTAAAAGTCCGGCCGGGAAAAAGGGAACAGCTCCCCCAGTTCCAGCCGGACCGCCTTTACCAGTTTTTCCTTCGGCGCCGGAGGGTAGCGTTTCCGGATGTGGAGGAGTCGGTCTCTTCCGATGATCAGGACGATCCTCTGCAGCGCCCCCCGAAGGGGGGTCATCTCATCCAGGGAGCCGCCTCCGGTCCGGACCGGCGTCCCCTTTACATAGCGATAGAGCTCAAGGCCGTTTCTGTGCCAGTATGCCGCCGTCAGTCCCCGCATGTTGCCTATTCCTCCCGCCAGTAGAGAACGCTGTAAGGTGCGATGTTGTTCTGTCGCAGACTCAATCCCGCCTTGATGGTATACATGGCCTTCGGTTGACCGGCACTGACCGAAATATCCATGAAAGGGGATGGCTTGAAATAGATTTTCTTCCTGTTCTTGGCCATCATGCGCCCCGTCAGGAGCTGAAGCGCACCCTCCGTAATCACCCCGTGTTCAGCCTTGAAATCCTTTATGCGCTGAAGCGTTTCTTCCGTAATATCCAAAAATGCCATCATGACCTCATCAGGCGCCGTATTGGGGTTGAACCCCGTCGCGGGAAGCATGGTGAGATAGGATCGGAGCCGTTCATATCCCTCCGGCGTCATTCCCCGCACAAACCCCAGTTCGTCCATGTACTGGAGGGCGTAGTTGCGCGGTGGCAAACCCCGATGGCTCCTGTAGTAGGAGGACTCCGCCCCGTTCAATCGGGTAAGATCGTCCTGATCGGTCCAATCCTGCAGACTGGCCAGAGGAACCGAGGCACTGTCGACCGACAGGACCCGCTGGAGAAGCTGCTGCATCGCCGCCGTATTGATCGTTGCCAGGGAGATCAACCCATTGCTGTCCTGAATACGGACCGTTACATCATCGGACAACGGAATCGGGGCATTGTCCAGGGGAAGCGTTTGAAGCAGGGTCAGATCCTCCGTACCGGAGAGCACGACCTCCCGGGGCATGGTGCGTCCCCTCAGGAGGAGGTAAATCAAAGTGTCATAGGCCGACCGCGCCTTCACGATGGCTTCCGCCTTGTTTTTTAGGTTCTCCGATGCCTGAAGATGCTCCTTGACGAGCCAGTTGAACCCCAGTCCGACGGTCATGATGACCGTCACCATAAAAACCATCAGCATGGTTGCCGAACCACGGCGGTCAAGGCGCAGCTTGATAGGCGTCATTATATTCCGTCTTCATCAGCGAGTTTACATACAGGTTGAAAACGATTTTTCCCGAATAATCCCCCTGCCGGTAAGACACCCGGACCATCGCGGGAAGCCGCTTCATCCTGCTTCCCTCATACCGATCAAACCAGACGTATCCGCGTCTAGCGGAATCATAGCCGAAGTAGGAAAAGGCGATGCTGTCCGCCTGCTCCAGGATCCGGACGCCCTGCCCTTCCCTGTAATTCCCGGAGATAAAATCCCTTCCAATATCCTCAAATGTTTTCGTGTAAACGGGCCGTTCATAATAGACCAGGAACAGTTTCCCCTGCTGATCCATTTCCTTTATGATCCAGATGACCACCGGAAGCTCACCGGCAAAGGGGGCAAGGGACACATAGGATACACTGTCCATGTTACCCCGGAAATAGGGGAACCATCCGTCGCTCCGGGTCCGGACATAATAGTCGGTCGTTGAGGTGAAACTCTTTTCGATCCAGATCATCTGTGCATAATCCCAGAAGTTCAAGCCCTTTTCCATGAGACTGCGGTACTGCTGCAGTCCCTGATTGATCGCCATACCGGCGAGCATGACCATCACGGTAAAAATGGCGATCGCCACGAGAACTTCAATCAGGGTGTAGCCCTTAGGATGAGGGTTCATTTGTTGTCTGCAAGGCCTTATATCTGAGAACATGCATGGAATAGTCTCTGCTTACTCCCTGTGCCGACAGGGTGAATTCCACCTGGTAGAGCAGGAGATGATAGAGGAGCGAAGAAACCTCTCTCTTGTCGGCGGATACCGGCATCATGGAGGAAAGAACTCCGGCATTCCATTTGAGGGTCACCCCCTCGCCCATCTCCTCCGTTCCGCTTACCTTTTCCAGGTCAAGGGACCGGATCAGGCCGGTCGCCTGAACGAGCTTCGCTGACAGCGTATTGGATATTCTCGCCTTCTCGAGGTGTTCAAACCCCATCCGGAACAGATACATGGTGGCGGCAATCCCCGCGGTAAGAATCAACCCCGCAATCAGGATCTCCAGGACAAGAAAGCCCCCGTATTTGAAATCTCCCCGCCGTTTCATGCGGCCTCTTCCGCGGGCTCCAGGGAAAGGGTCCCGAAGGGGGCCGTCACATGGAGAAGATAGCGTTCTCCGTCCACGGTAATGTCTATTCGTCCACCGGTGGTTGTCCCGTTACTGTAAAAGAAAATAGGGGGCTCAACCGTGATCTGGACATCGGCGAACGGGATCGATGCCCCATCCACCGTCAGCGTATTTTCCAGAGAACCCAGGAGATGCTTTTCACTGTAGAGAAAGGCGTCCCGCCGGAGTCCGGAGATATAGAGCATGACCTCCTGGGCGCGCATGGCGGCCCCATATCGGCGCACCATGTTGTATGAGACCGGAAGGACGGCCGAAAGCAATACAGCGAGAAGAATCATGACCACCAGGATCTCGATGAGGGTGAAACCCCTCTGCCGTATCGGAAGTTCGCACATGTTCAGGCCCTCAAAGTTTGATGCTGCTGACGCTCATTACGGTCAGGATCAACGTAATGACAATGAAGCCGACGACAGCCCCCATCACGAGGATGATCACCGGCTCCACCAGGGTCAGCATGCGCTTAACACTGTTTTTGAAGCGCTCGTCAAACATCGAGTAAAGTTCAAAGAAGACCTCCTTCAGGCTGGAACTTTCCTCCCCCACCCTGACCATGTTCGCTACGATGTCGGGCAGAAGGGGAATCTCGGCGAAGACGTCGGCAATCTTCCGCCCTTCCTTGACCAGCCCCACGGTGGGTGCCATGGCGCTTCTTATGGACGCGTTCTGGATCAGGGAAATGGAAAGCCTCAAAGCGCGGAGGAATTCAACGCCGCTGAGAAGCATGGAATGCATGGAGTAGCAGAACCGGGAAAGCTCCAAATTGATAATCAGTGTTCTCAACCCCGGAAGAGAAATCAGGCGGTCCGACAGATCGGGCAGCCTGACATGGGCGGGATAAAATCGGCGGGCCACCAGGAGAATGCCCCCCAATGCCAGCAATATGGCCAGGGAACGGAAGTTGACCCATCCGCTCAGAGTGTACAGCACCTGTGCCGGCAGGGGCAGACTTTCCAACTGGGCGCCGAAGATGCTGAAAAACCGGGGAACGACAAACTGGAAAATAACCAGGAACGTCACGATGCTGGCAAAGATGAGAAACAGGGGATAGGTCATGGCATTCCGGATTTCCGACCGGAAGGCGATCTGGAACTTCAGGTATTGGGCGATGTTCTCGAAGGCGGACTGCAGATTGCCGGCAGCCTCGTTGACCTGGATCATGCTGACCAGAAAGGGTGAGAAACAACCCGTCTTTTCAAAGGCACGTGCGACGTTTCCCCCGGCCTTGATATCCTGAAGAACCGCGTTCAGCACCTCTTTCATCTCCTTCTTTTTTGCGCCATTGCGAAGAAGCTCCAAGGCGCGGTCGATGCGAATACCCGAACGCAGAAGGGTGCTCACCTCCCTGGAAAGGCTGTAAAGGTCCTGAGGCATGATTCGCTTGCGCAGGACAAATCGTCGCTCCTCTTCTCCCGCCTTTTTGGTGAGGTTCGTTACCGTAAGTCCCCGGGCTCTCAGCTTGGCCAGAGCCTCTGTGTGATCGGCGGCCAGCAGAGTTCCCCGGACTTCCCGTCCTGTCGAATCCAGTGTCAAATAGGCGAATTCCATCAGCAGACCCTCAAAACTTCGTCCAGAGTCGTCTGCCCCCGTGCGACCTTCAGGATCCCGTCTTCCCGGAGGTAGCGGAAAGAAGGCCGCTCCCGCAGGGCTCCCCTCAGGGCTTCCAGCGACATCTTCTTGAGAAAGATTTCCTTGAGATCATCCGTATAGTCAAAGAGTTCAAAAATGGCCATTCTGCCCCGATAACCTGTTCCACCGCAACGAGGGCACCCCTGCCCCCGCTGCAGATTGATCCCGTCCCCGAGGAGATGGCCGCACTTTTCGGCGACATCGTCAAGGGCATATTCCCGCAGCAGCGCTTCGGCCCCCGGATCGGGACGGCTGCAGAAAGGGCAGTTTCTCCGAAGAATTCTCTGGGCCATGACCCCGACGAGAGCCGCGTTTAGAAGATAGTCTTCGATTCCCATTTCCACCAGTCGAAAGAGGCTGCTGGGCGCATCGTTGGTGTGCAGCGTGGAAAGGACGAGATGCCCCGTCAGGGACGACTGTATGGAGATTTCCGCCGTCTCCCGATCCCGGATTTCTCCGACCAGAACAATGTCCGGATCATGCCTGAGGATGGAACGCAGAGCCGCCGCGAAACTCAGCCCGATGTCACTGCGGACCTGGATCTGATTGATTCCCTGAATCTGGTACTCCACCGGGTCTTCGATGGTGATGATCTTACGGTCCGGATGATTCAGGCGTGTCAGCATGGAATAGAGGGTCGTGGTCTTCCCGGACCCGGTGGGACCGGTCACGAGCAGCATTCCATACGAAGAGCCGATCATGCGGACGGCGAGTTCCTTGTGGTCCGGTTCCAGCCCCAGATAATCCAGATCCAGAGAAACCTTTTCCCGGTACAGGAGGCGGAGGACTGCGCACTCCCCGTTGACGGTGGGCAGCGTGGATACGCGGATATCGAGGAATAGCGAGGCGATCCGCGTGGCGAATTTCCCATCCTGGGGCAGCCTCTTCTCGGCGATGTCGAGCTCCGCCAGAAGCTTGATGCGCGAAATGACGGCAAGATAAAACGCCTCCTCGAGGGTGTCGATGTCATGGAGAATTCCGTCAATCCGGAATCGGACCCGGTGTTTCTTCTCAGCGGATTCCATATGAATATCGGAAGCTCTCATCTCCACGGCCTTGTTGAGCAGGCTGTTGAGAAAGGTGATCACAGGCGCTTCGAAGGCCATTTCCTTCAGTTTTTCCGCGTCCTCTTCGACGGTCAGGGGCACGAATTTCCGCTCCTGGACCTCCAAATAGCCCCTGGCCAGATCCTCGACAACCTTTTCCGGCGCCAGCTGCAATTGAACGGCATAGCCGAGATTTTTCACGACATAATCGGGCATGGAAGAATTAAACGGATCGCTGGTAACCGCTGAGAGAGCTTTCCGTTCATGGTCGATCGACAAGGGGAAGAAGTGGTTTTTGAGAAGAAAACCGTAATCCAGGCAACCTTCCAGGCAGGCAACCAGCGAGTCATCCGCCGGATATTCTTCCTGATAGAGGGGAATCTTGAGATAGGAGGACAATCCTTCGAGCCGCTGACCATCCGTTATAGAGCCTACCTGCACCAGAAGCCGTCCGATATCCCCCCCCAGGTCCTTCTGCAGCTTGAGGGCCTTCTCAAGATCTTCATCGGGCAGGCGATAGATCTCCTTCAAGAATTGTGTGAGAGACATGGCTACCAGCTCTTCGCCGACTTGTCATCCAGTTTGCCGTTGGGTCCGAGAGAATAAAGGTCAAAGGGGCCATGTTCGCCTGGGACCTTATATTGATACTCCTGATCCCATGGGTCCCTGGGAACGATCTGCTTGGACAGGTAAGGCCCACGCCATCTGGCGTCCGACGACTTGATCAGTTCCTCCAGCGTCGAGGGGTAGCGGCCCACATCCAGCTTGAAGGACAGGACTCCGGACGAAAGCATCTCCACCTGGGTTTTCGCGATTTCCTCCTTCGAGCGCTCATAGCGCCCGATCAGATTGGGGGCGATGAGAGAAGCGATGAGGCCGATGATAATGACCACGATCAGGATCTCAATGAGGGTGAATCCCCTTTCCTTTCCGGTTTTCCGCTTATATCGGCACGACCTGTCCGCTTCATGCCGCCTGGTCGTTCTTAATCGGGACATTGAAAATCCCCCTGTCTTTTTCTTTTGGATTGCAGGAAATGTTGCACATTGAAAAAGGGATGTCAATGTTTAGATCAGGGCGCCTTTCCGTCGGTCACTCAGGAATATCCTGATCCAGGACGTTCAATTGACTGATCGATTCCTTAAAGCCTTACGCAGGAAAAGGGTTTTTGTGTATTTTTTATTCCCTGACTTCAGGACAGAAATTAAAGATGGATAAGTTACATCACTTGTGACATAACCTGCCAATCAAGTCTTTCTCAATATCGTCCGTCAAAGGAGGAATTATGAAGAGTATCTCATACATGAGGATTTCCGCTTTCTCTGTTTTCTTTTTGCTCATCCTGCTGGGCATCAGCAGCATGGCTGTCGCAAAGCAGCCTGAAGCCTGTGACGTTCGGCTGACCGCAGGTGACCCTGTCGAAGGGGCGGAGTTCGGCCGGTCCGTTGCAATCGACGGGAATCTCGTGGCTGTGGGGGCAGGAAATGCCAATGCCGGATCGACAAGCGGAGCCGGCGCCGTCTACCTCTTTCATCGTCAGGGACAGACGTACATCCGGGAAGCGAAGCTGGTTGCCCCCGATGCAACTTCAGGGGCCGAGTTTGGCCGGGCTGTCGCCATCCAGGGCAACCTGGTCGCCGTCGGCTCCCGTTTTGCTGAAGCCGGCGGCTTAGAAAAAGCCGGCGCGGTCTATCTCTTTCGGAAACACATGGGATCGTGGCGGTATGAAGCCAAGGTCTCCTCTCCAAACCCAGCCGATGAAGACAATTTCGGCAGAGCCGTCGCCCTTCAGGGAAATATCCTTGTCGTGACCTCCCGTAAAGAGGAGAGCGGGGCCGACGATGTGGAGGCCGACGATGTGGGGGCCGCCTATGTCTTTCTCCACAGGGGAAATCGATGGATCTTTTCGGAAAAGCTGACGGCGGGCGATCCGGTCCCAAAGGCCTATTTCGGCCAATCGGTGGCGCTGCGGGGGAACCTCCTGGCCATCGGCGCTCGGAATGCCGATCCGGAAGGCGCCGGTGCCGTCTACCTCTTCCAAAGGACGGGAGAGGGCTGGAAGGAATTTGCCAAAGTCATTCCGCCGGATGGGGCGAAGGACGACAATTTTGGTTTTACGGTGGCGATGCTCGGAAACACGATGGCCGTGGGTGCACGAAGGGCAGATCCCGGCGGAACGGAGGACGCGGGGGCGGCTTATGTTTTTTCTGTGTCCGGGCATACCGTTGATCATGTGGCCACACTGACGGCCAGCGATGGCCAGAAGAAGGATCAATTCGGGCAGTCCATCGCCATGGCCGGTGATGTCATCGCCGTCGGCGCCAACCGCGCCGATATCGGCAAAAATGCCGGGAAGAAAGGCGATCAAGGCGCCATCTATCTCTTCCGCAGGGCGGACAATTCCTGGAAGCAGATCCGGAAGATGACGGCCTGCGACGGTCTGGCAGGCGATGAATTCGGATATTCCCTGTCGGCCTTCGGCAATAAGCTCGTCACCGGGGCGCACTTTGCCGACTCCACCGCAGGCGCCGCTTATGTGCTGCCGCTGAAGCCCTAGGCGACATGGCGCATAGAAACGGGTTCAAAGGGGCCAGCCTCATCGCGGCGGCCGGAAATAAATCATCTTAAGGGAGAAACCATCATGAAGAAAGGAAAAGGAAATCTGTTCGTTCTACCGGCCGTCCTGGTCGCGGTGTCCTTCCTGTTGTTTTCCGGAATTCAGATTTATGCAGCGTACAATCACCAGGGCGATCTGGACTCGGCAAACTTCCGGGAAGCCTACCCCGGCCAGATCGGCACCAAGCTGGACAGCTGTACCCTGTGTCACTCTGGCGGTTCATACACATCGGGGAAAAAGGTCGTGACGCTGGGCAGCTGCCAGTGGTGTCACTATAAAACAGGTTACGGGGCGGACAGCAGCGAAGAGAATCTGCTGGCGACTCTGAATCCCTATGGTCTGGCCTACAAAAACAAATGGCAGACCAAGGGAAGAACGGCCGCTGCATTGCTGGCCATTGACGGTGATGACTCCGATGGCGACCGCTTCAGCAATGCAAAGGAAATCAGTGCCGGAACATATCCCGGCGATCCAGCCGATGATCCGTCAAAAGTACCGGCCCCTTCCCGTGTCCTGTCTCTTGCGGAATTTGAACGGATGGCTCAGCACAACCAGTTCATGATGATGAATGCCAGCAAGTCGGATGACCGGTACACGGAATACAGGGGAATAGACCTTGAAGACCTGATCCGGGCGATCATGCTCGATTCAGCCACCGGCATCACGGTTTATGCTCCGGACGGATTTGCCACCTATCACCCGCTGAACCCCAGCACTAATGACAGCTCTTATCATGTACTCGGCATTTATCCCAAGGGGACTTTCTACTATGACAAGCAGGCGGATATGGCAACCAACACGGCAACCGGGTGGTGCGATTACAGTTCGCCCGCAGCCGACGGAAGGGTGAACGGAGAAGGGATAACCAATCCCGATGATTTGAAAATGATGCTGGCTTTCAAGCGGGACGGCCAGTATCTGACGCCGGGTCTATTGACTTTATCGAACAAGCTGGACGGAGAAGGCCCCTATCGTGTCGTACCTCCCCAGAAGACTCCGGGCCCCCCGGATCAGCGTTCGAACGCCCCCAACCCGACTGCCGAGGATGCCTGGATCTGGCCGTACAATGAAGACAATTCCATCAACGATCATAATGCGGGATTTTCATCCCGGACCGTCACCATGATCAAAGTGGAACCGCTGCCTCCGGGAACAACGGACATCAACACGCTCGAAGCCGGATGGCCCTATGTTGACGAGAAGAAGGTCATCATTTATGGCGCCATCAATCCCCGGCCCCTGTATCGTCTGTATACAGGCCTGGACATTTTGATCAATACTGTTAAAGCTCAGGGCACGAAGTCTTTCAAAAACAGATCGTCACAACTGGCTCTGATCACACATCTCGAGACGATAAAGAAGCAGGTGGCCAGAAAGGCCTATTCCGCCGCACGAAATAACCTCAAACAGAATGTGGCGAAAAAGATGGATGGATACCTCACCGGCAAGGTTGATGCCAATGACTTGGTCGTGGACCTGAAGGTTCAGAAGCAACTCTACAATGATCTTCAAAAAGTCTGGATCGCCCTCGTCATTTTAGGCGGCTGACCGTGACGCACCGCTCAGCCGGCTGCCCGGAATGTTCGCACCATGGGGCGGCCGGCTGTTTTCCAGCCCGGAACGTCAGAAACAATTTTCAAGAATGCGCTTTTCAGAAAAGTCCTTCAGCCGATAGTCCTCAGGGGGTCGTCCGGCCAGCGCCGCCCGGGGGACCAGGCCGATGAGCTCCGATTCCAGGATTTCTACGCTGAGACGTTCGGCTTGCGCCTTGATTTCATCAAACACCCGGCACATGGAGGTTTCCCGGTAATCGGTCAGGTTCATCGAAACCTGAACGAGGTTCCGGCTTTTTAAAGGAACACCGAGGGCCTTGACATGCCTGAGCCCCCCGCTCGACTGCCGGATGCTGCGGGCGATATCCTCCGCCGGTTTCAGTTCGCTGCAGTTGAGGACAACATTGAAGGCCACAAGAGGAATCCTCGCACCCACGGCCGTGGCCCCGCTGTGCGCATTAAAAAAAGCCGGCCCCGCATCAGGTTTCCAGTTCGGATCTTTCAACCGCTCTTCGAGGTTCTCGTATCCGCCCCTCCGTATATCGGGAAGCTCCCGCCGCTGTGGACTCAACGCTGCCGCACCGTAAAAATAAACCGGAATCCCGTTCCGGGTTCCGAAAAGCGGGCCGAACCGGTGCGCCGCATCCACGGCATCCTTCATCTTCGCGTCGGCGAGAGGGATAAAGGGCACCACGTCCACGGCCCCGATTCGGGGATGAACAGCACCCCTGTGCCTTCTCATGTCGATCAGCTCGGCGGCCCGGCTGCAGGCGGCCTGCGCCCCGTCCACGACACGTTCCGGCGGTCCGATAAACGTAAAGACACTGCGGTGATGATCCGGATCCATGCTGTAATCAAGCAGACGGACACCGGAAACGGCCGCCAGCGCCGAGGCGATGTCCTCTATGATCCGCCGGTTTCTGCCTTCACTGAAATTCGGCACACATTCGATGATGTTCATCCTTTTTCAAATCCCCCGGCAATAAACGATTTCAAACGGGTCCGGCAATCAAAACGGCCAGGTTACGTGCCGGCGTGACCGGCTCGTCCGTTCATTCATGGTAAATTCATCCGTCGGTTCATCCTCTTCATGAACATTCCCTGAAGCCGGATCCGGAACGACCGTCTCATCTCCGTCCTTATCTTCGGGCGCTTCCCCTGCCATGGAGTCGTCGGCGGCCTCTTCATCGTGGGGGACAGCCTCTTCCTCCGGCATCTCATTCTCCTCTTCATTCAACGATGGGTCCGATTCCGTCCCGTTCTCAGGTTCCGTCGAATCGGATTCGGCGGTCGCCCCGTCATCCTCGCTGCCGTTTACCCCGATTTCTATGGAGTGATCATCCCGGGAAAAAATCAGGGAATTCCATTGCGGCACTAGCCTCTGAAGAGCCTCGGCAACACCGACGCCTTCGATTTCACACGCAACCACCGCATCTTCCCTGGCACCGTATGCATGGATCGTCATACCAAGCTCACGGGACAATTTTTCAAGAATCTCGGAAAGCGTCGATTCCGTGCTTGAAATACGGACAAGGCCGTTGCTTACGGAAACATGCAGTCCCTCTTCACCTCCCTCAGAGACTCCACAGAAACTAAAAAACAAGGCCATGACAAGGAAAATACCCATTCTGGATGTCATCCGTTGCTCCTTTCTCTCCCGCGTCCATTCAGCCTATTCCGGCCCTGTGATTCCAAACATGATCCGCTGATGGGGGGGAAGTTTTTTGAAAATTCTGTCATACAGCTCCTGTTCCTTTGCAGCTAACGGATCGGCATACCTGACATCCGGCGGCGGCTGCAGCCGCGCCAGGCGGCCATCGGCGCTCAGCCGGTAAAAGGATTTCTGCTTCTCGAAGGTTTTCTGCAGGAAGTGTCCGCCGGGAAACAGGATGCCGTCAAACTTCCGGGTGATGACGGCCTGCTGCGCACGAACGGCTTGGCCCTTCGGAGTCAGGATCTTCACATTTCCCTCCAGGACAAGGCTTTTAAAATCACCTCCCAGAAACGCTTTTTCAGCGGCAAGTTCCAGGACCGTTCCCGTGGAGTAATGAATCTTCACAGCCAGGCGATCAAATTGTATCCGGCTGAGAATATCAGTTTCCCCATCGGTGTTTTCCTCAAGGTATGAAGCGATGGGTCTCGCCTTTTCTACGCCGGGCAGCAGGTGAATGCATCTCTCCAATAAATGGAAGGGGATGCCGCACTTCTCCGCAGAAGAGGCTGAATCGGACAGATAGATGTCAAAGACCGCAGAATGAAGGCGCAGCTCCTTCAGATTCTGATATTCAAAAAACGGTGTTTTTCTTTTTCTGTGGATGATCTCCTCGATGGACAATCGGATCATCAGACCATTCTGGTCATATTCCAGAAGGCTGACGTTTCCGGCACGGAACTTGTCATAGGTCCGCTCTCCCGCCGTTCTGGGTTGTACCGCACTTTTTTCTCCGTCGTTCCTGACCGCGGAACAGACAAGCCAGGCAGCAAAAAGCGCCAGCAGAAGGCCGGACAGAGATCGCTTAACCCTTTGCATGACCGGAGAAGGAGCCTGGGATGGAGCCATGGAACTCACAGGCTGTTATGGAACATTCACCAAGCAGGTGCCTCCTCCCAGGGAGTTCCCGCGGGCATTGACAAAGTCCACAACCACCATGGCCATTTTCCCCCTGAAGTCAGCTGAAACGGAGTTGACGATAGAAAGCGAAGTAATTTTCACGGTTTGCCCTGTTGCCGGGATCGTTCTGGCTCTCATCGTTCTTGCGTAAGGACCAAACACACGTGATGAACTCAGGACGTTGTTGGTGTTGGTACCGACCATCCCCGCGGCATACCGGTTCAGGGTTACAGCATGGTCTCCATCGTTTGACACATAGGCAGTCACCCTCAGCACGCTGCCTGCATTGACAGAGCTGGGGCAGGATAATTCGACATCCAGATCCTCTGCAAAAGCGCCACTGACCCCAAAAACCGTTATTCCTATCAGTAAAATTGCCAATCTTTTGATCATAAGCCCCCCTTTTCATCACCAGAAACATTTACGGAACCACAAACTCCATCCCTTCGTTTTCATTAGACGAATCTTGCTGTTATGTCAAGGCATACCGGCGGATTTCAGTCATGACCTCGCCCGGCCCGTTTGAAGCCCGTGCCTGCCGACTCTGCCTCATGGCTTCCGCCTGTGACTGAGGATGTGGATGTATGCCGGGGGTCAGTTGGTGGCGGCTAAGATCAGGTTGTCGGTACGATGATCGAGTCCCGCGGCGTCAGGGGCGTCCTGCCTCACCCTGTCCCGCGGCGTCAGGGGCGTCCTGCCTCACCCTGTCCTGCGGTGAGGCAGGACGCTGGCGGTCGGATCGTGAGGTGGACGGCGGCGGAAGAAGCCGAACGTTCCGGAACAATATTTTTACATCGTTTTTAATGTCTTTCCATACTATTTGCTTCTGTTTCCCTCGGAGAGTTTCCCGGAACCGGACGGAAAGAGCGTCGGCAAGTAACAATCCATCATACATGAGATAAGGGGGATAACATGTCGCTGAAGGTCTTCTGTTCTGTTCTGGCCGTGCTGGTATGGGCCGCCGCGGTTTGCTCCTCGGCTGAACTGCGGGACGAGAACCTGGTCCTGAACATTCCATCGGGCTATAAAGTGGATTACCAGGTCAGGCAGGGAAACATGCTTTTGACAGAAATGGTCCCCCGTCATCAATCCGTCAAAAATTGGACGGAGATGGTGACCATCAACACCCACTTCGGTCTCCGGAACATTTCGCCGGAAAGCTGCAAGGCAAAGATCCAGCAGTGGTGGGACGCATCCTGCAAGGGCTCACAATTCGCTCCGGTAACAAAGGGGAAGGAAAACGGCTATTCCTTTGCGCTCTGGCTTTCGGTCTGTCCTCTCAACCCGTCCACAGGAAAACCCGAATATACATGGTTCAAGGCCATTCAGGGCAACGACAGTTTCTATGTCGTTCAAAAAGCTTTTAAATTCAATCCCTCTGAAGAGCAAATCACCCAATGGACGGCGTTCTTTCGTTCCATCAAAGTCTGTGATTCGCGTTTGAAAGACCGTCCATGCCCGAAGGTCCTGAAGTAAACTCCCCGGAAGGGACATGCGCGGGAAACGTGTCGGGAAGGAAGGACGCGGGCTAGGAATCGCCCTGTTCGAAAAGGGCCGAAACGAAGTCCTCGCTGCTGAATTCCCGCAGATCATCCAGCCCTTCACCGATGCCGATGTAGCGGATGGGGATATTGTATTCCTTAGCGATGCGGAGAATGACACCGCCCTTGGACGTTCCATCCAGCTTCGTCAAAACAAGGCCGGTCACCCCCACGGAATCGCTGAACATCTTCGCCTGGCTGACGGCATTCTGACCCGTTGTCGCATCCAGGACGAGAAGAACTTCGTGAGGCGCTCCGGGAAGCTCACGGCTCATAACCCGTTTCATCTTCTTCATCTCTTCCATGAGGTTGACCTGGGTATGCAGCCTCCCCGCCGTGTCGACAATAAGCACATCGGACCTGCCGGTCTTCGCCGCCGCGATGGCATCAAAAACCACCGCCGATGGGTCTGAATTCATTTTCTGCTTGATCAGGGGAACCCCGACGCGCTGGCTCCAGATTTCCAGTTGTTCAATCGCCGCAGCCCGGAAGGTGTCGGCGGCAACCATCAGGACGGAATGTCCCTGCTCCTTGAATTGATGGGCCAGCTTTCCGATGGTGGTGGTTTTTCCCGTCCCGTTGACGCCGACGACGAGAATGGTGAAAATCCCGTTTTTCGGAAGTACCAGGGGGGCTTCATTTTTTTCCAGAATGGCCTTCATCGTGTTGCGCAGGACCTCCTTGAGCCGCTCTGGAGAATCCAGCTCCTTGCGCCTGACGGAATCGGTCATCCTTTCGATCAGCTCCGCGGTGAAGGCGGGCCCTACATCAGCCGCGATCAGGGCCTCTTCCAGCTCGTCGAACAGCTCCTGATCAATCTCCTTCTTTCCCAGGATGATATCGTTCACGTCTGTCAACAGCAAATCCCGCGTCTTGGCAAGACCCCGCTTCAGTTTCTCAAAGAACCCCTGTTTTTTTTGAAAGATGCCCATACGATCCCCTGCTCTATCCATCATTTAAAACGGAAACGCATCGCAGGGACCGCTAACTGGAAACCTCATGATTTCCCTGTTATGCACCAGCTCGCATCGGAGGCGTCACCGCCCGCATGCCCTGCTGTTCCCCTTGACTGGCAACCGGAATATGTTGACTCCTGCGTATTATCCCCTCACGGCCTTCCCATGGCGCCGTCGGACCCGGCACGGCCGAAGCGGCCACGGCACCTTGGCTGTTATACAGAGGATCATCGCCTTGTCAATGTAAAATTCCAGGAAAATACATTTCAAGAGTTGTAATTTTCTGGAAATTCTGATTAACGGGAAAGCATTGAGGACCGGCTGGGCCGGCGGAATAAAGGGGCTGTATTTTGATATCCTTGAATCATATTTCACTTTCCTTTGGCAAACGGGTGATCTTTGACGACGTGAACTGGACCATTACTCCGCGCAGCCGGATCGGTCTGGTGGGAGACAACGGTGCGGGCAAGACGACCCTGCTGCGCGCCATCGCAGGAGTTCAGGAACTGGACAGCGGCAGCATCGAGATGATTGACCGCAGGAACACCACTCTCGGCTACCTTCCCCAGGATCTTGTCGAACTGGAATCGCTCAATATCCTGAACTTTCTGAAAAAGCGAAGCGGGTTGTCTGATCTTGAGGCCACCCTGAAAACCTGCGAGGAACAGGTCTCCCTCTGTGCGCCCGACAGCCCCGATCACGGAGTTTTACTGAAGGCGTACGAACAGGCCATGGCCGCGTTCCAGGCCGGGGACGGCTATGCCTTCGAAGCCCGCGCCCGGCAGGTGCTTCACGGCTTCGGATTCCGGGACTCGGATTTTGAAAAAAACTGCCTGGAATTTTCCGGAGGCTGGAAAATGCGCATCCTCCTCACCGTCATCCTGCTGGCACGTCCCGATGTCATGCTCCTGGACGAACCGACCAATCACCTGGATACGGAGAGCATGGAATGGCTGGAGAGCTATCTCCGGGATTATCCCGGAACGCTGATCACGGTTTCCCATGACCGCACGTTTCTCGACAAGATCACGACCGTAACCGCCGACCTTTCTCTGGGAAAAATATCACTCTACAAAGGAAACTACTCCTTTTATCTGGAAGAGAAAGAGAAAAGGCGTCTGGCCCTGCTGAAGGAGATGGAAAGCCAGAAGGCGGAAATCAGGAAGATTCAGGAATTTGTCGAACGGTTCCGTTATAAGGCCAGCAAGGCGGCCCAGGTCCAGAGCCGGTTGAAAATGCTCGAAAAGCTGGAGCTGATCCGGTCGTCAGGAGCAAAAAAGACCGTCCGGATCGCCTTTCCCTCCTGCCCACCCAGCGGCCGCGATGTGATCATCCTGCGCGGGTTGTCCAAAAGCTACGGGAAAAACAACATCTTTGCCGATCTGTCTTTCACCATCACCCGTGGCGAAAAAGTGGCGCTCGTGGGCATCAACGGGGCTGGAAAATCCACCCTCTCCCGTCTTCTGAGCCGGGTTGAAGCGCCTGACACAGGCGATGTCCGCTATGGCCTGCACGTCAAGCTCTCCTTCTTCTCCCAGGAAACTGCGGATAATCTGAATTACGACCGGACCATCCTGGAAGATGTCAACAGCATTTCCACCCGGTGCACCGATCAGGAAAAGCGGAACCTCCTCGGGGCCTTTCTCTTTTCCGGCGACGACATCTACAAACCGGTCGCGGTCCTGTCCGGCGGCGAAAAATCCCGTCTTGCCCTTCTGAAAATCCTCATGCAGGACGCCAATCTCCTGATTCTTGACGAACCGACCAATCACCTCGATATGAAAACGCGGGACATCTTTCAGGAAGCCCTGCTGGAATATAGTGGAACCGTGATCCTCGTTTCCCACGACCGGTATTTTCTGGACCGCCTGGTCAACCGGGTCATCGAAATCCGGGATGGCCGGGCTTTCGAATACAAGGGCAATTACTCTTATTTTATTGCAAAACGACAGGAGGATTTAGGCGGTTCCGGAGCCTCGCCGTCCGCAGAAAGGGCGGCTGACCCCATCGATACCGGCAAAGGAGGAAAATTTCAGAGGAAAGAGCTTCGGCGCCTTGAGGCGGAAGATCGGAACCGCCGCTCGAAAGTCCGCAGCGCCCTGAAAAAAAAGCTGGCAAATCTGGAAGGGTCGATCATGTCCCTGGAGGAAAAAAAAGGAGGGCTGGAAACGACCCTCTGCGCACCGGATATCTATCGGAACCCCGAGCAGTTGAAGACGCTCCGGCAGGAACTGCATGCCGTCAGCTTGAATCTGGAGCAATCCTACCAGGACTGGGAGGAGCTTTCCTCGAAGATGGAAGCTCTGGAACATGAAGCCGGGGAAAGCCCTGCGCCTCCCCCGGCATGAAACTTCCCGCCTCAGGCGCCGTCCAGCCCGGACCGCTCCTTTTCCTGATACCAGGCAGCGGGATTCGTCAGGAATTGCTCGGTGTCCTTCAGGGAACTGTAATGTTCCTGTTCAATCGAGGCCAGAAGATCGAAAAAGGCCTTTTCCTGGGGATCGGATACCTGATCGCGAAGGCGGGCATAAAAGGATGCCCCCTTGGCCTCAAATTCAATGGCCGTCTGAAGGGCCTTGCGGTCATCATCGTCCCCTTCGGGCATTTGGGAAACGGCTTTGATGACATTATTCAAAACGTTTTTCACGGAAGTTTTTTTAACCTTGAGAGGGAGCGTTTCCGGCCATTTTCCTTCCCTGGACCAGTGGTCATGCAGTTCCTTGAGCCTTTCGTAGTGCTCCAGCTCTTCATCGGCAATCTGCGTGAACATGGCCTTTCCCAGCGGATTCCGGGTTCGTTCAGCATTTTTCAGATAAAATTCTCTCTCGTTGGATTCGTTTTTCAAAGCGATGTTCAATGCATTCAAACGTTCTTCCATAGACCGGCCTCCTGGTGCGACGGGTTGATAAGTTCTGTGCGGGCCGAGATGACGTTCCCGCGATCTTCTCGATAAGCAGAGCCGTAAAACTTTCTGGAAAACTACCACAGGGATTGCCGGCGGGTCAAGGGGTTTGCCGGGCCCAAATCCACCGCCTATTTTGAAGCAACTGATCATTTCGGTTTTTCACGCCACGTTTTGAAGAAATTCAGAACCGAAAGATTGGTTGTAGTGTCAAA
>JAVETB010000019.1:0-38650 GCA_034006265.1 Syntrophus sp. (in: bacteria) | reverse complement strand
AATGTACAGGGAGACTCTCTGGCTGATGGTCGTTTCTTGGATTACCAGGCTGCAGCCTGGAGCCTTTTTTAGGCGTCGCGAACACGGAAGACCCTGTCATGTGCGGCCTCTCCCATTTCGAGGCATGTTGTCGAAATGCACAGAATCAGGCCCGTTTGCACCGCCAGTCATGACGAAGCTCATCGCTTCCTCGATGCTCCAGTCGGTCTGGACCACTTCCGAAAGCGGAACGATTTCAATGTAACCGGAAGTCGGATTCGGTGAGGTGGGGACATAGACAGCCGCCAGGTCACGGCCGCTAGCCTCATCACGTATGATCTTGGTTACAAAACCCAATGCCTTCATTTCCGGGGTCGGGAAGCTGATCAAAACGACGCGTTGGCCGTAAACAGGAGGTTTTCTGAGGGCTTGAAGAAATCGCTTTGTACCGCCGTAGACGGTCTGCACCAGAGGAAGACGATTCAGCATAGCCTCCATGGCCGCAATCAGTTTGCGCCCAAGCACCATCGAGGCGAACAGCCCGATGCCGTATATCAGGGCCAGTGTGAAGAGCACAGCCACCAATTTTTGAAATGCTGGATTGAGAAACCATGCGGCCAGCGTGCCTGAAACAGGAGCCGCCAGGCTTGCAGCGGCAAGGAGGATCGGCCTGCCTATGCCCGCAAGGAGATCAAGGAGAAAATCGAATACCAGCCAAGTGACCCACAGAGGCGCAATGGTGAAAAACCCGATCAGCAAATGCCGCCCGAAATGAGCGCCGTGGTGAACTTGAGCAGATTTGGCATCCCGGGCGTTCACATCAAGCCCCATACAAAGGCGGGCGCTCGGCAATGTCCGCCGGATAGCCGACCGCCTTCACGGCTCTTTGTCCGGCAGCCATCAGCAGACGATTCTGATCGCCCGACCCGATCGACGGATGAACTGCCAGCCTGCAAAAGCGATCAATGCCGTCCATGCTTTGCACTATTTCCGCCCGATTCATGGTGCCCCGAAGAAACCGCCTTGGCCCGACCCCACGGCCCGGCCTCAAGGCCAGCCAAAGAGGGTGATACGCTCCAGCAGAAAAAAGCCGTTGGATCTCCGCCTTTTTCCCGCCCTCAAGTCCTTATTTAAAAACCGAAAATACGGAAGATTTTATTTTTCCAAAAACTCCGCCTTCGCCTTCCAATATTTTTTCCAGTTCGCCGGGATCGAGGTGTATCGCGCCGCATCCTTCGTTGATGCAGATGTCGATGTGGACATCGCCCTGCTGAACCTCCACAAGGCTTTGCGTCCCGCAGCGGAAGCAGTGATTTTTGTGCTCATTTCTATAGGTTTCGTTCGCCTCCTGCTGGGCGGAAGCCCTCAACTCCTCCATCTGCTTCCGGTAATGCTTCTCGAAATAAGCATCCTCACTGTTGATCTTCAAAATAGATTTTTCAGCCATGTACATTACTCCTTTCTATTCCTGTAGTGAACAATATCAAACCACTTGAAATGTTTCCGCACCGATCCTGAGAGACGGGGCCCGGCTTCCGTTTCAGCGCAACCTCACAACCACAGCCGGGAGGACGATCCTGCAGGCATTAAACCTGCCGGCTTCATACCGCTTTACGAAAAAGAGCGAGCCTATTTATAAAGCAATGGGCTCGCATGTCAATCAAATAGTGGCCAATCTTCGTATATTAAACAGGATTTCAACAGGTTACATGTTCAAAACTGCCATAATCCCCATGTCCCTGCCAGCCGGGTCTGGCCGCTCTGAAATCCGACGGCCTAAGCTCTTTTTGTAATCAGCCAGTACGTCAATCCCAAAGCCAAAACAACGGCGGCGGTTCCATAGATAAAAGGAGGCGTTATATATTCGAAATCAAAAATGATGACTTTCCGGGCAATGGCCATCAGCGCCGTGGCGATCACCAGCCGCACAGGCAATACATTCGTGCTCAGGTACATCCTGATGTTGATGAAGATTTCAATGGCGATCAATACGGCCAGAAAAGCGCCGAAGGTGGCAAGTATGTCATTGATCTGCAAAAGCATAAAAGGCGGCTGGACCAGCCGCTGGTATAAAATATAGATGACGTCCGCAATACCCCAGACAATAACAAGGACCATGAGCACCGCCAGAATTTTCACGGCAATTCTTATGATCTTATGCAAAAAACGAATGGTGCGATCTTCATGCTCCAGATTGAACTCATGACCGGATTCAAGCTCCTGGCGCGCTAAGTCATCGTCTTCTTCCATGGCAGTTCCTCTCGATAAGGAAACATGATGTTCTGGATTACCCCAATGGTTCCGGCCGGAGGGCCTGGACGGGCACTCCCGGGTATCTTGTCAGCGTCCAGCCAGAACGGAAGCGTCAGGCATCGCTTACGCCGCCGGCGAGGTAGCCGCAAGACTTTTCCGTCTCAGAAAGGCCGCCTTGATGGCCTCCACGGCACCGTCAACGGTGATGATCCGCATGTTGATCAACAGGTCGTAATGGCTGGAATCCGTGATATCCATGTGAAAATACTTCCGGATAAAGGCTTGCCGATCGTTGTCGGTTTTCAGGACGTATTTTTCCGCCTCTTTGCGGGTCGCGTTCTGAAACTCCATGATGTGCGCGATCCGGTCTTCCAGAGGGGCTACCAGCCGGACCCGGAAAAGCTTCTCCGGAGGTAGAATGTAGTGGGCGCCCCGACCGACGATAATTGCATTGCCGTAACGTCCGATGGTGGCGATAATCTTGAGCAGGTGGTCAAGGTACTGGTCCGGCCACAGGTGCTTGTGTTCGAAAAAGGAAGCTATCCAAGCGTCGCGTCGGCTCACCTCCTTTTCATCAAGCGATTCGATGACTCGTTTGCTGATCTGGGCGCTTTCCGCCACATAGTCGATGATCTGATTGTTCATCAGCTCCATGTTCAGCTCCCGGGAAAGACGCTGGGCAATTTCAGCCCCGCAGGCGCCCGCTTCCCGGGAAATCGTGATCACGCCTCCGCTACCTCCCTCTTTAAGTTCCTGTTCGGAAGGATTTTTCATCCGCTGCAATTGACTTTCGATATATCGCTCGATCCGGGAAGCGGCTTCCCTGTTCTGCTCTTCCGCCTCTTCCTTCCTCTTCAAGGTCAGATCGCGGGTGAATTCATTGCAATAGACATTTCCCATGAAATCTGTACGAACACTGTAACGCTTCTGGCAGTTCTCCCGCCAGGCGCAAATGGCGCAGTATTTCGTTTCGCCTGCCATGATCGTTTCCTCCTTGGATATGGGCCCTTCTCGTCTGGGAATTTCAGTCCGGTCCGGATTTTCCAGCGTCTTTCCGTCCCTGTGGATGCTTTGCAGGAAAAACGGGGCAAAATGACAGCCTTCAAAGGCCTCTGTCCCCTGATCCGCCGCCGGAAGGGGGACGATGTTTTCCCTATGAACCTTTCTCTTTTAGGAATTACGAAAATCCGACAAAAAAGCGGTCTACATCCCCCAAGCTGGAAAAGAAGAACGGCCACTGAAGCGTTAAAAAAAGACTTTACTTTTTAACATCAATTAAATATTGACTAATTTGCCTGGGAAATCAAGGCGATATTTTGACTTGAAACAATCTGCAGACCCTTTGCAATTCTTTTGCAGGAAATGATTGATATTTTTTCGCAATGCGAGTAAACATACACCGCAAATCAGTGGTGTACTGAGCGCGGTGTCAACCTGAACGCATCGGAAAATCGGGACATGGACAGAGGTGATCATAGCTTGCTTGGGAGGGCATGATCACGCTGACCGGTTTTAATACATAAACATTTCTATTCAGGAGGAATACAGGTCATGATGAAAGTTTTTGCAGATCGCCTATTTGATGTGGTGGTGAAACACAAGAGGGACATTGCAGCAAACTGGGCAAAGGATGTACGAAAAAATCCCAAAACACCAGCATATCATGATTATACCCAGGATCAGTGCATCAGCTTCGCGGTGGATTTTTACGAAAACTTCACGAATCTTTATTTTGAACCGAAGCCCTACCCCGGTCAGGAGGAATATTTCTCCAAGTACGCGGAGCGAAGATTTCAGGAAGGGACTCCGCTTAACGAAGCCCTTCATGCCCTCATCATGATGCGCCGTCATCTCTGGCTTTATGCCGACATGCAGGTTGTCTTCACCAGCCCCCTGGACTCTTATCAGGCCATTGAGGCTATCACCAAGACCATGCGCATTTTCGACTACGCCATTTATATCATCAGCAGGCGATACGAAGCGTTCTGGAAAGGCGCAAAAAAATAATTCAGCTTCCCGGCTTCCGAAAAGAAACGGTTGTGTAACTCCAAATATTTAAATCGAGCAGGCTCGCAGGACGGCGGAACAGAGGCGGTGTGGGTATGCACAACCGTGCATTCGGAAGGGCAATCGCAAAACAAAGGTGAGTAATGTTTTGATGTGAGGTGAAAAAAAATCCGGATCTCTGACGCCCGGTGCATTCAGAGGAGCGGATCCGGAGAATTTTCAACCGGGTTTGATGTTGATGGCGTACCTTCCTCTCACATCCCTTGAAATTTAGCCTTAAAGGCTGTCTCGAGCGTTGCAACCGCCGCATCGATGCTCAGGTTTTCGGTGTTCAACACCAGATCATAGTCCAGGGGATTCGTGACATCCCGGTGGAAGTACTGTTCAACAAAGGATCTCCGATCATATTCCATCTTCAGGACAAAGTCTTCCGCATCCTTCCGGCTTTGTTTTCTTGCTTGAACGGCCTTCTCGATCCGCACGTCCAGGGGGGCTATGATCCTGGCCCGGAATGTCGTTTCGCGGGGGAGGATGTACTGGGCACCACGACCCAGAAGCATGGCATTGCCGTATTTCCCGATCGCACCGACGACACGGGTCAGATGGCGCAGATACTCATCGGGTGTAAGATGCTGAGTGGCAAACAGGGAACTGAGCCAGGAATTGAGTTTTGATGTTTCCTTCTCATCGAGAGATTTGACGGCCTCTTCGCTTTTTTCAGAGCTTTCAGCAATTCGCTGGATAATTTCACTGCCCAGAAGGTCCATTCCTAGCAAAGACGCAAGTCTTTTGGCGATTTCGACGCCTCCGCTGCCGGGATCAATGGATATGGTCAAGCAGGGTTTGGGTTTTTCTTCCTCCATTTTCTTTTGGGCAGCCTGCCGTGTGTGCCACCGGGCTAGCTGTGCGCTCACCAATTGGTCCAGAGAACGGGTTTCTTTTTTCATACGTCATTCCTCCTTTGAATGAAGATTCGGGCTGGCCGTCACGGATACTCTTCACAGCAAGAACTTAACAGCTTTCAGCTCCACATGCAGATAGGATTTTATAACAGATTCTACAAAATGGGGCAAGCGTCATCAAAACAAATCATTGCGGAGCACGGCGCCACCCTTCGGGGGGGATATCCGGATCCGGCGGCGGTTCCAGCTTTCAGCGGATAAGGACGGGACAGGCGCACGGAATCCCAGGGCGAGGAGCCATCTCGGGGTCCGCCGCTCTGAATTGAAATGAGTCGCATCAGGAACGGTTCTTAAGATACTCCCAGGCCAGGGTGATGCCCAAGGCGGTTTTTGAGTCGACAATCCGGCCATCCTTCATCATTTCCATGGCCTCCGCAAAAGAGACGGGAACAAGCTCAATTACTTCGTCCACATCGGGCGGCAGCGCAGCCGCAAAAAGATCCATGGCCAGATAATAGTGCATGTATTCATTGCAGTAGCCGGGAACCAGATACCCTTCAAACAGCTTGACCAGCGTACGGGCCTGAAACCCGATCTCTTCCGCAAGCTCCCGCTGAACGCACTCTTCGATCGTCTCCGGCCCCTTGTCCGCGGCGCCGGCGGGGATTTCGAGAAGCATCTGCTCAACAGCCGACCGATACTGCCGGATGAGGAGGAGCCGCCCCTCAGAAGTCACCGGAACAGCTGCAATAACGGGTTTGTGAGTAATCCAGCTCTGGTTGGCGACCCGCCCGTCCGGCAGCTGAATCTTTCCTTCGTAGACCTCAAAAATGCGGCACGTGTAGACCCTGTTTTCTTCCAATCTTTTCGGCTTAATTTCAGGCACTCCTTCCCATCCCCTTTGTCAATCCTGCCCAGATCTTCACGTCGTCAACCCGGATCAACTCGTCTCCATGACGGACAACAGGTGGCGCTCGATTTCCTCCTTCGGAAGCAGTCCAACGAGGGTATTGACCAGCCTCCCCTTGGAGAAGAGCAGCATGGTGGGTATATTCCGCACATTGTACTGTTGAGCGGTCAGGGGATTCTCATCCACATTCAGCTTGGCGATTTTGATTCCGCCCCCGTATTTTGCGGCCAGTTCTTCGAGAAGCGGGGCCAGGGAACGGCAGGGACCGCACCAGGGCGCCCAGCAGTCCACCAGGACGGAACGGTTCGATGTCAGCACCTCCCCTAAAAACGTACTGTCCGTAACCTCCACAGGCGTATGCAGGTCGCTTTCCACGACCAGCGGTGCACCGCAGCGACCGCACAGGGGATGAGCATTGAGCCGATTTTCAGGCATGCGATTCTTTGTCCCGCAATTCAGGCACCGGATGATCATGTCGTCCAACTTCGCATGGCACCGGCCGCATACGGGATTTTCCTTAAACCGCGTTCTGGGAATACGATTTTTTGTTCCACAGTTAAGACAACGAATGATGATATCGTCCGTATTCATGGAAAAACCCAAATCCTCGTCATGTTTTGTATGCTTTGATCTGCAGCCGCCGCTGAACGGGCCAGCTGAAATTGCCCATAAATTACCCGAGTTGGATGGAAAAGTAAAGGCCCGAAGAGGGCGGCAAGGCTCAGATGAACAGGGCATCGAGAATCCTCAGCTCAACTCGTGAAAAGGGGTACTTCCGAATGTCACCAGGGGACGCCCAAAGCCGGTTGCCGGCGGCAGGCGATAGCGGACCATCTCCCTGGACCGTCCCGGAAAAAACGTGAAGCGTCAGCCGGAAATGCGAGTAGACCTGCTGAAGGGTCATCAGGTGATCCTTCACGGAAATGGAAATGCCGAGCTCTTCCCGGCAGCGGCTTTTCAGGGCTTCCGTGACCGTTTCCCCGGCATGGAGCATCCCGCCGGGGAACTTCCAGAGTCCTCCCAGAAAACCGTCTGCCGGTCGCTGGACGATGAGAAAACGACCCTCCGAATCACGGAGAATCGCAGCGCCGGCTTCCTTGTCCGTCCGTTTCGCCTTTTTTCCGGCAACCGGCAGACGATTCTGGCAGTTGCCGGCGTAGCCCAGGCAGTTCGTTCTCAGGGGACAATCCGGACACTGCGGAGTTCCCGGCCGACAAAGAAGCGCCCCCAGCTCCATGAGAGCCGAATTGAACGGACCGGGCCTCTCAGCAGGAACCAGCTTCTCCGCCAGAGCAGTGATAAACCGCTGCGTTGCACCGTCGCTCAACGGACTGTCCACAGCGAAAAGCCGGCACAGAACCCGCTTTACATTGCCGTCGACGGCCGGAACGGCCTTCCCGAATGCCATACTGAGAATGGCCCCTGACGTGTAGGGGCCGATACCGGGCAGCGCCTTGAGCTCATCGGGATTTTCAGGCAGCCGGCCGCCATGGACGTCCATAATCCGCCGGGACGCCGCGTGCAGATTACGGGCACGGCTGTAATAACCCATATTTTCCCAGGATTTGAGCACCTCTTCCAAAGTAGCCCGGGCCAGATCCTCGATCGTTGGAAAGCGCTCCAGAAAACGTCGGTAATGAGGAATAACACCCTCCACCTGGGTTTGCTGCAGCATGATCTCCGAAAGCCATATGGCATACGGATCATTTGTATTGCGCCAGGGGAGGCGCCGCTTATTCTTTTCATACCAGGCCAGGAGGAAATCCGCAATATCGCCTGCGGTCTGTTCCGCCCGCTTCAGGGATGTTGTCCGTTTATCCATATCGGAATCGTTTCTTCGCAGAAGGATTTTATTGATATTTCATGCGAGTTCCCGTATTTTTAAAGCGCCTCGGCAAGATGGAAATCGTATATCACACGACCTCTTCCATCCGGAAGGCACTTTTTCAAGGGAAGCGTTTTATGTCCCTATTCCCCGTCGGGAGGTTCATGCCGTGCTGGAAGTGATGAAAGAACTGATGAAATCCAAGGACACCTGCGTATTGGCAACCGTATCCGGAAATGAGCCCCATTGTTCGCTCATGTCTTACGCCGTTGATGAGGACTGCAGGGAAATCTACATGATGACCCTCAGAAATACCCGGAAATTTGAAAATCTGATCGCCAATCCCGCCGTCAGTCTGCTCGTCGATACCAGGGAGCAGGACTCCCCGGAGAACCGCCCTCACACAAAGGCTTTGACCATAAACGGCCGGTTTGAACGGATTGAAAGTGAAGAGGGGAAAGAGCGGATCAGGGGTCGGCTGCTGGAGCGGCATCCTCACCTGAAGTCCTTTGCCGAAAGCCCGGAAACAGAGTTCTTCCTGATCAGGGCAAAATCTTTCCAGCTTCTGGACGGGATCACAGACGCCTCCTTCGTTTCTCTTGACTGAGAACGCAGGCGGAAAGGAAGAAATGACGGAACAACCGGTCCCATTGTGTTCATCCATGCAGGATCCAGATCTCAGCAAGGGAGAAAATCCATGAACATCTTCAAAGCGGCGGCCACTCAGCTCTATGAAACCGCCAGAAAGGAGGGCCGCCTCATCGAGGGCCGCTCTCTGGATGAATTGAAAGAAATCGCCCTGCGCCAGGAGGGTGTCATTCAAACCCAGATCGGCTCGGTGGCCGCGGATTCCGAGCCCATGTCCCGTTCGGCGCCCCACACCCGCAACAGCGTGGACCATCCCTTCGGCGAGGAGGAAGCGCAACTGGCGGCGGAAATGCTGGAGCTCCTGAAGAAGGAAACGATCATCTCCCTGGACACCTTCATCGGAGACGGCCAAGACGGTGTTTCAGCACGGTTCCTTATCCCGGAGCAGTACGCCCAGCTCGCCTACGGCCTGAAACTCCTCTTCAATCATCCGCCGGTCGTCCTGGACAACCCCACCTACACGATCATCTACTTCACCGACGAGTCCTTCGAGCGAAACCGCGAGAAGAAGCTGCTGGAGAAGGACATCTCCGTCCGCCTCATGCTGGGCGAAAAGCGCGGAGACCAGGTCAAGATCTGCCGCAATACGATTTATCTCGGGGAGGGGAAAAAGGGCATCTTCCAGTTTGAAGACTGGCGGATCAAGGCCATCGACAAAACCGGGCTTTTCCTCCATGCCGGCGCCCGCCGCGACTTTCTCTGGGTTTATGATCAGGCATCCGGCCGGCCGGAAATGACGGAGATTGTCACCGCCGCGGCAGGCCTGACCGCAACCGGCAAGACGACGACCCTCTGCCGCAAGTTCACGAAAATACCCCGGGAGCGCTCGGAAATGATCGGCGATGATGGAGGCGCCCTGATGTTTGACGGAGGTTACGCGGCCTTCGAAATGGGCGGCGTTTATGTCAAGACGGAAGGGCTGGACGAAAGCCAGCCGGAAATCCTCCGGGCGGCGGAGTCCAAGGAAGCCTTCCTGGAGAACGTGGCCCTGACCAAGTATCCCTACATGCCCAACTTCGCGGATATCTCCAAGACAGGAAACGGCAGGGCCGTCGTCTCCCGGGCCAACCTGGAAATTGCCTCGCCAAGCCTGCGGGCCGATCGCCTGAACTACATCATCATTCTGACCCGCAATCCCATGGTCAACGTCATCAGCCGCCTGACACCGGAACAGGCCACCATGCAGTTCATCTATGGGGAGTCCATCGAAAGCAGCGGGGGAAACCCTGAAGAAGCCGGCCGCTTCAAGCGGGAGTTCTTCCTCGATCCCTTCATGGCCGGCGACCGCCTGGAGCATGCGATGATTTTTTATGACATCGTCAAGCGCAATAAAATCCAGTGCTATCTGGCCAACACGGGAACCATCGGAATCCGGGAAGACAAGGTCGCCCTGCGGCAGTCCCTGGCCACCTACAACGACCTGGTCCGCAATCAGCTCCGCTTCAGCCTGGAGGCCGACCACCTGGGCTACCACTACCCCATTAAGTGCGACCGGGCCAACCTGGATCTTATGGCCGCACACCGGCTCTTTGACGACCAGGACCTGCTGGAAAAGCGCCTCCGGGATTTTTACCGCGGCCGCCGGGAATATCTGGAGGAATTCGAAGGGATATACGGACGGATTCCAGAGGCGATTCGCGAGGCCCTTCCCTACCTGTATAAGGAATTTTCTCCAAGGGAGGCCTTCGATATTGAATAGCGGGATGGAGGCGGGGCCCCTTCAGCGCATCGGGCCCCTGGCCAGAGAGGCGAAAATCCCCAGGCTGCAGAGCAGGGCGAGCAGGAAAAAGATCCATGTCATGCTTTTTAAAAGCAGCGGATAGTAAAGTGGGGACAGCTCCACCTTTCCGATCAAAAGGGCGAAAATCAGCATGGCGATCCCCATGCTGAACATCTGTCCCAGAATCCGCATCGTTGCCAGCGTTCCGGAGGCCAGCCCGAGGAACTTCCTGTCGACGGAACTCATGATGGCATTCACATTGGGCGACGAAAACAGGGCAAACCCCATCCCCAGCAGAACAAGACTCAGCAGGATGGGAAACAGGGTCGAGAAGGTGGATATAAAGGTGAGCAGGCCCAGGCCGCAGACGGTGAGGGCCATCCCCAGGGAGGCCAGGATCCTGGGTTCAACCCGGTCGGAGAGGCGGCCGATCAACGGTGAAAAAACAGCCTGAAGAACCGGCTGGATCAGGAGAATCAAACCGGCGTACTGTGGAGACAGGCCCTCAATGAGCTGCAGATAGAGGCTCATGAGAAAGCTCACGGCATAGGTGGCGCAGTAGTGGACCAGGGCGGCCAGGTTGGAGAAGGTGAAGGCACGGTTTTGATAGAACAGGGAGACGTTGATCAGAGGGCTGGGATTCCCCTTTTCCCATCTCAGGAAAACCACGATGCCGGCAATCCCGGCAACAGCGGATAACCCGGCGGCCGCAGACGGCAGGAAGGAAACGCCAACCATCAGCAAAAGAAGGCTCAGGCTGTAAATGACGGAGCCTGCCAGATCGAACCTCTCTCCCCGGGCTTCGGCCCATTCATCTTTCAGCTTCCACAGGGTGCAAAACAGAACAGCCAGCCCCAGGAGGGCGTTTAACAGGAAGATGCTCCTCCATCCCAGATGCTGCGTCAGGATTCCACCGATCAAGGGCCCCGCGGAAAGCCCGGTGTAGACGGCCGCAACGTTGATTCCCAGCACTTTCCCCCGTTCACTGCGGGGAAAGACAGAAATGAGGATGGCTGTTGACGTCCCAAAGATCATGGCCCCGCCGATGCCCTGCAGAAAGCGCAGGATGAGCAGCATGACGGCATCGGGAGCGGCGCTGCAGGCCAGGGAAGAAAGGGTGTAAAGGGCGACGCCCCAGAGGAAAAGCCTTTTCCGCCCGAAAAGGTCGGCCATTCTGCCCAGGGGAACCAGGCTCATTGCCGCCGCCAGCAGAAAGATGGTGGCCATCCAGTTCATAAACAGGGCGTTCAGGGAAAATTCCCGGCCCAGGGCGGGAAGGGCCACATTGATGGCGGATCCCATAAACGGCGTAAGAAAAGAGGCCATGGTGGTAACGACCAGGGCCACGGTTCGGCTTGCTGCCGGATAGGATCTGTCAGAAGGTGAGGAAGTCAAAATTCTTGCCTGCTGGAGCCGACACAGCTGCAGACGGCTCTTTAGATAAGGAATTGAAGAGGCCCCGGGAGGCGGTCCCCGACGGGACAGACCTATCAGAGAGTCCAATCCTGATCAAGATCCCTGCGAGGGACCGGACGCCGTCTCCGGCGCATCCAGTCGGGGATTGCCGCCTGCCGGCGGGATCACGGAGCCTTCTGATCGCTCCCGGACAACGGTGATCGGCACGCTGACGGTCCCGGCATAAAAGACGACAAGTTCCGCTGGAATGGTCCCCTCATTCACGCCGTAATGGAGCTTGTTCACCACCTCGACGATGGGGTCCCCGGCCTTGAGGTACAACGTCTCTCCCTTGGTCGTCACGACCGTCAGCCCCCCACTGAGCACAATGCCGGCGTTGATTACGGGATGGCTGTGCGTTTCCAGCCGGGCCCCCGCGGGGATGGTGATCCTTCGAATCGAGATCTCCGGCTGACTTTGCGGATATGCAGGCAGCAGCTGCCCATCCCAGCTCCTGGTCGTTTTGACGAGCTCCCTGGAGACAATGGAAACCGAGTTCGCCTCCGGACCGGACCGAAGGGGAAAAGCGCAGCCGCTCAGAAGAAACAGGGCAACGGAAAGGGTTGCCGGAAAGCCGATCCTTTTTTTGGGCATCATACGCACCTTCCTTCATTTGATGATCGCCCATGTTCCTGCACAGAGCGCACCAGGCACACCCGTCAATTTTTCGCAGAGGTCGCAGGAACAGAAGAAACAGGCGGATGGATACTTGAAATAACTGACCGTGTTCGGCCTGATGTCCCTCTTTCTCGGACTGATTCCCCGGGCCGTTATCGCCCCCATATTCCTCTTCATCGGCTTCGAGATCGTCCATCAGGCCTACAGGGAGTCGCCGGACACCCACTCTGCCCGCAGCAAGCCTCAGCTTCCTGCCGGTCGTCGCCATCTGGTAATCATCATTCTTCGCCAATTCCCGAACGCGGTCTCCATTGCCCCTGAGGAGCGGCCGGTTCGCCTGCAGCTCCTGCATTCAACCCTCACGCCGGAGCCTTTATCGGTGGAATCTTCAGAAGGGAAATCCGTGACTAGCAGGTAAAGATCGGCAGAATGCCATCGGCGGCTCGATCCCGGAAGGATCTCCGGGGCTCTTGTCCATCCGCGGCCCAAGCGCCGAAAGACCATCCCGGGATGATGCTACATGAAATGAAGGAGATACGCTCCGTAGAGGTGGTATGTGGCAACGACTGCGTAGACGAGAGTGGCGATTGCCAGAAGATCCAGCTTCCAGCTTTTAACAAAGGGCAGCAGCACAAACAGAACCGCCAGGAACAAGAGCTTCGTCGCCAGAACCGCATTGAATTCTTCTATCTGGAAAAGCCTCGCCACAAAAGGGTTCAGTTCACGGCAGCCTTTGGATAACGCGTGCTCCGTCGCAAAGTAATCCAGTAGATTCAACGAGGTCAGCAGGATCCACAGGGCAGCCGGAAGGGCAAACATCCGGATTGGGTTCCATCCCCATATTTTTTCGCATTTGAATTCTTGAATCATCTGCCAAGTACACCTCACGATTTTTTTAAAAGGCAAACAGGCACGCCATCTGACAGATGCTGATTCCCGCCGCGGCCGTCGTTTCATCGCCGGGCGATAGAATCTGTTTTTTTGAATACAGGAGTGTGAGGTGTTTCACAATCGGGGAAGGCCTGATTTATGGGCCTTGAAAATCTGATTTAAGCCTTTCCTGCTTCTGAAATGGAGTAAGGAATGATAGGTATCCGAAGGCTAAGCCCCGGCGTTACGGGACAGGCATCCCCTCTTCAGGCAAGATGCTTTTCCAGGCGGTTGATGCGAAAATCCAGGAGCAGGTCCACGAACGCGCGGCGGTTAAGGGGAGGGTCGGTCATCCCGAAGATGCGAGGGGAGTCCGGCTCCTCCGGAAATTCAGCGGGCGTAAGAGTCCAGTCGGCGACGCGCGCGATGGCGTCGGCCAGTTCCGCCTCCAACGGCTCCGCCGTCCGGATCGGGATGATCTGGCGACCGTCCGCGGCAGCCTTCAGGGTCTCCAGAACGCCTGCACCGCCGACTCTCGCCGCCCCCGGTTTTCGGAGGGCCGATTGAAGGCGGCGGTTCAACCCGGAATGGAGAGAATCGACGGAAACATAGTAGCCCTTCCTGAACAGCAGGCGGGCCGAACCGGACGATGAAAACGTCACATCCCCGGGAAGATGAAGGATCAGCAGGGTGCAGCCGAAGTCCCCATTTTCCCGCTCCAGAAGAGACCAGGGGATCGACAGTTTCCGGATGTTCGGGCCGGGCGTCATGTCCGGCTGCCAGTCGACCGCGAGGGGATGAAACCGGACCAGGTCTCGTACAGCTTGAAAGGCCGACGCAAAGGCAAAGTCGGTGTGGTAGTCGGGTAGAAAGTAGTCCACATGGGGGCAGCCGACAAGAAACAGGACATGTGCCGGCGTCCCCTGCCGGGCAAGCTCGGCCAGCTCCAGCAGATGCCGCCGGCCGCGGGAGGTGACGGCATCGGGGAACATGGCGATCCGACGGCCGAAGAGCGTACAGGATTTCACCTCCAGCAGGTGCTGTAGGCCGCCCTCCTCCAGCAGAAAGTCGAAGCGGCTGGAACCTCGGGTGACTTCCCGCCGCACAATCCGCATCTCTTCGAAACCGGGCAGGCAGCGCCGGCTCAGGAGGTCGGCCACAATGTCATTGCAGGCCAGGGTATGGAGCATGACGGGACGGCCCTCCCGTTCGACGGCCACGACGAGCCCCTCAAGTTTACGGTTAGCTCCGGCTTCCTGCCGGATGACATAAAGATCGCTGTCCGGCAGCAGCAGCTCCCATAGACGTCCCGGATTGGGCAGATAGGCCTCCAGGATTTCAGAACCCAGAGCGCAGCGCACCGTGAACCGGTTCGGCCTGGCGATAAACCGGGCCTTTTCGATCATCCTTCCCATTCGTTTCAATCCCTTTTCCGGATCATAGCCGGCGTTTCCACAAAGTCCATCCGGGCTTGAATCAGGCCCCCAGACGAGGCATGCAATGTGAATGAAAATTCCTATCATACCGTCGACGCGGATACCAGGGGATCTTTCCCGACCGCGTTCCGGCAGGGTCCGCTGCTGTGTCCCGTCTGAAAACAATGAAAAGGCTTGACAAAATTCAGGGAAAAAAATTAAGAAATCGGCTTATCCGATGAATGAATGTTCATTCATTTTCTTCACAGAAAAGAGAAAACCATGACGATGCCGGACAAACGGAATGAAATCATTCAGGCCGCACTGGAACTGATCACGGAGAAGGGCTTTCACGGCGCCACGATGGCGATGATCGCCGAGAAGTCCGATGTCGCTGTGGGCACCATCTATCGATACTTCGAGAATAAGGATGTTCTGATCAACGCGTTGTACCACGAACTGGAGGAAAAGATCCTCGGGGCTCTCCGGAAGGAATACTCTGCGGAAAAGCCCTTCCGGGAGCGGTTTCTCCTCGTCGGGACCACCCTTCTCCACTATTTCATATCGTTTCCGGCGCATTTCCGTTACGTGGAGCAGTACCACAACTCCCCCTACGGCATTTCCCTCCGGAAGGATCAGCTTCTGAACAAGGCGGATGACGTGGATATCGTCAGGCAGCTCTTTACCGAGGGGATCGACCAGCAGGTTCTGAAGGATTTCCCCTTTGCCGTCCTTTGTGACCTGGCCTTCGGCCCCCTGGTCGCTCTGGCGCGGGATCATATCCTGGGGTTCATCGTCCTGGACGATACCCTGATCATACGGACCGTGGAGGCCTGCTGGGATGGAGTCAAAAGATAAGGAAAGGCGATTCAGAATGAATTTTCATTCAGGAAAATCCGGTGGTTCTTATTTAAAACATTTTGCCGTTCATAGCCATACGAAATCCGGCATCGGGAAAACAGCAGAGGATGCGGACTCTTTCATTTCAAGCGGTAGAGGTGGAACATGAACATTCGTGACAGCGTAAGGCTCATAGCTATTGCAGGAGCTCTCGCCGGATTCCTGGTTGTTGCCGGCTGCGGAGAACAGAAACAGCCCCCGCAGGGTGGCCCTCCCGAAGTGGCCGTGGTAACCGTGCAACCGGAGCAGGTAAAGATCACCAACGAACTGCCCGGCCGGACATCCGCCTATCTGATGGCGGAGGTTCGGCCCCAGGTGAACGGCATTCTCCAGAAGCGCCATTTCACAGAGGGATCGGATGTAAAGGCCGGCGATGTTCTCTATCAGATTGATCCGTCGACATATCAGGCGGCCTATGCCAGCGCCAAGGCCAACCTCTCCCGGGCGGAGGCCAATGTGACTTCCATCCGCTATCGGGCCGAACGCTACAAGGAGCTGGTCGGCAGCAAGGCGGTCAGCCGGCAGGAATACGATGATGCCGCCGCCGCCCTCAAGCAGGCCGAGGCGGAAATCCAGGCCGGCAAAGCGGCAGTGGAAACCGCCCGCATCAACCTGGCCCATACGCGGATTACCGCCCCCATTTCCGGTCGCATCGGCAGATCGCTGGTGACCGTCGGCGCCCTGGCAACGGCCGGCCAGGGAATCGCATTGACCACGATTCAGCAGATCGACCCCATCTACGTCGACGTCACCCAGTCAAGCAGCAGTCTGCTGCATCTGAAAAAGAGCATGGCCAGCGGCACCCTCAAGAAGGAGAGCGTCAATTCGGCAAAAGTCAAACTTCTCCTGGAGGACGGCACGTTCTATCCCCTGGACGGAAAGCTCCAGTTCCGTGACATCACGGTTGACCCGACGACCGGATCCTTTATTCTCCGCATTATTTTCCCCAATCCGGAGGGAATTCTTCTCCCCGGAATGTACGCGCGGGCCGTCATCGAAGAGGGGGTCCATGAACAGGCCCTCCTGGTCCCCCAGCAGGGCGTCAGCCGCGACCCGAAGGGGAATCCCTTTGCCCTGATTGTGGACGCCGACGGAAAAGTCCAGCAGCGGATGCTGAAGGTCGACCGAACCATCGGCGATAAATGGCTGGTGTCATCGGGTCTCGCAGCCGGCGATCGGGTAATCGTGGAGGGGGTGCAGAAGGTCAAACCGGGGATTCCCGTGAAGGTGGTCCCTTTTGCTGCCGCCAAGGCAACAGACAGCGGGGAGAGCGGACGCGTGATCCCTCCGGCGACGGAAACAAACTGACGGAGGCTCACGATGTTATCACGATTCTTTCTGGACCGGCCGGTGTTCGCCTGGGTCATCGCCATCATCATGATGGCGGCGGGAGGCCTGGCCATTTACAATCTGCCCATTTCACAGTACCCCCCCATCGCGCCGCCGTCCATCGCCATTACCGCTTTCTACCCGGGGGCTTCCGCCGAGACGGTCGAAAACAGCATCACCCAGATCATCGAACAGAAGATGACCGGCCTCGACAAGATGCTGTACCTTTCAGCGACCAGCGATTCCTCCGGCCAGTCCCGCATTGAGCTGACCTTTGCCCCGGGAACCGATCCGGATCTTGCCTGGGCTCAGGTGCAGAACAAGCTTCAGCTCGCCATGGCGAGCCTGCCGGAGGTGGTGCAGAACGCCGGTGTCAAGGTGGCCAAATCCACGCGGAACTGGCTGCTGATCGTGGGACTGATCTCGGAAGACGGAAGCATGGATGGCAATGACCTGCGCGACTATGCCCAATCCAACCTGGAAAAGGTGCTCTCCAGGGTGCCGGGAGTGGGCGAGGTGGAGATCTTCGGCTCCCAGTATGCCATGCGGATCTGGCTGAACCCCGACAAGCTGACCGATTACGGAATGACCATCCAGGATGTCCTTTCGGCGCTGAAGTCTTACAACGTGGAGGTTTCCGCAGGTCAGTTCGGCGGCGCCCCGGCTGTGGAAGGCCAACGGCTCAACGCCGCCATCATCGTCCAGAGCATGCTCAAGACGCCGGAGGAGTTTGCCGCCATTCCTCTCCGCACCAATCCGGACGGCTCCGTTGTGCGGGTCAAGGATGTAGGCAGGACGGAGCTGGGCACGGAAACCTATGACATCCAGGCGCACTACAACGGCAAACCTTCCGCCGCACTGGCCATTCGGCAGGCCGCAGGCGCCAATGCCTTGGAGACGGCGGATAATGTTCGAAACAAGATGGTAGAAATGAGCCGTTTCTTTCCGAACGGCATGAAAGTCGTTTATCCCTACGACACCACACCTTTTGTCAGCGTGGCTATTCAGGAAGTGGTCAAGACCCTTTTCGAGGCGATCCTGCTGGTTTTTCTGGTCATGTTCCTCTTCATGGGAAATCTTCGGGCCACGCTGATCCCGACCATCGCCGTGCCTGTCGTGCTCCTCGGAACCTTTGCGGTGCTGGGATTCTTCGGATTTTCCATCAACATGCTGACCATGTTTGCCATGGTACTGGCCATCGGCCTCCTGGTGGATGACGCCATTGTCGTGGTGGAAAACGTCGAGCGGATCATGACAGAAGAAGGGCTTTCTCCCAAAGAGGCCACCCGCAAGTCCATGGAACAGATCACCAGCGCCCTGATCGGCATCGGGCTGGTGCTCTCTGCGGTCTTCGGCCCCATGGCTTTTTTCAGCGGATCCACGGGGGTCATCTACCGCCAGTTCTCCATCACCATCATCGCCTCCATGCTGCTTTCCGTTCTGGTGGCCCTCATTCTGACGCCGGTCCTCTGCGCCTCCCTTCTCAAACCGGTGCCTGCCGGGCACGAAACGGCGGAGAACTCCATCTTTTTTCTGCGCCCCTTTTTCCGGTGGTTTGACCGCACGTTTTCCCGTATCCGTGATCTCTATCTCCGCCTGGTCGACCATTCCCTCTCCCGAAAGTTCCGCTATCTGGCGGTTTTTCTCGTGATTGTGGCCGCCATGGGATTTCTGTTCCTCCGTATGCCCACCTCCTATCTTCCCGACGAAGATCAGGGATTTCTCATGGTTCAGGCTATGCTTCCGGCAAATTCAGCCCTGGAACAGACGGACGACGTCATGAAAACGGTCAGGAAGCACTTTCTGGAAAACGAGAAAGACGCCGTCAAATCCATCATGACGATTTCCGGAATCAACTTTTCCGGCCGGGGGCAGAACGCGGGACTGGCCTTTGTCCAGTTGAAGGACTGGGATTTACGAAAACGGCAGGATCTGAAGGTGGGAGCCGTGGCGGGAAGGGCCATGGGAACATTTTCCGGGATTCGCAACGCCATGGTTTTTGCCTTTGCACCTCCCGCAGTGATTGAACTGGGCACGTCCAAAGGGTTCGACCTCCAGCTCCTCGACCGGGGCGGCATGGGGCACGCCCGGCTGATGGCGTCCCGGAATCAGCTCCTCGGCATGGCGGCTCAAGACAAGGTGTTGACGAAGGTCCGACCCAATGGCCTGGAAGATGTGCCGGAGTACCGGGTTGACGTCGACTGGGAAAAGGCCGGCGCGCTTGGTTTGCCGATAACGTCGATCCACGGCACGATCTCCGCGGCCTTCGGCAGCGCCTATGTCAATGACTTCATCCAGGCCGGCCGGGTCAAACGGGTATACGTCCAGGCGGATGCCCCCTACCGCATGCTGCCCAGCGACCTGGAAAAGCTTCACGTGCGCAATAACGCGGGCCGGATGGTTCCCTTTTCCTCCTTTGCAGCTGGACACTGGACATCCGGCTCTCCCAAACTGGAGCGATACAACGGCTTCCCGTCCGTAAACATCGTGGGAGAGGCGGCGGCGGGCAGGAGTTCCGGTGAAGCCATGGAGGCCATGGAAGGGTTTGTCGCAAAGCTGCCGCAGGGTGTCGGCTTCGACTGGACCGGCCTTTCCTACCAGGAGCGGATGGCCAGCTCTCAGGCTGGATTGCTCTATGCCTTTTCCATTTTTGTGATCTTCCTCTGCCTGGCAGCCCTCTATGAGAGTTGGCCGATCCCTTTTTCGATCCTGTTCGCCCTGCCTCTCGGGGTCATTGGCGGCGTCATCGCCTCAAGCCTGCGGGGATTGCCCAACGACGTCTATTTTCAGATCGGCCTTCTGACGACCCTGGGGCTCACGACCAAGAACGCCATCCTGATCGTCCAGTTCGCGAAAGCCGGACGGGAAAGGGGCATGGATCTGATCGAAGCCACACTGGAGGGGGCCCGACTGCGCTTCCGGCCGATCGTTATGACCTCCCTGGCCTTCGGCTTCGGCGTTCTTCCCCTTACCCTGGCTACAGGAGCTGGCGCGGGCGCCCAGAATGCCATCGGCACCGGCGTGCTGGGAGGAATGGTCACCGCCACGGTCCTGGTGATCATTTTTGCTCCCCTCTTCTACGTGATGATCGAAAAACTGTTCGGGAAAAAACTGCAGCAGAACGCGGCCGGAACAGATCCGCTAAACACATCCCACCGCATTGGTGTGATCGATCAGGAACTGACGGATGAGCTCAAGGCTGTCGAAGAAGAGAAGAAAAATCCAATCGAGGATTGAAAATCATGAACAGAAGCAAAGATAGATGCCGGCTTTTGATGCTGGGAATCCTTGCGGTCCTGCTGGGAGGATGCACCCTGGCGCCGAAGTACGACCGCCCGGCGCCTCCCGTCCCCGGCAACTGGCCGACGGGTGCCGCCTACCAGGAAGAACGGCCTGCCGTTTCCAGGCTGGCAGCCGATTTGCCATGGTGGGAATTTCTTCCCGAGGAACGCCTGCAAAAGGCCGTCGAAATCGCCCTGAAAAACAGCCGCGACCTGCGCCTGTCGGCCTTGAACGTCGAGAGGGCTCGTGCGCTCTATCGCGTTCAGCGCGACGAACTGCTGCCCTCGCTGGATGCGGCCGGAAGCGGAATCAAGGAACGGGTGCCGGCGGACCTCTCCTCCTCCGGGCGCAGAACAACCCGGGAGCAATACCGTGTCGATTTCGGCGTCAGTTCCTGGGAAATCGATTTTTTTGGACGCATCCAGAGCCTCAAGGACCGAGCCCTGGAAGAATATCTGGCAACGGACCAGGCCCGGCGCAACACACAGATTCTGCTGGTGTCAGAGGTGGCCAACGTCTGGTTTGCCCTGGCCGCCGATGGTGAGAATCTCGCCCTTTCCCGCTCCACGCTTGAAGCCCAGCAAACCGCCTACAATCTGATCCTGAAGCGCTATGACGTGGGGCTCGCATCGGAGCTTGATCTCAACCGTGCGCAGACCCAGGTGGATACAGCCAGGCGAAACGTCGCCATTTACACACAATGGGCGGCGCAGGATGTCAACGCCCTGAATCTTCTCGCCGGGACCCCTGTTCCCGCGGAGCTCCTCCCTTCGGAGCTCAGTGGGATCAAACCTCCGAAGGAGGTCTCGGCCGGACTGTCTTCCGATGTGCTGTTGAACCGGCCCGATGTGCTGGCCGCGGAACACAGGCTCAAAGCGGCCCACGCCAACATCGGCGCCGCCCGGGCGGCCTTCTTCCCCCGCATCTCCCTGACGACCACTCTCGGAACGGCAAGCGCCGACCTTTCCGACCTGTTCAAGTCTGGACAGGGCACCTGGAGTTTCGGTCCCCAGATCGTCATGCCGATTTTCGACGCCCGCACCTGGTCCGCTTATGATGTCACAAAAGTGGAGCGGGAGATCTCCGTAGCCCGTTACGAGCAGACGATTCAGGCCGCCTTCCGGGAAGTGGCGGATGCCCTGGCTCTGAAGGGCACCCTGGGAGAGCAGCTGGCGGCCCAGCAATCCCTCGTGGAAGCGACCGCCAATACTTACCGACTCGCCGACGCCCGCTACGAAAGGGGAATCGACAGCTACCTGAGCGTCCTGGACGCCCATCGCTCCCTGTACAGCGCTCAGCAGGCCTTGACAGCCCTTCGCCTTGAAGGGTTCACCAGCAGGGTCACCCTGTACAAGGTGCTGGGCGGCGGATCAACGGAGGATTTCCGTTACCAGTAACCCCGCTCCATGCAGTTGCCGATGAAGGTGATGGACCGGCGGGGAGCCTCGGAGAGGCTGATGGAAAGCTGTTTGCCCACGTCGGGATACAGGGGAAGCGAAGGTAATCGATCCAGGGAAACCCAGGCGACATCCAGGGAATGAGTGGCGTCCGGCCGCACTTTCGGAGTGCCTCGGATTTCCGTTGCCTCGAAAACAATGTGCAGGGTCTGGGGATGCCTCTTTCCGGCAGGGGCTTCACCGATCAGGATGATGTCGCCGATATCGATTTTGAGTCCCAGTTCTTCCTTCCATTCGTTCACAATGGCTTCCTGGAGCGGTATGTCTTTGTCCACCCCGCCGCCGGGAAGTGCAAAGACCTCCTTTCCGCCGTAGACGTACTTCATGCAGAGAATTTCACCGGCCTGTTCAAAAACAGCGGATACGCGAACTCTCATAAAAACCTCCTCATGCCATTGGCTGTTGATAGGTTTCTTGGTAACACATTTCCCGATTTTATTCGAGGTTTAGCTTTGGGAAGGCCGATGTCACCCTGCCGGAGGGCACCGGCATTTCCCTGAGAAAAAATCTTGCATCATGGATGCAAATAAAGCAGAATCCCGGCAGAATAGGTGATCCAGAAATAGGATGATTGAGCATTTATGAATCGGCAATTCACTTCGGCATCCACTTCAAAAAAAAGCGAACAGCTTTCATCACTCTATAACGCATTATCGCCGGCGGAGCAGCTCCTGGTCCAGTTCTGTTCCATTGCGATGGAACCGATGAGCATGACCACGGTCATCCGCTGCTTCGATGTCACGGGAATTCACTCCAACGGAACAGGCAGGACCAGTTGGCAGAACCTGCAGCCGGCCCTGAAGCGGATTCTGAAGCTGGGCCTGGTGGATAACCACTATCAATGCCCGGAAGGCTTCCGGGAAATAGTCACCCGGCTGGCCGTTGCTGGCGGGCACTTTGAGAAGATGGCCCGGACAATTCAACGGCTCATGCCCGGAAATCGCTATCTTTCCCGCTATTCTCCGGAATACGACTGGAAGCGTGTTCTGCGGGATTTCCGTATCGCCCTGTACCGAGGGGATTCCCGCGAGGTCAAGGCGCTCTACGACCAGATGCTGCGCTACTGCCCGGTACCCTTCCGCATCCCCGACCCTTTTCTGCGCATCTGCAACGCGCCCTTCGATCCGGCCTGGTTCGCCACACTGCCCCTGGATCTCCGCTCCGCCGCGTTATCCCGAATCCTTTTCCAGAGCCTCATCTTCCTTGAACCTGACGGGGCGCCGCTCAACGACGCCCTGGCTCTGGCCTTCGGGGAACAGCCGCAGGGTTACGGAGAGCGCCCACTTCTCCATGTCCTGGCCCTTCGCCTGCTGCTGGGAGGGCGCTTTGATGAAGCCCGGGGGCTTCTGGATAAGTTGAGAAACGAAGAAGAAGGCTCAACGGATGGCCTGCAGGGATGCCTTTACTTCCTTGAAGGGAAGAACGAGGAGTCCATCGCCGCCTACGAGGCGGAACTGCGCCAACTGATCCGGAGATCCGGTATTCGGAACAATTTCTTTATCGATCCGGCGGGCCTTTTTTTCCTGCTGGCTTTACTGAAGTCCTATTCCGCATCCCCGGACACAGCAGGGGCGGCGAAAATCAAAAAATATCTGTACCTGACGGCCCACCGCAACAATCCCAACAGCTTTTATATTGCCGGCCTGACCGCCCTGCGAAAAATCGCTGCCACCCTGATGATGGACCCGGACTACCCCGCTTACGATTCGCCTCAGGAAGGGACCGGTATCGGGGCCATTTTCACCGCCCTGGCGGAATACTGGCAGAAGCGCCGCCTGGGATCAAAGACCATTGTGTCGCTGCAGGAGTTGTATCGGCAGGCTCGGGAAAGCGACATGTCCTGGGCCGCGATGGAATGCGCCGGCTTGCTGGACGCCGGCGGCGTCAATGCGGCCCTGTACCGGCAGCAGGTCCGGGAGATCAGTGACGCTACAGGGCTGGTCTCTCTGATCCCATTGATCCATTTTGAAGAGCCCTGGAGGAAAAGCCTCCGGGCCCTGAAGCAGGCGGCGGAGACGGAGCGCCCTGCTGCCGCTTCCGCTGAAAAACGGCTGATCTGGCTTTTCCGGCACGGAGAGGAGGGGCTGTCCCTCAAACCGCTGGAGCAGAGGCAGAAGGCCCGCGGGGGCTGGACTTCGGGGCGGCCCGTCGCCCTCAGCCGGCTGCACAAGGGGACCAACCTGGAGTACCTGAGCCGTCAGGATCACATGATCCGGGCGACCCTGAAAGCGGAAGCTCGCTATTACGGAGGATACAGCAGCGCCGAGTATTATTTTGACTGGGAAAAGACCCTGCCGCTGCTCGTGGGCCATCCCCTGATTTTTTCCGAAGAGAACCCGGAAAAATCCGTGGAGTTTCTCCGGGGGGAGGTGGAACTGGTGGTGATGGAATCCCAGGAAGGATTGTGCCTCCACTTGAGCGTTCCCCTTTCGGAATCCCGGGTGACTTTGCTACCGGAAAGCCCCACCCGCTTTAAGGTCTGTGAGCTGTCGGACGCACATCGGCGCATCGGGCAGATCCTGGGCGGCAAGGGATTGACGGTCCCGGAAACGGCCAAGAATGAGCTCATCGAAGCCATGGCGGAGCTTTCCACCCTTGTGACCATCCATTCCACCATCGGCGGAAGCGCGGAGGCCCTCGAGGAGATTGAAGGCGATCCCCATCCGGTGGTTCAGCTGGCACCGATCGGCGACGGATTCCACGTGGAAGTGCTGATGCGCCCCTTCGGCAGTGGCGGAATCCGCCTGCAACCGGGCAAAGGCATGGAGCACGTCATGGCGGACATGGACGGGAAACGGATGCTTGCCCGACGGGATCTCGCCCTGGAAATCCGGAAGGTAAAGCTCCTGGAAGATTCCTGCCCTACGCTGGCCCTGGTGCTCAACAACCGGGGACAGGGGTACCTGGAAAATCCGGAGGATTGCCTGGAAGTGCTGCTGGAGCTGAAAGCCCTGCAGGAGCAGGGGGAGGCGGTTGTGGAATGGCCTGAGGGAGAATCCTTGAAGACGCCACAGACGGCAACGTTCGATTCGCTCCGCATGAAGATTCGCAAATCCGGAGACTGGTTCGAGTTGGAGGGTCAGCTCAAACTGGATGACGGCCTGCTTCTGGACATGAAAACGCTCCTCGAACTGGCAGAAAACGCACCCCGCCGTTTTCTGCCCCTTGGGGAAGGCCGCTTTGTCGCCCTCACCGAGGCGCTGCGCCAGCGCCTGGATGAAATGAACCCCTATGTGGACAAGGAGGCAGACGCTGTCCGATGCCACGCCCTGGCGGTTCCCGTCATGGACGATCTCCTTGACGATTTTCCCCACGTGAATCGGGACACCTCCTGGAAGGAGCGGCTGAAAGCTTTCGAACAGGGGACGTCCCTGAAGCCCACCGTCCCCTCCACACTGATGGCGGAGCTGCGGGATTACCAGGTGGTCGGTTTTGAATGGATGTCCCGCCTGTCGTCCTGGGGGGCGGGTGCCTGCCTGGCGGACGACATGGGGCTGGGAAAGACGCTTCAGGCCCTGGCAGTTCTTCTGCAGCGGGCCCCCCAGGGGCCCGCCCTGGTGGTTGCTCCCACGTCCGTCTGCATGAACTGGCTGGCTGAAATCAACCGTTTCGCACCGACCCTCAATCCCGGCCTGTTCGGCGGCCGGCACCGTGAGGAGCTGATCGGAAGTCTCCAGGGCATGGATGTGATGATCTGCAGTTACGGTCTGCTGCAGCAGGAAGCGGAACTCCTGGCAACCGTCCAGTGGCGCACCATCATCCTCGATGAGGCCCAGGCCATCAAGAATTTCGAGACCCAGCGGGCTCAGGCCGCCCTGGCCCTCAAGGGCGATTTCCGCCTGATTACTACCGGTACCCCCATTGAAAATCACCTGGGTGAATTCTACACCCTCTTCGACTTCATCAATCCCGGACTGCTTGGCTCCCGACGGCAGTTTAACGAACGCTATGCCATCCCCATTGAAAAGAACGGTGACAGGGAAGCCAGGAAGAGGTTGAAGAAGCTGGTTTCCCCTTTCCTCCTGAGGCGCATCAAATCCCAGGTGCTTGATGAGCTGCCTCCCCGAACCGAGGTAACCCTCCAGGTGGAGATGTCTCCGGAAGAAACAGCCCTCTACGAGGCCCTGCGGCGAGAGGCCGTGGAAGCCCTGGAGCAGGACGAGAGCCCCTCGGGACAGAAGCACCTGAAGATCCTTGCGGAGATCATGCGGCTGCGGCAGGCCTGCTGCCACCCCCGACTGGTTCTGCCGGAAAGCGTCCTGACCAGCTCCAAACTGGCCCTGTTCGGGGAAGTGGTGGAGGAGCTGCTGGAAAATTCCCATAAGGCGCTGGTTTTCAGCCAGTTCGTCGGCCATCTGACCCTGATCCGGAATTATCTGAAGGAGAAGGGCATCGAGTACCGCTACCTCGACGGCAGCACACCGCCCAAGGAACGCCGGCGGGAAGTGGAGGCCTTTCAGGCGGGACAGGGCTCCCTGTTCCTCATCAGCCTCCGGGCCGGGGGAGTTGGCCTCAACCTGACGGCGGCGGACTACGTCATCCACATGGACCCCTGGTGGAATCCGGCCGTGGAGGATCAGGCCTCCGACCGGGCGCACCGCATCGGCCAGCAGCGTCCCGTAACCGTTTACCGCTTGGTGACGAAGAACACCATCGAAGAAAAAATCCTGAAGCTCCACGGCACCAAGCGCGACCTGGCCAACAGCCTGCTGGAAGGCAGCGATATGAGCGGCCGGATGTCGGCGGAGGACCTGCTTCAACTGATCCGGGAGGGGTAACCCTGCCGCTCGGCGTTCATCCCGAATCCCGTAGAACAACGATGCGCCCAGTGACGACAAGATCCATCGGCTGCTCCGGGACTTTTTCCGCCGGCCTCAACAGGCAATATTGCTGATGCTCGCCTTTAAAAGCATCCTCAAGTCATCCCCTTTGATTTCAGCCCAAGATGGATCACTGTCCATGGAGGTTGAGATTTCCAGTGGGTGCTCATCTGTAGCCGATTACTGTTATGGCTCACCTCGAGTACCGCGCCAACGTACCCTCAATAGCTGCCTGATAAGCCTTTGTCTTCAGCAGCTCAACCTGCTGTTGATCGGAGCGTTCGCGGGTGAGGGAAGCACTGTACGCTGTGTCTTCGAAAACCTTTGGTACGAAAATGTCCCACTGACCCGTCTTGACGTCTATGAGGGCAACCTTCAGACGAATGCGAAGTTCCTGGGCCTGGTCCGGGATTGCCATCCCTGCCAGGGGAACCCAGGAGACAGACTTTGTGATGAGATTCTTTGTTCCCGATTCAAGAACGCCCCAGTAGACCAGGATCTTTTCGATGCCTGCTCCGGCAGCGGCAAGCCGCAGCGCCTTCGCATAGCTTGCGTTGGTCTTCTTTCCCTGCTCGGGGACGCCGGTGAAGACGCTCACGGAAAAGTACCTTTCAGCGCTCTCCGTCATGTCTTGATCTGGAATCATGGCTCCCGATTGGATGAGAAGAATGGAATCGCCTTTGCGCAAAGTGAGCCGGCTCTTGCCGGTACTTGCAGCCGCAAGTATGTCCTGTTCCGTTATCTCTTTTCCCGCATCGATGCCGAGGACATCGAATTCACTTAACTCGCCCTTATAGAGCGGGTTGTCGGTTCCCCGGCTGTAATAGCCACCCGGATTGTAACCGGAGTTAGAGATGGATCTGGTGGCACAACCACTCAGCACCACAAAAAACAATAGAAGCATGAGCAAACCAAGTCTTTTCATAGGGTTCTCCTTTTCTAGCCGGACGTCCGGCCTCAGCGGCTTGTCCGATGTATGCCGTTGTCCGCTCACATCAGACTCTTCAGCTCTTCTTCCGTTGTTTCACAGTCTTTGAGCATTTGCGCCAGCAGCCCGCGACCAATTGTCTCGCCACGATGAACAGGAACCACCGTGCATCTGCCGTCCGGATGACGGAGAAAATGCTGGCTTCCCTTCCGGCGAACGACTTCAAAACCAAGCCTTCCAAGACTCTTGATAAAGCGGTTCCCTGTAATTGCGGGAAGAGTACTCATGCGGTAATGGCTATTCTCTGCACACCGACGAACTCGGTAGGTACGGGTTCTTCAACTTCGAGACAAAGTTCAATCGCTTCCCTTACCCTTTTCATAAGTACATCCAGGGATCTTGCCTGGGTATGACAGCCCCGCAGCGTCGGTAAGGAAGCGACAAAATACCCGTCTTCGTCCTTTTCAATGACAACGCGAAACTCTCTGATCATTTTATGATCCACCACATATTTTACGAGACAACCGTAAGCCATGGTTGTCATGTTCCATGTTAAGCGATCGAAAGGATCAGCAGCACGCGTAGCGCGTCGGCGGCAATCTTCATTAGGTACATTCCGGCAATGCGACAACGGTGTAATCAACGACATCCTCAAAGATACGGTCGTATGCACTGAGGAGTGCAACCTGTCGGACTTGATTATCCGCCTCCAACCCTACAGCAAAGATGCCCTCAGGCGCTTGTGCAAATTGCCCGTAGGTATCGTCCGCCAAGGGCAGTGCGAACGTGACAGGTTTCCCAGGTGACAATGATTCCTTAATAGGCAAGGAAACAGCAAGTCGGATATTGGATTTGGCTAATGGTTCCTTAAACAAAGACGATGGATCGAGAGGCGGTTCAGGTTGAAGGGGAGGGTATTTCGAGTGCCATGCAGGATTCCAGCGTATAGTCTCACGAATTTCCTTAATGTGCAGACGTATCTGTCCTGCCAAAATGTCTATGTCAACCCGGTCCACCAACAGTGTAGCCTCAGGTGAATCTGGTCTCATACCGTTGATGAGTCGCAGCAGAAAAGGTGGAGGGCCGACCCGTTCGAGTCTGGACAGCCAGTAGTCAGTAACGTCTCGATACTCAATCTTCTTCGATCCATCCAGTATTCTCGCCAGCCATTCGCGCCGGATATTCGCAGTGAGGGTATTGAGCCCCTGCATCTAGCACCTCCGTGGGCATAGTGATTTTGAGATTGCGCCTAACGGCCTGCTCACCGGACCCGCGCTTTTTGCGAGCCCCGGTAGTGCTCGTGATTGTAAGAAATTTTATTTGCTTCCTATGTGTCTTTTTCTTCCAGGGTTTGTCACTCAGCTCTTACCTTTTAGCTTACGAAAGTAGCTTTGACTACCAAAGGAGATATGCTATTTATCTTTAGGGTTGATGCTTAAGGTTCGTACTTTGAATCTATGAATGAATCCGAATCTCAAGTTCAGGAACCAAGTCCGCGAATTCCTCAGATATCACCACTAAGCCTATCGCACAGGGCAGAACCATTGTCAATAAATTCATCATCATATCCAATGCTTCGAAAGTAAAACCCCCCCGCGTCTTCTCGGGACACAAAAATCGTTAGATGATTCTTATGAGCAGGAGAACCGGCATAACGGATGTTGAAAAGAATTAGAAATTCTGGTATAGTGCCGTCACATCAGCAGCAACTGCCGGAAAACAGCGGGGGCATCATGCTGTGATGGGTGAAGAAACCGTGAACCCGTGGAAAGACAGGATCTGACAGCGCATCTCGGCTTGTAACCCTGAAGCGCTGCCAGTGCCGATATCACCTAATTCATAGAAAACACCATCGCTGATTCCGATGCATCAGGAACATTCCGATACCGCCCATTTTGAAGAAGCTGCCGTACAGTTTATCCCGGTTGCCCCGGACAGACTTATCCTGAAATTTTCCGGTAACTGGGTGGCGGGCGGCAATCTTCCCGATGACGACGAGGCCCTGCAGGACCTTGTCCGGACGAAACCGCCGCCCCGAATCGCCTTCGCGACCGAAGACCTTGGCTCCTGGGACAGCGGCTTTCTGGTCTTTCTGGCCAGAATTGTCGATCTCTGCAACGGAAGCGGGACCCCGGTCGATCTTTCCGGGCTGCCCGAAGGGGTTCGAAAGCTTCTGGACCTGGCCTCTCCCGATAAACAGCGTACGGGGGTGACGCGTGAAAAGTCCTCTCCGGGCTTTCTGGTGCGGGTTGCCGATGCAACCCTGGATCTCTTCCATGGCTTTCAGGAAATGCTCGCCTTCATCGGCGACGCCACCCTCTCCTTCCTCAAACTGCTGCGGGGGAAGGCCGAATTCCGCCGCTCCGACCTGAGCCAGGCGCTCCAGGAGACAGGCGCTCAGGCCCTGCCCATTGTTTCCCTCATCAGCCTCCTCGTGGGGATGATTCTCGCCTTCGTGGCCGCGATTCAGCTCAAGCTGTTCGGCGTTCAGATCTACGTGGCCGACGTGGTGGGTATCGGCGTGGTGCGGGTCATGGGGGCCATCATGACGGGAATCATTATGGCGGGTCGGACGGGGGCGGCCTTTGCCGCTCAACTCGGAATGATGCAGGTCAATGAAGAGATTGACGCCCTGGAATCCCTGGGAATCCCTCCGATGGACTTTCTCGTCCTGCCCCGGATGCTGGCGCTCATGCTGATGATGCCCATGCTGTGCATTTATTCCGATCTCATGGGCATCCTGGGAGGGATGATTGTCGGTGTCGGCATGCTCGATCTGGGCGTGGCCGAGTACTATTACCAGACGCTCAAGGCGGTGACATTGACCTACTTCTGGATCGGCCTTTTCCACAGTTTCGTCTTCGGGATCCTGGTGGCCCTGGCCGGCTGCCTGCGCGGCCTTCAGTGCGAGCGGAACGCTGCCGCTGTCGGCTTTGCCGCCACATCAGCCGTGGTCACCGGCATCGTCAGCATCGTTGTGGCCACCGCCGTCATAACGCTTCTCTGCCAGGTGCTGGGCATATGAGCACGCCGAAGCCTGATCCCGGAAATGAGCGGGAAACCGTCATCGAAGTCCGTAACCTGGAAATTTCCTACGGCAGTTTTGTCCTGCTGCGCGACCTCAATTTTCAGATCCGCCGAGGCGACATCTTCATCATCATGGGCGGAAGCGGCTGCGGCAAGAGCACCCTCATGAAGCAGATGATCGGCCTCAAGAGGCCGGCCGGCGGCAAGGTCCTCTACGGCGACGTCAGTTTCTGGGATGTCGAACCCAGCCGGCAGGAACAGCTCAAGAGGCGATTCGGAATCCTCTTTCAGAGCGGCGCTCTCTGGAGCTCGATGACGCTGGCGGAAAACGTCGCCCTGCCCCTGGAGCAGTATACGGATCTGACTCCCGCCCAGATTCGGGAACTGGTTTCGTTCAAGCTGGCGCTGGTCGGACTCGGCGGCTTCGAGGACTTTTATCCCTCGGAGCTCAGCGGGGGCATGAAGAAACGGGCCGGCCTCGCCAGGGCCATGGCCCTCGATCCGGACTTCCTCTTTTTCGACGAGCCCTCCGCGGGACTCGATCCGATCAGCGCCCGGCTGCTGGACGATCTGATCATTGAGCTGAGCGAAAGCCTGGACACGACTGTGGTTGTGGTCACCCATGATCTGGCGAGCATTTTTGCCATCGGCACCCATTCCATCTTTCTCGACCCTGAAGAAAAGACCATGACGGCAGCGGGCAATCCTAAACAGATCCTGGCCGAGTCGGGGAATGAAAAAGTCGTCCGTTTCCTCACCCGGGGGAAAGGGCGGAAACAGGAATGAGGGCTGCGCAATTTCCCGGAAAGCAGAGGAAAACCCTATGAGCGGAAAAGCGAATAAAACGTTGATCGGCGCCTTTGTGGTCGGGGCCCTGGCCATCCTGATCGGCGCGGTGCTGGCCCTGGGCTCCGGCAAGTTCTTTCGGGAGAGCAAATACTATGTCCTGTTCTTCGAAGGATCGGTCAAGGGGCTCAACGTGGGATCTCCCGTAACATTCCGGGGGGTCAAGATCGGCGAAGTCACCCATATCAGCGTGGCCATCGACCCCGAGAACCATGCCCTGAACATCCCGGTGATCATCCGCCTTGAGCCGGCTCGGATCGAGGGCGCCCAACGCCTGAGGGTCGATGCGAAGGCCATTGAAAAGGCGATCGGCGTTGGGCTGAGGGGACAGCTTCAGCTTCAGAATTATGTGACCGGGCAACTCATGGTGGCCCTGGATTTCTTCCCATCGAAACCGGCCCGTTATGTGGGCACCAACAAGGCCTATACCGAAATCCCCACCATCCCCACGGAATTCCAGGAGCTGCAGAGGTCCATTTCCAACCTGCCTCTGAGAGAGATCGTCGCCAATCTGAACGGCGCCGTTCAGGGGCTCGACCGGCTCCTCCATTCCATCAATGCAAAACAAACCACTCAGACCCTGGAATCCACTCTCAAGGACGTACAGACCCTCGTCCGGCACCTGGACGGTCAGATCGATCCCCTCTTCGAAAATCTGACACGGACCTCCACCGCCACGGAAGAGGCGTTGACCGAAAGCCGAGCGACTGCCGCAGCCCTCCGGGAGGATGTCAGAGAACTGGTCACCTCGACAAAGATGACGCTGGAATCGACCCAGGCGTTGATGAAGCAATCCGAACGGACCCTTCAGACCTATTCGGAGGATTCCCCCCTGGTGGCGGAAATGAACAGGGCCCTGCAGGAACTTGGCGCGGCGTCCCGTTCTCTGCGACACCTCTCCGATTACCTGGAACGCCATCCCGATTCCCTGCTCAAGGGTAAGGCCATCCCGAAAGGATATTGACATGAACAAAGCCTTTTTCTTTCCCGGAACTTTTTTGCTCGCCGCGGCCCTTCTTCTTGCCGGCTGTGCAGGTTCACCCCAGGTCCGGTTTTATGCGCTCACCCCCCTCGAGCAACCGGGACCCGGTTTCCCTCCCTCCCAGGCGGAGCCTCCTCCCTCGGTCACCATCGCCCCCATTGAAATCCCGGACTACCTGGATCGCCCCCAGATTGTGACACGGGAGGGCGAAAACGCGTTGACCCTTGCCGAATTCGACCGCTGGGCAGGCTCCCTGAGGGACAACATGAGCACCGTGCTGATGGAAAATCTTTCCGTACTCCTCGGGTCGAAGCAGATTTTTGTCCATCCCCGGATCCGAACGGAACAAAGTGATTACCTTCTGGCCCTGCGGGTCCTCCGGCTCGACTGCACACCCGGCGACCAGGTTCTCCTCAAGGCCCAGTGGACCATTTTTCCCGGTCAGAACCGGGAAGGCATGACAGAAATGGCCACCCTGACCGAACCCCTTGCGGACAGCCGTTACGAAACGCTGGCGGCAGCCGTCAGTCGGGTCCTCGCCCGGCTCAGCGTTGAAATTGCCGGGAATTTGAGGCAGGGCTTCCGGCAATGAACCTTCAAAGGATCCTGCCTGGCATCGTGATGCTCCTGGTGGCCGGCTGTTCGCTGGCCCCCTCCTATGAGCGGCCAATCCAGCCCACGGCGGCGGTCTATCCCAACGTGGCGGCGGATCATCAGGCCGCTGACGCTGCCCATCGGCTCGGCTGGCGTGAATTCTTCACGGATAAGCAGCTCCATGGATTGATCGCCCTGGCGCTGGAGAACAATCGCGATCTGCGTATCGCCATGCACCGCGTTCAGGAGGCACGGAGCCTCTACGGCATAGAACGCGCCGACCAGTTTCCCAATATCGGCGCCGGTGCGGTCAGTGACCGGTCCCGGGTGCCGGCCAGCCTGTCGCCCACCGGGCATTCCATGATTTCCGAACGGTATTCAGCCACCCTGAACCTCAGCGCTTGGGAGCTCGATTTCTGGGGCCGGGTGCGCAACCTCTCCGCCGCCGCCCTTGAATCCTACCTGGCAACCGAAGAGGCTCGCCGCGCCGTTGTCATCAGCCTCGTCGCCGAGGTTGCCAATTCCTATCTCGTGGCGCGGGAATTGGACGAGCTGATCGATATTTCCCACTCCACCCTGGCCACCCGGGCGGAATCCTACCGGATCATGAAGCGACGCTACGAGGTTGGGGCCGGTTCGAAACTGGACGCTGTCCAGGCGGAAACCCTCCTCAATTCAGCCCGGGCGAATCTGGCCCTCCTGAAGCGAGCGCGGGACCTGAACCGAAATGCCCTGACCCTTCTGACCGGAGCCGCCCCGCCGGTGGAAATGTCGCCCCTGTCCCGGATCGAAGCCGGATTTGTCCGGAAAATTTCCGTTGGGGCGCCCTCCGACCTGCTGCTCAACCGTCCCGACGTCCTGGCGGCGGAACACCGCCTCAAGGCGACCCACGCCAATATCGGAGCCGCGCGGGCGGCCTTCTTTCCGCGCATCGTGCTGATCGGAAGCGCCGGAACCGCCAGCGCCGAATTGAGCGATCTCTTTGCCGCGGGCAGCGGCGTCTGGAGTTTCATGCCCAGCATCACCCTGCCGATTTTCGAGGGCGGACGAAATCTGGCCAACCTGGACCTGTCGGAGGCACGCCGTCATCTGGCGGTGGCCGACTATGAACGGACGATCATGGGGGCCTTCCGCGAGGTGGCGGATGCCCTGGCCGAAAGGCGCTGGCTCGCCGATCAGGTGGCCGCTCAGCAGGCCACCCTGGTAGCCCAGACAGAACGCGCCCGCCTGGCCGGATTGCGCTACCAAAGCGGCGCGGCACCTTATTTCGAAGTGCTCGATGCGGAGCGCGACCGGTTTGCAGCCGAGCAGGCGCTGGTTCAATCGCGACGGGCGCTGCTGTCCAGCAGCGTAAACCTCTATGCCGCTCTGGGCGGTGGAGGAGAAGATCGGCCAGGCCTCAATTCATCGACTCAGGAGAGGGATTCATGACCGTTCAGCAGAAAAAATGGTTGATTCGCATTGCCGTGGCATTGGCCATCGCCGTTCTGGCCCTGCTCGCCTTGCAGCGTTACGCCGACCGGCCGGATGAGGGTCTGGCCAGCGGAAACGGCCGGATCGAGGCGACGGAAATCGATGTGGCTGCCAAAATCGCCGGCCGGATCAAAGATATCCTGGCGCGGGAGGGCGATTTTGTCAAGGCGGGGCAGGTGGTCGCCATGATGGACACGGATGTGCTCGAGGCACAGCTTCGTGAGGCCGAGGCCAGGCGGCAACAGGCACAGAGCGATACGGCGATCGCCCGCAGCCAGCTGGTGCAGAGGGAAAGCGAGAAAGCGGCCGCGCTTGCCGTTGTGGGACAGCGTGAAGCCGAACTCGCAGTAGCCAGAAAGCGTCTGGCCCGCTCCACGACACTGGCCGCGGAGGGCGCAACATCACAGCAGGAGGAGGATGACGATCGAGCCCGGGTGCAGAGCGGCTCCGCTGCCGTCGCCGCTGCCCGTGCCCAGGTTGCCGCCTCAGAGGCCGCCATTGTTACGGCGCGGGAGCAGGTTGCCGGAAAGGAATCGGCCATCGAAGCGGCGCAGGCAACGGTTGAGCGGATCCAGGCGGATATCAGGGACAGCGCCCTAAAATCCCCCCGGAGCGGCCGGATCCAGTATCGGGTCGCCCAGCCCGGCGAGGTGGTCGGCGCCGGCGGGCGCGTGTTGAGCCTGGTGGATCTGAACGATGTCTACATGACCTTTTTCCTGCCCACGACCGTCGTGGGGAAGGTGGCCCTGGGAACCGAGGTGCGCCTGGTGCTGGATACCGCTCCCCAGTATGCCATCCCCGCTAAAGTTTCCTTTATTGCCGACGTCGCCCAGTTCACCCCCAAGACCGTGGAAACGGCCAGCGAACGGGAAAAGCTGATGTTTCGCGTCCGGGCGCAGATTCCCGTGGAGCTGCTGCAGAAATACATCACCCAGGTCAAGACGGGGCTGCCCGGCGTGGCCTATGTGCGGCAAGACCCCAATGCGGAGTGGCCCAGCCGCCTTCGGGAAAAGCTCGTCCAATGAAGGGCGTCGATGCGGCTGCTGATACCTTTCTTTCCCCATCATCATTCCCGTCCGTGGCGAGACTGCAGGATGTCAGCCTGAACTACGGCAGGACGAAGGCCCTTGACCGGATTACCCTCGACTTGCCTTCCGGCTCCATGGTCGGCTTCATCGGTCCCGACGGGGTGGGCAAGTCCAGCCTGCTGTCCCTGGTGGCCGGTGCGCGGAAGATCCAGTCCGGCCGGATCTTCGTACTGGAGGGCGACATGGCCGATGCCGGCCACCGCCGCACCGCCTGCCCCCGGATCGCCTATATGCCGCAGGGGCTGGGCAGAAACCTCTATCCCACGCTTTCCGTTTTCGAGAATGCCGACTTTTTCGGACGGCTCTTCGGCCATGCCCGTGAAGAACGCGAGCATCGCATCGGAAGCCTGCTCTCGGCGACAGGGCTCGCCGCCTTCGCCGATCGTCCCGCCGGCAAGCTCTCCGGCGGCATGAAACAGAAGCTGGGCCTCTGCTGCGCCCTGATTCACGACCCCGACCTGCTGATCCTGGACGAGCCCACGACCGGCGTCGATCCGCTGTCCCGGCGGCAGTTCTGGGAGCTCATCGCCCGCATCCGCGCCGGCCGGCCCGGCATGAGCGTTCTGGTGGCCACCGCCTATATGGAAGAGGCGGCCCGTTTCGACTGGCTCGTCGCCATGAACGCCGGCCGCCTGCTCGCCGCGGAAGCCCCGCGGGAGCTCCTCAACGCCACCGGCACAGCCACCCTGGAAGAGGCCTTCATCGCTCTGCTCCCGCCATCCCAGCGCGAAGGTTACCGGCCGGTCGTTATTCCCCCCCGCGAGCCGGAGGCCGACTCCGGAAAAACCGCCATCGAGGCCCACGGTCTTACCATGCGCTTCGGTGATTTCACCGCTGTCGATTCCGTCAGTTTCCGCATCGGGCAGGGGGAGATTTTCGGCTTTCTGGGATCCAACGGGTGCGGCAAGACCACCACCATGAAGATGCTCACGGGCCTTCTGCCCGCCAGCGAAGGGGAGGCCCGGCTCTTCGGCCGGCTTGTGGATCCAAAGGATATCGAGACGCGTCGGCGCGTCGGCTATATGACCCAGTCGTTTTCCCTCTACGGCGAGCTGACGGTGCGGCAGAACCTAGTGCTTCATGCGCGCCTTTTCCGGATGCCGGAGGAAGGAATCCCGGCACGGGTGGAGGAGATGGCCCGGCGCTTCGGCCTCAGCGAAGAGATGGAAAGCCTCCCCGCCTCCCTGCCGCTGGGTCACCGGCAGCGTCTCTCCCTGGCGGTGGCGATGATCCACGGCCCGGAGATGCTGATCCTCGACGAACCGACCTCGGGGGTGGACCCGGTGGCGCGGGATGCCTTCTGGCAGATCATGATCGATCTGGCCCGCCGCGACAAGGTCACCATTTTCATCTCCACCCACTTCATGAATGAAGCGGAACGGTGCGACCGGATCTCGCTGATGCACGCGGGCCGGGTTCTCGTCAGTGACGCTCCGGCAGCGCTGATCGAAAAACGGGGGGTTAACACCCTGGAAGAGGCCTTCATCGGCTACCTGGAGGAAGCGGAGGAGAGCATGACGGACGGGGAGGAAACGGCCCCGGACGAGCCGTCGGAAATCCCTGCAGGACAATCCGCACCAGCCGGAGCGGCCAAGGGCGACTTCTTCAGCCTGCGCCGTCTCTTCAGCTACAACCGGCGCGAGGCCCTGGAGCTTCTCCGCGACCCGATCCGCCTGACCCTCGCCATGCTGGGGAGCGTCATCCTGATGATCGTCATGGGGTATGGAATCAACATGGATGTGGAGGATCTCTCCTTTGCGGTGCTCGACCGGGACCAGACGGCCCTCAGCCGCGATTATGCCCTGAATCTGTCCGGCTCGCGCTACTTTCGTGAACAGCCGCCCATAACGGACCACGCCGATTTGGACCGGCGCATGCGCGCCGGCGAGATCAGCCTGGCCATCGAGATTCCCCCCGACTTCAGCCGCTCCCTGCACCGGGGCTCACCGGTGGCCATCGGTGCCTGGATCGACGGCGCCATGCCCACCCGCGCCGAAACGGTGCGCGGCTACGTGCAGGGGATGCACGCCCACTGGATGGCGAATCTGGCCCGGCACGCCCTCGGGCCGTCGGCCACAGCGGGGGCGGCCACCATCGAGACCCGGTTCCGCTACAACCCGGACGTGAAGAGCCTGCCGGCCATGGTTCCGGCCGTGATCCCCCTGCTCCTGATGATGATTCCGGCCATGCTGACCGCCCTGGCCGTGGTGCGGGAAAAGGAGCTGGGATCCATCGTCAACTTTTACGTCACCCCCACCACCCGCCTCGAGTTTCTCCTCGGTAAGCAGATCCCCTATGTCTGCCTGGCGTTCCTGAACTTTCTCCTGCTGACCGCCCTGGCTGTTGCCGTGTTCCGCCTGCCCATCAAGGGGAGTTTTACCGCCCTTGCCGCGGGCGCGGCGTTGTACTCAATCGCCGCCACCGCCCTGGGCCTGGTGATCTCGGCCTTCATGCGCAGCCAGATCGCCGCGCTATTCGGCACGACGCTTCTGACCATCCTGCCGGCGGTCCAGTTCTCCGGGATGAACGATCCCGTCTCGTCCCTGGAGGGAGCGGGCGCCGTGATCGGCCGGATCTATCCCACAACCCATTTTTTGACCATTGCCCGGGGAACCTTCTCCAAGGGGCTCGGCTTCAGCGACCTCTCCGCCTCGTTTCTTCCCCTGGTGCTGGCCGTTCCCATCCTCATCGCCCTGGGAACCCTTCTGCTCAGAAAACAGGAATCCTGACCATGCATGCCGCCAACATCTTTCACCTGGGAAACAAAGAGCTGCGCAGCCTGCTGCGCGATCCGGTGATGCTCTTCCTGATCCTCTACGCCTTTACCTATGCCGTCTATATCGCATCAGCCGCCATGCCCGAGACCCTGCACAAGGCTCCCATCGCCATCGTGGACGAGGACCGCTCGCCCCTCTCCACCCGCATCATCGACGCCTTTTATCCCCCGTACTTTCTTTCTCCCGTACTGATTTCACGGTCGGAGATGGATGCCCGGATGGATGCCGGCCTCGATACCTTTGCCGTCAACATCCCCCCCGGTTTCCAGCGCGATGTCCTTGCCGGCCGCTCACCCACGATCCAGCTCAACGTGGACGCCACCCGGATGAGCCAGGCCTTCGTCGGCAGCGGTTATATCCAGACCATCATCGGCACGGAGATCTCCAGCTTCCTCCAGGGGTACCGCGCCAACCCGCCGCCTCCGGTGGAGCTGGCCCTGCGGGCCCGCTTCAATCCACAGCTGAACAAATCGTGGTTCGGGGCGGTCATGAAGGTTATTGACAACGTCACCATGCTGTCCATCATTCTCACCGGCGCCGCGCTG
>JAVETB010000124.1:0-6367 GCA_034006265.1 Syntrophus sp. (in: bacteria) | reverse complement strand
GGGGCTCAGGCCGGGTGATCACGACGCCCTTTCCGAAGAGGGGCTGCGTCTCGAACCAGTTCAGATCTTTCCGCAGGCCGACGACTCCGCCGACAACCAGGATGGCCGGCGGCTTGAATCCAGCGGCTTCGGCCCGTTCGGCGATATCGGCCAGCGTACCGGTCAGGGTCTCCTGATCCACCGTCGTTCCCCAGCGGATCATGGCCGCCGGGGTATCCGGTTTTTTCCCCTGGGAAACCAGGCTGGCCGCGATCTGGGGCAGATTGCGGACCCCCATGAGAAATACCAGCGTACCCATGCCGGCCAGGGCCTTCCAGTTGATCTCGCTCTGCTCTTTCAGGGGATCTTCATGGCCGGTCACAAAGGCCACGGATGCCGTGAAGCGACGATGCGTCAGGGGGATGCCCGCATAGGCCGGAACGGAGATTGCCGACGTAACACCGGGAACGACTTCAAAGGGGATGCCCGCCCGGGCCAGCTCTTCCGCCTCTTCCCCGCCGCGCCCGAAGACAAAGGGATCGCCGCCCTTCAGACGGGCTACCACACGCCCCGAACCGGCTTCCTCCAGGAGCCTTTCGTTGATTTGCGCCTGCGACAGGGTATGCCGACCCCCTTCTTTTCCCGCATAGATGAGGCGAGCATCCCTGCGCGCCATGTCGAGAAGTTCCGGGCTGATCAGATGGTCGTAGATCACCACCTCCGCTTCCTGGAGGCACTTTGCTCCCTTCAACGTCATCAGGCCCGGATCTCCCGGCCCCGCACCAATGATGTAGACCTTTCCCTTCCTGCTCATAACATGATCTTCTCTGCTTTCTTTCGTTACTGGGGCCTGATGAAATGAGGCCCGTTTCAGGGCTGCCGGCTGTTCAACGCAGACAGAAGAATGCGCCCGCCCCCGTCCAGAAGAACATCGGCCAGTTCTGTTCCCAGGTCGGCGGCTTTCGCCGCCTTTCCCTGGAGTTCATGGCGGATCATCTTTCCCTCCTCCAGGCTTCCCACGAGCCCCCGGATGGTCAGGGAGTCCTCCCGCTCCTCGGCAAAGGCAGCCACGGGCAGGGAACAGCCGCCACCCAGGCGCCTCAGAAAGGCCCGTTCCGCCGTCACCTCCCGCCGCGTCCGTTCGTCTTCCAAGAAGGCGAGCCCGGCGTCCAGATCCTCTTCGCCGCAGCGGGTTTCCAGGCAAAGGACCCCCTGCCCCACCGCCGGCAGCATGCTTTCCGCCGGGATAAACTGCGTCACCTGCCCGGCCCATCCCATCCGGCGGATGCCCGCCGCAGCCACGACGATTCCGTCGAGATTCCCCGACGTCACCTTCCGGATCCTCGTGTCCAGGTTGCCGCGGATCGGCAGAATCTTCAGATCGGGCCGCCAGGAGCGCAGCTGAACGATCCGGCGAAGGGAGCCTGTCCCGACTCGAGCCCCCGCAGGCAGCTCACCGATCCCCAGCCCCGTCCCGGAGATGAGGACATCCCTCGGGTCCTCGCGCAGCGGAACCGCGGCAATCCTGAGCCCGTCGGGCAGTTCTGCAGGCAGATCCTTCATGCTGTGGACGGCCAGGTCGACGGTGCCGGTCAGCAGGGCCTCTTCGATTTCCTTGATAAAGAGCCCTTTGCCTCCGATCTTGGCCAGCGGCACATCCTTCTGGATATCGCCGCTGGTCCTGATCACCACCACCTCAATCCGCATCGCTGGATAGTGACGCTGCAGAAGCGCCGCGATCTGCCGCGTCTGAGTCAGGGCCAGGGCGCTTCCCCTTGTTCCGATGTTCAGTTTCTCTCGAATGTGCGTTCTCCTCCCCTTCTATTTTTCCAGCTTGAACAGCCGCCTCAGGGCGGCGGCGTAGGCGAGGCCGTTCCGGTTCCGGCTCTCCTCACGGAGGCACGCCGTGGGTTCATGAAGGATTTTGTTGACGATGGAAGCAACCAGGCTTTCAACATGATTCTGGTCGCTTTCGCTGAGCGCCTGTCGCCACGAGGCGGACTTTTCCAGTTCGGCTTTCATGATCCCTTCGATCTTCTCCCGGAACCGCACGATGGTGGGCACCACTTCCAGGCTGGAAATCCAGTCCTGGTGGTTCTGAATCTCCTCCTCGAGGATAATCTCGGCCTTGGCCGCTTCCCTCTCGCGGAGGTGGCGGTTTTCGTCCACCAGCTCCTGAAGGTGATCGATATTGTAGAGATACACATTGTCAACGTCCCCGGCCGAAGGCTCGATATCCCGGGGAACGGCAATGTCGATGAGGAAGAGAAAGCGGTTTTTTCTCCGGTGCAGGGCGGCGGCAACCATTTTCCGGGTCAGCACATAATCGGGGGCGCCGGTGGAGCTGATCACGATGTCCACTTTTTTCAGAACTTCCGGAATCTGCTCCAGGGAAACAGCCGTTCCCTCAAAGAGGCCGGCGATTTCCTCGGCCCGCGCATACGTCCGGTTGGCGACGAAGATGGTTGAAATACCCTGCTTCAACAGGTGGCGGGCCGCAAGTTCCGACATCTCCCCCGCCCCCACCAGAAGGATCGCCTTCCCCTCCAGCCTCCCGAAGATCTTTTTCGCCAGCTCAACCGCCGCAAACCCGACGGACACGGCATTGTCGGCAATGCCCGTTTCCGTTCTCACCCGCTTGGCCGCCTGGAAGGCATGGTGGAGAATCCGGTTCAGCATGATTCCCGTCGCCTCATGCTCCACCGCATCGCGATAGGCCTCCTTGACCTGACCGAGAATCTGCGCCTCTCCCATGACCAGGGAATCCAGGCTCGATGCCACGCGGAAAAGGTGGCGCACAGCTTCCGCACCGGCAAAGGAGTACAGACAGCGCTCCAGCTCAGGAAGGGTAATGTTCGCCCGCTCGGCGAGCAGGAACTTCAACCCTTCCCCGGCCTCCCGCTCCGCCTCGTCCGGCGTGCAGACCAGCACCTCCACCCGATTGCACGTGGCCAGATAGAGGGCTTCCCGAACCGACGGCATCTGCCGGAGCCGCTCCAGGGGATGGCCGGAATGTTCGCAGGACAGCGAAAGGCGCTCCCGGATCGCCAGGGGAGACGTTTTATGACTCATGCCGATAAGAAGAATGCCCATGATTTCAAACAAACCGGTGGATCGTCGGGAAGAGGTTCTTTCCCACAAGAAAGGCCGTCAGGAAAAAGAGAAAGGCCAACAGCGAAAACACGGCGGGTTTGTGCCCCTTCCAGCCGATGGCCAGGCGCTGGTGAAGCAGTACGGCATAAGTCCCCCAGACGGCCAGGGTCCAGATCTGTTTCGGATCCCACTGCCAGGAGCTTCCCCAGACCACTCGAGCCCAGAAGGCCCCCATGAGGACTCCCAACGTAAGCAGGGGAAAGCCCCAGAGAAGGCAGAGGTGATTGATCCGATCCAGATCCCCCAGGGAAGGGAGGATTGAACTGACGCGCCGGGCCTTTTTCCGCTTGAGGAAATGATCCTGCAGCAGATACATGGCTCCCGCACATGAGGCCAGGGCGAACAGGGCCTCTCCGGTGACGGAGAGGAGAACATGCACCGGCACGAGGTTCCCCTTCAGAACGGCGGGCATCGCCGCCACGGACCCTATTCCGCGGCTGGCATAGATCATCATCAGCAGCACAACGGGAGACACGAACGCCCCCAGGACCACCGTCCGGGTCCGGAATTGAAAAAAGATGAAGATCCCGGCCATGATCCAGGCAAATAAATTGAGGACTTCAAGGTAACCCAGGATCGGGATGTGCCCCGTCTCAAAGATTCTGAAGAGAAGAAACAGGGAATGAAAGCCGAACGCGGCGCTCATCAGCCAAAGGCTCGCCCTCGCAATCCGAACCCGCTTCCCCAGAATGGAGGTCACGTAGCCCAGCGTACTGGCCAGATAGGCGCAAAAGGCCGCTTTGAAAAGAAAGGGTGTCATGGCTCGTTCCGTTCCAGATCCTCCCCGGTGAGACGGCGGATTTTCTCTTCGGCCGCGGCCCGGTCTCCCTTTCGCAGGTGCTCCAGGATGTCTGAAAAGACAATGGCCTCGAAAACCTTTTGATTCTCCTCCGAAGGATGCCCTTTCGCCAATCTCCGCTTCCGGAGCTCCCCAAGCATGTCAAGGAGCTCCCGGTATTCCGGCCCGTATTGGCGCTCCAGTTCCTGGCGCAGGCGCTTGGCCAGGGCGGGGCTCTTTCCCGCCGTGGAGATGGCGACGCTCAAATCCCCCTGTTCCGCAATGGCGGGAAGGATGAAATCGCAGCGCTCCGGATCATCCACCACATTGATCGGTATCCCGCGCTTCCGGCAATCCCTCATCACCTGCTCGTTGACGGTCCTGTCGTCTGTGGCGCAGATCACCATGAACGCGCCATCCAGGCAGGATGGGGAATACCGGCCAACCTGGCATTGGATCCGCCCCTCCTTCTGCAGAGTTTGCAGCCCCTCGGAAAGGCATTCGCCGACCACGCGGACAGCGGCGTCACATTCGAGAAGCCGCTGGACTTTGCGTTCGGCAACGCCCCCACCACCAACGACAAGGCAGATTTTCTCTCTCAAATCAAAAAAAACGGGATAGTATTTCATCTGGAAGACAAATCCTGATGCATGCATTCTATAAGAACGGAGACTGAACGCTATCATGATGGCCATGAAATTTCAAGCCGCTTGAAATATCGTCAGAAAGGGGTTATAAATCAGCACGCTTGTTTTGCCGGAAGGTTGTTCGGATGCGGAACAGATCGTCCGGGATGTTATCGAGGGAAGGGTTTTTCCAGTCCATTTCAGGAGGCCGAACCATGACGAGCCGCACCGCAAAGGACGCGGGCAACAAGGGAAAATGGTTGAAAATCGTTCTGTCTTCTCCACCCGAGCTGGTGGACGCGCTATCCAATTTTGTAACGGAGCTGGGGTCTGAAGGCGTCTATCAGGAAGAAAATAAGACCCTGTCCTCGGGGGACTTTCCTGAAGCGGCCTCGAAGGAATCGGTGAATGCCTACCTCCCCGTTGACGTTCGCCTGGAAACCCGCGTCTCTTCGCTTAAATCGTACCTTGAGAGCCTCTCCCAGATCTTCCCCGAGCTCGATGCCCCGGAACTGGCCACGGAGGTCATATCGGACCCGGACTGGGGGGAGCAGTGGAAGAAGTACTTCAAGCCGCTGCGTGTCAGTCGAGGGATCATCATCAAACCGACCTGGGAGCGCTACACCCCCCAGGGGCGGGATACTATCATCGAAATCGATCCCGGGATGGCCTTCGGGACGGGCCAGCATGCCTCCACGCGGATGTGCCTGGAAGCCCTGGAAACCCTTATTCTCACACATCGCTTTCCTGAGCCGCTGAACGTCCTGGATGTGGGCACCGGAACGGGCATCCTGGGCATTGCCTGCGCAAAGCTGGGGGCGGAGCGGGTCCTTTGCGTGGACATCGACCCGAAAGCAACGGAAATCGCGATGGAAAACATCATCATCAATTCCGTGGGCGACCGGGTTTCCGTCACCCAGGAGGAAATAACCACCCTGAAGGACACCTACAGCCTGATTGTCGCCAACCTGACGGCCAAACTGCTGATCAAACTCAAAAAAACGCTGACATCCCTCCTGCGCCCGGGAGGTTACCTGGTCCTCTCCGGAATCATCGATCAGAACCAGAGTGACATTGAAGCCCATTTTTTCCGTGAACCCCTGAAACTCTCTTCCAGCCTGTCGGAAAAGGAATGGGTCTGTTATGTGCTGAAAAAAGAGACGAATCAGCCGTGACCCTCCCCAGGCTCTATTACCCGGGACCTTTGTCCGTGGGCAGCCGCTGTGTTCTGGTTGAAGATGATCTCCATTATGTGCGCTCGGTGATGCGGATGAGGGCGGACGACAGGCTTACCCTTTTTGACGGCACGGGCCGGGAGCACTCCGCCGTCATCGTCACCATCTCCGCTGAGCAGGCCCTTGTGGAAATTCTCGACACGAACGCTGCAGCGGCCAGACCCGCTCGCATCACCCTTATCCAGGCGCTTCCCAAGGCTCAGAAAATGGATCTCATTGTCCAGAAAGCCACGGAGCTGGGTGTCGATGAGATTCGGCCCTTTTCCTCCGAGCGCTCCGTTCCGATATTGGACCCGGAAAAAGCGCTTCATAAAATCAATCGGTGGCGCAAGATCGCCCGGGAAGCGGCAAAGCAGTGCCGCCGCTGTGATGTTCCGGCGATCACGGAAATTCATGATTTTACGGAGATGCTGAAAGCTTCTGAACCGGATTCGGCCAAACTGATCTTCTGGGAAGAGGAATCCCGTCTGGGGTTGAAAAAGGCGTTGCAGCGTTTTTCCGGAGCCCGCGTACTTTCTTTTCTCGTGGGGCCGGAGGGAGGGCTGACCCCGGAAGAAGTGGAACAGGCAAGGGCCTCGGGGTTTGTTTCCGTTGGG
>JAVETB010000123.1:0-6439 GCA_034006265.1 Syntrophus sp. (in: bacteria) | reverse complement strand
ACCTTGTCCTTGACGCATTCGATGGCCACATCGCTGTCCATCTTGAGGGAGATGGTGGGCGTGTCCCATTTCATTTCCAGATTGATTTTCGGCTCGCCAGCCCCCGGCGGCAGGCGCAGGACAATCTGGCCGTCGGCATTCTCGGGCGGTTCCAGGTCCGGCGAATAAAGCCGCCCGACGACGACTCCCGCGGAAATGTCCCCGTTGGTGAACACAACAACCACCAGATCGTTGACCGCCGGAAGGGCGGCAAATCCCGCAGCGTAAACGGCTACGGGGACGCGGGGCAGGAGAATGCCCGTATCGCGCATCTTCACGGTCACAGCATAGTCTTTCGCGCTGCTGTCGGCGCCGTAGGCCTCGGTAACGATGCCGATGCCGGCTGTTGCCCGGGCATTGACTTCATGGCGGGCAATCCGGGCGATGCTGTCGTAAAGAATCGCGCTCATGATGATAACAGTCCCCCGGCAAGGCCGCCCAATCCGCCGCCTCCCGCGGATTTCCCTCGGAAAATCGTCCGGCTTCGGCCGGAGGGCCGCACCTCGTGAACGATTCCGGTCACGATCCAGGGGCCCGGACTCAGGCCGTCCGGAGCATCGGAAATCTCCAGGATGGAGCCAAGGCGGAGTTCCGGATTGAGAAGGCAGTGCCCTTCAGCCCGGGACAGTCCCCTTCCAGCCTCGTCGTTGAGGGCGTCTCCGGCATCGGAAGCTGCCGAGGGCGTCCGCAGAAAGGCATGGGGCAGCCAGCGCATCTTCGCGCCGGGAGGCTGGGCATTGGACGGCAGGGAGGCCACCGTCTGGCGAAGGGCGTCGGGGGCGCTTCCCGAGCCTGCCGGGCCGTTGCCGATCGCCACGAGATCGGGTCCGTCCTTCTTCCGCTCCTGAACCTGGTAGACCAGGATATCCCGCCCGTAGCGCAGGGCGCAATCGGCGGAATCGCTGATCTTCGGCGCGGACAGTTCGTTGCCGCTGCTCACAAAGGCCAGGCAGCCCGAAAGCCGGGCCAGGAGGGCTGCATGCTCACCTGCGGTCCGGCTCTGTTCCGCAACATAGGCCGCCAGATCCAGGTTGGCATCGATCCGGCCCGTCGACAAGCCGGCGTCGCCCGCCAGGGCCTGAAGGATCTGCCCGCTGTTCTGGCCTTCATAGGTCGCAGCCGGCCGGCAGGCATGCAGATCGGCGGATCCGTCACTCACGGTCACGGCAACGGCCGTTAACGTCCGCTCGACGGCCTTGATTGTTCCCGTCAGAACCGTTTCCGTTGTATCTCCCGCCGTCAGACCGATCTGCGCATTCTCGCCGGGAGAGGCGGAAAACGGGACGGTTGACGGCATCACGGCGACGGCACGGTTGACGCCGGGCAGAAGGGACAAACTGACCCGCAGACGCCGTACATGCGAATCATAGCGGCTGTTGCCCAGCACCAGAGAGATGCCCACAGGAAATGCCATGTTGCCTCCGTCTTGAATCAAAGTCTTCCGTTATCGCCGGATTGAATGTCAATGCGTTCTTCGCCGGCACGAACGCCTATTTCAAACGCACAGGGACTCTTTGCTTCCCCCGCGCCCGTACCTAGCCGCCGAAGAGGTCGCTCAGCGAGGACAGGGAATCCTTGAAGGCCGATGCCAGCGGCGAGACGCTGTTGCTTACGTCCTGAATGGGCTGCAGGATGCCGCCGACGCTCAGCCCGTCGAGGCCGGCCAGCCCCTCAAGGGCATCCAGAACGCCCAGGGCGTCGTTGAGGGCGCCGGAGAGGTCTCCCGCCAGGTCCGTCAGATCCCCCATGATGTCCGTGTCAAACCCCAAATCGCCAAGGCCGAAGTCGTCCAGTCCGCCGAACCCGGAAATCTGCGCCGGAGGGGGCAGTGGAGGGCTTTCCGCCAGCCGGATCTCGTAGGAGTACCGACCCGGCATGGCCACTTCCTGGGCGCAGGAAAACCCTTCGATGACCACGTTCTGGATGTCAAGAGCGGAGGTGATGTCCGCCGAAAAGGTCAGTTCCTCCCCGTTCTGCGCCGCCTCCTGGAGCGATGAGAGCGAATCGGACGCCGTTTCCCCGTAAAGAAGACCCCAAATGGTGATGCGATGGGACGGGCGGGCGGCCCGCTGCTGGAGCTCCCCCTCCAGGCCGGGAATGACGCTGGAAAGATAGCCGCCATCGATGCGGTGCTCAATGTGCTGAACATAATCGAGAGAGATCTCCCCCAGCAGCGGAACGGGTCTGGCGGGCGCAGTATCCGGCATCAGTCAATCCCCCTCAGGTCCGCTTCCGCAGAGAGCAGTCGGCCGATTCCGTCAGCCAGTTCCGCCAGATCCAGATCGTCCAGGGAGGAGAGAATATCCCTTTCCCCATCTTCACGGGCCCTGGCTGAAGAAGGAGGGGTGGAAAGGCCGGGAAATTCTCCAGCAGGCACGGGGGAGAACTGCTGGAGGGCGGAAGACGGGGAGAAGCCTTGAATCCTTCCCTCGGGGGATGCAAAACCGGCCGGTGTCTGGCCGGTGCGTTGACCGGCGGGAAGGGATTCCCTCATCGGAGCAAACCGGGCCTCCTGTTCCGACCGGCCCCACTGGTAAGAAGGTGCAAGGCCCGTTTTTTCCGGCGAACGGCTGCCCATAAGCCCGGATGCCGATGTCCATCCGGTTTTGGGGTCCCCTTGGATCGGCTTGTTCGCGGTCTGCTGGCCCGAAAGCCCGGAAGGCCGCTGCCTGAATGGAGTATCCTGCGAAGGGCTCCTGACCGGAGATGTTTTTCCAGCCTCAATCGGAGCAGGAACACGGCTCCGCCTTTCCCCTCCTTGTCGTTCCGATGTCGCCTCCGAGGCGGGAAGCCCGCGGAGTCGGATGCGGTCCGGGTGGGCATCCCTCCGGCCGGCCGATGGAGGGGCCGCCGAGGGATCGCAGGAGAGGGGTTGCTCGCGAAGCTGAGCCGGGGTTCCGTTTCTGGAGGTAGAGGGGTCACTCCCGGCGGAAAGAGGCATACCAGGGCTCGAAAGGGCGGCGGGTTCGCTTTCCGGAAAGCGATGAACAGAAGGATCGTTCATGGCAATCGTGGATCCGGGCAGGCGCCTTTTTCCGGCCGGCGCGGCTGGATCCTTTGAAAATCCCGGAGGTCGACCGGGGAAAGATCCGGCCGATCCCTGCGGAATCCATGGAGGTTCAGCCGGAACAAACCCTGCAGGATCGACTGGGGCCTTCCCCGCCGGGTTCAAGAGGCCCCATGCCTCACCTTCGGCTTCCTCCGGCCGGGAAAGGCCGTCCTCCGCGAGCCTTATCATCGCGTCATCTGTGCGATTGAGGAGGAGTGACGCCAGTTCGAGAATGATCATCTCTACATCATCCGCCCCTTGGCGGGGAAAGACGATCCTCTTCCATCCCGGATCCTGGGAGGTCAGATCATAGGCCATCCGGTCAATCTCGATGGCCTTTTTTTCATTGATGGTGTCCTCCGGCCATCCGGTGGCAGCACTGACGGCGGCAACGGTCCGGGAGAGGGGTGGGGCGGCGATATCCCCTCCGGCAAGCACCAGAGCCAGCGCCCGCTCATCGGGCAAAAGCGCGTCGGCGGGAGAATGTGTTGCCGCGTGGACAAGAAGATCGGCACAAAAACCGGGGGGATCGTCGGCCCGCAGGGCATCGATCAAGAGGCGGGTGCGCTCTCCGAAGCGAAGGGGGCGGATCACGGAACCGGAACGGCCGACAACACGAACCGATCCGTCATCTCCCGCGGGAACAAATTGCACCCGCTGTGATCCAATCATCGCTTCGCCGGATTCCGGCGCGAAGATCAACGGCATTTCTTTCCTCCTGCCAGAAAGTCCGAAAGAAACTATGAGGAGGCGATTTCCTCGCGGATACGGGTCGCGCTGAAGGCGTACACGGAGCTTCCCACGCTGCCCACGCCCATTTCGAACGTCTTTTCCATCAGGTAGCAATCATCGAAGGACAAGGTCATACTGGTCGCGCCGTGCCTGAGCTGAGCGGTCACCTGGAAAACGGTATCGCCCGTAATGGCGTTGATCGAAGGCGCTGTTGAATTGACCTTGATCCGGCCTTCGACCCACATCGGGCCGGCAATCTGGCCGATACGTTCGGCGTTTCCCACGGCGAAAACATTTTCCCGCTGCTGAACATGGCGATACTCAATCGCCTGAACGCCTTCGATCGCCTCGCCGTTGATGAGGACCACGCTTTCATTGGCTGCAAACAGTGTCGGCATAAAAATCTCCTTTGGTTCCTAGTTTTTCACGCGGATGGTCGCATAGATGTAGTCGATGGCACGGACAGGACGGACCGCGATGTCGATGCGGACGATCCCCTGGGCAAAGTCCTGCTGGGTCGAGTAGACATCGACGATAAATGCCGGGTCCTTGCCGTCCGTGGAGGGGACAAGCGCACCATCGCGCTCCATGCGCAGGAAGGTTGCGATCAGCTGCTGCTTCAGGGCGATGCGGGCTTCCTCCGTGTTGAGAATGCCGATGAAATTTTCCGCGATGGCCTTGGTTTCCCGGATGGCCTTGTCGGCGACGCGCGTTACGGAAATCTGATCACCGATGGTATTGATCGCCTTGAGGACGACAATGCCTCGTCCAGCCCGTTCCTGAATCACGCAGAGGTTGATCGTCGGCCCCAACAGGCGGTTCAGCTCGCTTTCCCGGTAGGAGGCGGCCGACATCCCGTGCAGGGGGATCGTCTTGAAGGTTGGCGATTCCTGAACGTCCATCCGTCCGATCATGCCTGCCAGCAGCCCTTCGGCCTGAGGCGGGGCGGCGAGGACAAACCGGCGGTTGCGCACCGCGGAGGCGTGGTCCTTGATCTTGTCCAGACTGGCGGCCTCGCCGGCGGTTACCGATCCAAAGGCAATGCGGGGGGCGCCGCTGTCCGACATGGAGACGGCGTGGGAAAGGAGCGCCTGATGAATCGTCGCCGCATCGGCATCCGTCCGCGACGGCTCAATGGCTGCACAGACCAGGTCGATGCGGGTATCGTCGCTCAGCAGGTCAATAGCTGAGCTGACTGCGGCGAGGGAGGGAGAGGTGCCGTCGGTGAAGGGAACAGGGCCGCTGGTGGCGACTGGCAGAGCCTTTCCCGCTGCAAAAGAGCTTTCCGGCGTGACACGGATCAGCTTGCTGCGTGTCAGCAGAACATAGGGGAGATAATGATCGCTGTCGGGATTCATGACCAGCTCGGAGAACTCCTCCTGCAGGGCGGTGCCTTTGAAAACCTTGAGCGTGACCGTGTTGGCCGGTATGGCGGGAAGGGTGAGGACGCAGTTCAGTCCGTTGGGATCTGCGTCTTCCGCCACCAGAAGCTTCAGCAGCGTTTTGACACCGTCCTTGACGGGAACGGGAATCGGAGCGCCGGTAGCGTTAAAGGAATAGGTCCCGCCTGCGGGCAGGTCATCCTCGAATCCCGCATCCAGAGCCACCAGGAGCTTGGACGAATTGTTGACGACATTGAAGAGGTCATCCGCCTCGCCGGGGGCAATCCGGAGATCCGTGAAGGTTTCCTCGCTCCTGCCGTTGACGATGACGTCGAGATTGACCCGGACGACCGCCCCGTTTGCATCGAGGATCGTCTGCACTTCCGCCGCCAGGGCCGTACCCCAGGACCGGTTGAAACGGCATTTGAGAAGGACGCAGGGCTCGGAATCGACATTCAGCAGGGAGAGGCTTGCCGGGCTGCCGCCCGACACGGCGGAAACAACCAGTTCTGAAGCGCCGTTTGAAAGGGCGTCAACGCCCTGCTTGAGGCTGTAAAGTGAACCGGGCCCTAAAAGATCACGCAGTTCGGAAATTTTTGTGACGCCGACCAGTTTCCCGTTTGCCGGAGGCCGGTCCACAACGCCGGCGATGCCGACAATCCCCGATGGCGCCGGTTGTGGGGGAAGAACATCGAAATATGCCTTAACATTGACTCCTGGAACAATGAGAGTTGCCATACTTCCTCCTACTGGTTGATGTGGATTACAAACGCTTAACTTGCCGATTTCAGGTACGATATTTATCTGAACTACGATACTGCCTGAACGGATCCCCCAGTGGAGGATCGTCCCGTGGATGGGATGGAAAACCTGTCTTGCCTGCTTGGGTGCAACTAAAAGTCGATGTAGAGTAGAGCAAGGTTTCTGAAGAGGTCAATACCTGAAAAATGGTATTTTGTCTAGGGGTTTGGAGTAGGGTTTCCTCCCGATCGCGAAAAAAAGCGGTTTACCAAAATCATTTCCGGAATACTTTCAAGTCAGTAGACGGCTTCTTTCTGATAGGCGTGTTGCCGTTCTGTGCCATGGCGATACTCAAATTTTCTTTGATGATTCTTTTCTTCAACTGGAAAGCGATTTCGGCCCCTCAATATATGAGGAAAAAATTAGATTATACTATTTATATAAAGATATAAAAGAGCGGTTCATGCAGACATTAGGCACATGGATGATGTGATCT
>JAVETB010000018.1:0-39211 GCA_034006265.1 Syntrophus sp. (in: bacteria) | reverse complement strand
ATCGTCGTCGGAATTCCATAAGCGGCAAGAAATTCCTTCGACTCTTGTTCGCTGAGCAACCTCCGTCCCTCTGTAAGGGCATTTCCGATCAGCGCGTTGAGGCGTTCTTTCGGAGGCACTTCCTGCTCGGGCGGCGCGGCGGGGGTTTCATACAGCCGATCGAGGTATCGCCGATAATTGTACATGTTCATATAGCTTCTGGCCGCCTCTTCCGGCGTGTCATAAGCCAGGATGCCGTTCCGGGAAAAAATGCCCTTCCCCTCCTGAACAACTTTTCCGCCCATCCATACAGCGATGACGGGCTTTCTGCTTTTTTCAGCAACCTTCACGATCGCCTGCGCGACTTCATCGGAGGGGGCATTAATGAGGGGCACATAGTTCACAATGACACCGTCCACCGCCTCATCGTGGATGCATATCGCCAGTGCCTCCGCATATTGTTCGACGGTGGCGCCTCCATGAAGATAAACCGGATTCGCCTTGTTCCAGTAAGGCGGCATGACGGCGTTGATGCGGTCTATGCTTTCCTGAGAAAGATTGGCCAGTTCCCCGCCCCTTTCGAGCATTGCATCCATGGTGACCGCGCAGGGACCGGCGGAACCGATGACGGCGACCCTCGGACCTCGAGCAAACTTCCGGGAAACAAGCACCGTCGCAGCATCAAAGAGTTCGGCTATTTCCTTGACTCTCAATACGCCTGCCCGCCGGAAAGCCGCACCGTAGACGGCACTGTCATCGGCCATGGAGGCGAGCTGAGAATCAGCCCCCCTGGCTCCTTCACCGTATCTGCCGGGCTTCAAAACGATGATGGGCTTGCGGCGGGCAAACCCACGCGCCGCGCTCATGAATTTCCGCGCATTTCCAACGCTCTCCATGTAGATCAGAATGCTTCTTGTGGCCTCGTCATACTCCTCCAGGAAGTCTATCAGATCGGCAAAGTCGATGTCGATCATGTCCCCGAGGGAGGCGAACAGGCTGAAACCGATCCCTGCGTCGGCCGCCCGGTCAAGGATGGCGCTTCCCAGGGCCGCACTCTGCGAAATGAAAGCAATACGGCCCGGGGGGGGTGTGTTTTTAAGAAAAGTGGCGCTCAAGTTGAGGGGAGGCCTGACAAAACCGACGGAGTTCGGACCAAGGATGCGCATCCCGTACTTTTTTCCGATCCTGTTGATGTCACGTTCCAGTCGTCTGCCCTCTTCGCCGGTTTCGCGGAATCCGGCCGAGACGATGACCACGCCGTTTACACCGACCGCCCCGCATTCCTCCAGCACCCGGGGCACAGAGCGGGCTGGTGCAGCGATAACCGCCAGGTCCACCTGTTCGGGAACAGCAGCGATATCAGGATAGCTCTTGATCCCGAGCAGGAACTCCGCCTTCGGATTGACCGGGTAGATGCGCCTTTTTCCGGAATTCAGAAGTTTTTCCAGGATCGATCTTCCCACGGCACCGGGTTTTTCCGATGCCCCGACCAGGGCGATCGTTGTCGGATCGAACATTGTCTGTATGTGACCCATCTATGCGTCTCCTCTGCTTTTGCCCAGCAGGGGCTGCCGGACGATTCTCCTTTCATGCCCTCCGCCGATGCCCTCCATCCCTATTTCATGGATCATGTCGAGGGTGAAGAATGAAGAGTGGAATCCCCCGGTTCGCCCCTTTCTCCCTGTTTGCCTTGACTCCAGGCGGACGTTGGGGCGAGTGTTCCCATGGTTATAAAACCACACGGGGGTTATGGGCCAAGATGGTACATTTATGACGGAATTACGCAAGAAAAATCATCTTCGGTGTTGAAACCTGAACGCCGGCCGGGACAATCGGCATCCCGGCATATCATGGGTTTTACGCACCGGCAAAACAGAACCTCATCGAGCCCGGCTTTGGTCATTCGTTTCCAGATGAAACCTTTCAGAACTTGACGGAAACTCCGCTCCAAAAGCTGCGCCCCTGAGCGGGGTAACCGTCTCCCCATTCATAATAGTTGTCGAAAAGGTTGTTCGCCGCAACATAAAATTCAACGTGCTTTCCGATGGGCTGGGTGACCTTTGCGTTCCACAGCCAATAACTGTCCAGCGAATCTTCCTGTCCCGGCGTCACGTTGGTCCAGACGTGAGACACATAGGAACCATGAAGGTCCATCTTCGTGTTGACGGAAGGCAGCGTGTACTGAGCCGAAAGGTTGAACACTCTCCTGGGGATACCCGTTACATCATCACTGACCCGGTCCTCGCTTCTATCCTTTGCATAGGTATAGGTATAATCGGCCCGGAAAATCAGCTTATCCACGGGATAAAGTTCGACGCCCGCTTCGTAACCGATCGTTCTCACGCCATCGATGTTTATCGGATGATAATCACCCGTTTTTGTGGACCCCGTGGACGAAATCTTATCCTTGATGTCATGCCAGAAGAGGGCGAAATCGGCCCTCATGAAAGATCCAAAGGGCCTGGACGCCCCGATCGTATAGTTGTTGCTCTTCTCGGATTTCAGATGGGGGTCTCCCCAATTGGCATCGAGCTTGTTGTAGAGACTTCTGAGGGTCGGGAACCGGCTCTTCCTGGCCGCAGAAGCATAGATCTTGGTATTATCGGAAAAGAGATAGTTGGCTCCGATCATGTAATTGATATCGTCGTCATTTGGCTGATAAAGATCCTCCTGTCCGAGATAATCGCCATAGGATGCTGTTTCCGTGCTCGTGACGTTTCTTTTGGCTTCCGTCACCTCATACCAGTCGTAGCTGAGGCCCGCAACGACCGTAAGATTCTTGATCAGGGTAAATTCATTTTCCAGTCCGATCGAACCCGTGTAGGAGCGGTACTTTTCGTACGGCAGATATTCATCCGCCACTTCCTTGTGGGAATCCCCTCTGTAACTGAAGCCCAGGCGGACAGAATCCCATGACACGGGCTGAAAATCTACAATGAATGACCCGCCCGCCAGGTAGTCTTTATAGTGGCTTCTGGCCAGCACATCGTCAAGCGACGGGTCTTCATAGGCATAAAGGCTGTCTTTATGCCTGTGATAAAAAAGCTTTCCCTTGAGCACCAGCTTGTCAGTCAGTCGTTGGCGGGCATCCAGGTCGACCCCCCATTCATCGTAGTCGGGAATATCGCTCGCGTAAAACTGGGAGAAAACGGGGCGGGCCCATACCGAGTTGCCTTCCGTATTGGACGGCACTCCCTTCTCCTTCGTCCGGTAGAAGAGGGTCATGTAGTATTGCGAATCCTTGTTCGGTTCGATTCCCAAGCGGCCGCTTATATTCTGAGATTCATAATCGGAATTATAGCGTTTGCCGCCATCTTCGAAAACCTTTGCAGACGTAGTTTTATTATAGGGATACTCGTGAAAATCCGTCAATGTTCCCTCGTTTACACGGTAGTCGTCCGACAGATCCCAGCCGCCTGATTTTTCGTACACATAATTAAGCCAGTAATGGAACATGCCCACCTTCATGCCGTGAGAAGCGGACGCCCGGTAGGTGTCGTTTCCCGACACTTCGAACGAGGCACTTGTAAAGGGTTTTTCCGTTGGTTTTTTTGTGATGATGTTGACGACGCCCCCCATCGTGTTGGCGCCGTAGAGAACGGAAGGCGCTCCCTTGATGATCTCGATCCTGGCGATGTTGTCCGTACTGATGCTGTTCAGATCGAGGATGCCAAATTTGGTCTCATAATAAGGAACTCCGTCAATCATAAAAAGAATCTGGCTCTGATCGAAGCCATGCATCGAAACGGTGGCCTGATTCTTCGCTCCTGTCGTCACCCGGACGCCCGGGGCCCTCGACAGGGCTTCGGCAACCGTATGGCTGTTGGTCGCCTTGATGTCGTCCGATGTGATCTCGTTTGTAATGGCGATATTTTTTTCCCTTGCCCGATCGGCGGAAACCACCACCTCCCCCAGGTCAAAGGGTTGAAATCCACTGTTGGAACCTTCCGAGTAGGCAAAAGGGACGGCGGAAAAATACATAATAAGCAAAGATGCAATCATCAACCGCAAAGATCTCATTCCAGCCACTGCAACATCCTCCTTGATTATTTTATGAACAGTCCAGTAACGCCGCGTCCAAGACGGTAACTCCAACACCGTGCCCCTGATGAAGGGGCACAGCAGACCCGCTGCATTGCCGTGCTTCTGCCTGCCGAAACCTGGCGGAAAGCCGTCAATGCCCTATGACTATTTCACATCCCCCCTTTTTGCTGATTATTGCCGGCGGTAAATCAATGCTTCAGCCTCCTGCGCCGTGAGGCTGACTTTTAGAAAAATCCTGAAAAATTCCTGTGTTTCCTTTATCATATCGATTTGGTACCGGGTGGGGTACAGGAGACTCGCCACCCATTTGCCTCCCAGCAGCCGCATGAACGACGGCGGCCGGTCAAACCAGTTGAAAGGCTCCCGTGGAATAAGATAGACCCGCTGGTTCTTCACGGCCTTGATCCGCCGCCACAAGGGATCCGAAAAGATCTTTCGGTAGAAGACATCCTCCATGACCAGGATCACCTCGGGATTGTAGAGAAGAACCTGCTCGAAGTTGACCTTTTCCATTCCCATGGGATTCGATGACCGGCACCGGTGGACATTCCGCCCTCCGACCAGGGGAATGAGCTCTGCGTGCAGCGACGAATGGCACTCCGTGCTCAGGCCGTCAACGCCTTCGGCATAGTAGACGGAAACCCTCTGCCCGGCGGGAATCGAAGCCGCCAGAGCTGACAGCCGCGAGAGGGCTTTGCGGGCATGGGAAGCCAGCTCATCTCCCCGCACCTTTCGTCCAAGCACCCTGCCCAGATAAGAGAATGCATCGGGATAATCCACAAGACGGTCCAGGGAGACGGGGATGACGGGCATGGGCACCCTCTTCATGGTTTCATCCACCTGTTTCTTCATGGCAGAGTCATGGGCGGAGAAAATCACGATCTCGGGATGGACGTTCAGGATCATTTCCAGATTCGGGACTGCTCCCTGACCGAACCATCCGCCGAGAACCGGCAGATTTTGCATGTCCTTGCGGAGGTAACGTTTTTCCCATGGCCGGACCGGGAAATTGAGGCCGGCAATCATGGAGGGATCGAGGCAATAGAGCATGTAGGTCACCGGTGGAGAGGCGCCGTAGACTCGACGGGGAAAATCGGGCACGGACACCGTTCTGCCTGACATATCGGGAATGAGGCGACCCTGCGACGGCTCCACGGAGCCAAGAGCCAGGAGGGAAAAAACGGTCAGCGCCCAGAAGACTCTGAAGAATCCGCGCTCCATGGTTGCCTCCCGCCGCTTCATCTCCTGCCCCTCCCGCCTTTTTTCCAATAGAGAACCGCCCAGGAATAATTTCTTGAATAGGGAAGCCGCCAGCCACCGTTGACCGGCACCAGATGCTCCTTCAGGTAGGCCCGGACCTTTCCCTCCTCTTCGTCCGTCATTCCGGGGAACATCCACCGCGAATCCTTCAGCGCCTCCTCATGGCTTTCCCACAGATTGCGGCCGGACCCGGGGATAAAGGCGACGTTCGCATAAAGGCCCATCTCATAGAGCAGGTTGTAATAGAAGATGTAATCCGGCCTTCCGTCGAACTGCCTGCCCGTAGACTCAAACAGTCTCCTGTCGAAGGGGCCGTCACCAACCTGCGTGGAAATATAGACCGACTTTCTTGCAACCCCGTCCAGTTTGGCGATGTATTCCCTGACGTCATCCCCGGGAAGGGACCGGGAGGCGATGGCCACATCATGCAGACCGATCCCCAGGCTCTTCCAGTCATCCTCCCACCGCCCCTGGATCGTTTTCACATTCGCGATCCCCCCCATGTGGCAGCGCTGTTCAACTATCTCCAGCATCCGTGGTGAGAAATCGACGGCCGTGATGCGCCTGACTTTATCGGCGAGGGGAACGGCGATTGTCCCGCCGCCGCAGGCCATGTCAAATACGGTCCAACTCTTCCGGGGGTTCAGAATTCGGAGAAATGCCTCAGGATATTTGGCGGAGGCGGCATGTTCCGAAAACTCCCGAGCCCTTTCGTCCCAGGCAGTCCGCCTGTTTTCGGAGACGGATTCAGCCTTATCCTTCCCGGGTCTGCCAAATGGTTTGCTTCGCTCCATCGATCCCTCTCCCGTCCCTTCCCCTTTTTCCGTAATGGGCTCCGGTGTCTTTCATCTGAAGAAGGCGGAACCGTCAGATTCGGTCAGGGTCCGCTCCCGAGACCGCTCCGCCCGCCTGTGCCTCGGCTCCCTCCGCTGAAAGCGGGGGAAGGCATTTCAGGATCCGTTCTGCGTCCCGATCCGTCACGTTCTTCCCGTAAATCTCGGAATAGAAGGACTTCATTTCCTGAATCATGTCGCAATCCTGAAACAGATCAGGATGGAAGATTTTTGCCATATGGATCATCAGAAGCACGCCTTCACCACTGGCATGATCCCAGGTGTATATCCCCCTGGGGAGATGATACACCTTGCCATTCCGAACTGCTCTCAGCGATGCCCATTCCGGATCGCTTTTCAGATCAGCGCGAAGGTCGTAATATCCGCTGATGAGAATCACATCCGGATCCCATGACCGGACCTGCTGCAGAGTCGCCGTATCATGATTGCCTTCCAGCGCCTCCGGCAGGTAATTTCCCCCGGATACCTCCGTATTCCAGTGCATGACGCTGCCGTTCCCCTGGCTGCCCAGCAGGCTGGCGTGCAGACCGCCGTAATACACATTGGGCCTGTTCCTCCGGTCTATCTTGGATGTGATGGAAAGGATCTGTTGAACCTTCCGGTCGAAATACCGATTGTACTTGTCCGCTCTCGCTTTCGCTTCCGGCCCCAGAAGATCGCCGAAAAAGGATATCTGCCGCTTGAAGTTCATCCTGTACGCCTCCAGATTCATAGGCCTTTTCTCGGGGGCAAAGGCACAGACGGTGGTCAGCCCTGCCCTGCGGTAGGGCGCCTCCTGGGTCATTCCGGGCGAAAAGATCACGAAATCAACGTTCATGTCCTGCATCTGCTGTGGCGTAACCCCCTTGTTGGACCGGGCTTTGTTGATCTCCGGATAAAGCCGGTATGCCCATGGGGATTGTTCCGCCATCAGGGCAATGGAATCGCCCCCACCAAGGGTCATGATCTTTTCCGGAGACACGCAATGCATGCATGCGATTCGTTTCGGTTCGGCCGGCACCTCGATCCTGTTGTCGCACATGTCTGTGATGACTTTCTGATCCCCGGCACAAAGGGGACCGGGATGAAGACCAGCGCCCAGCAATACGGTTGATAGGATACCCAACATAAAAAAAACCCTCCTGTTTTTCATTTGCTCATCCTCCTTATTCACGAAACCGCCCTTCTGCAGGCGATACCATATCATGAGAATTTTCCCAGATTGCAGCGGCTGTCAGCCTCTTACAAAAGCCTCCGGACAAGATCATCGTAATCCCTGATGAGGGTCACAAAACGAACGCCGCCATGCTTCTTGAGCTGCAGAAAAGAAGCCCCTTCGCTCACCGATTTCAGCACGGATTCTTTTTCCGTCACTGCGCTCCCGGCAAGCACGTCGATGCCGTAATCGAAGAGCACCTCGGAAAGGGGTGTCGATGGTCCGAGCAGCATCTTGACGCTCCCTTTTCTGCAGAGCCCAAGTATACCGGAGAGGGTTTTGTTGATGAGGGTCGTGCTGGAAATGACGACAATATCCGACTGGGGGATAAGATCATTCCCTCTCTCTTCCGGATAATCTCCCGCCCTGGGCCGCTTTTCTATGATCCAGAGATTTTTGACCTCTCTCGCCAGCGCATCGAGAGAGGGGAAATGACCGATGACGGAGATATTCTTCCCCTTGCCCAGATCCTTTACCAGTTTTAGCCCCTCGACATCGGAGCATCGGCTCGGGTCCACCTCGATGAGCGAATTGATGGCTGCCAGTCCCATGGACACCCTCTCCATACCGCCCTTGAGGCCGTAGCGCGCCAGGCCGAGAGCGCTCATATTCGTAACCGAGCCCTCGAGCCCCCCTGATTCCTCGTGGCTGCAGCCCCCCTGCGCCATGGTTGAAGCCAGGCCACAGCGCCTGCTCACCACGGCGGTCCAAAAGAGTCCTCTTCTCACCTCTTGTACTGATGCGTCTTCCTCGATGTTTTTGAGGATGTTCTCAAGAATCTCCATGATGGCGCTCCCTTTTATTTGATGGACTCCGTCTGGAGGCTTACCTGCCGAAATCCGGAATTTTTCACGACGTCCAGGACATCCACAAAATCCTGCAGCGGGATGTCCCGGTCCGCCCGGATCATGAACGGGCTGCTGCGGTCCAGCGACTGGATGCCGGCCTGCAGCGCTTCCAGGGTGACCGGTTGACCGGAAAAATAGATCGAGCCGTTTCTGTCGATCTCCACGGTCCGAACCTTCAGCGTTTCAAGCCGGCTATGGGAAGCCCTGGGAAGACTCACCGGAATGGCCCCAGTGGCGATGAAAGTCGAAGTGGTCAGAACAATCGTCAGAAGAACCAGCATGACATCCACAAGGGGAATGACGTTGATGTAATCAAACTCCTTCTCTTCCATGTTGAATCTCCCAATTCATCATGAGCACCTTGACCCGGCGCAGCAGCAGGTTGTAAAGAACCACGGAGGGAATCGCCACACAGAGGCCAACGGCGGTAGCCTTCAAGGCCAGGGCGAGGCCGACCATGATGCTTCCGGTATCCAGAAACCCGTCTCTGCCCATGGTATAAAAGGTCAGCATAATTCCGCAGACCGTCCCGAGCAGACCGATATAGGGGGCATTGCTGCCGATTGTCGCAATGAGGTGCAGCTTCCGGGTCAGCTCCATTTCAAGAATTTTCCTGTCTGTAAACTTCTCAAGCCGAATGCTTCTGTAGAGAAGATGCCGTTCGATGGCGATCCCCACAGAGACCAGACTCAAGAAAACAAGGAACCAGATAATTCCATAATCCACTGCTTCTTTCAGCCATTCCATTTTGCTTCTCTCTTCCTGATGATAGAGAATTTCAATGTTCCGGGAACATTCAATTCATCATACGGATTCCTTCACACCGCCCTTTCCCGGATTCCCCTAGACGCCCTGAACCACCGAACAGGACAGTGCCTCCACCGGATTGTCCCGCTCACCGGGAAGACTGCCGAACGCCGCACAGCCGCAGATCGTCCGGGGAACGCATACGCGCAGGAACCTGTTGAGCTTCAACACGTTGACCCTGGCGTTATAAAGGGAAAAGAGATTCTCCGCAGTGATGATCTCGTCGGACCTGCCATCCGCCATGACGGCACCTTTCCTGATCAGGATGGCGTGATCCGCGATCCAGAGGGCATGCTCCGGGGAGTGGGTCGATTTGATGAAGGTGTATCCCTCCCGGGACAATTTGATGATCTGATCGAGGAGTCTCAACTGGTTTCCGTAGTCCAGACCGCTTGCCGGTTCGTCCATGATGAAGGTCTTCGCCCCCTGGGCAAGGGCCCGGGCAATCAGGGTCAGCTGCCTCTCGCCGCCGCTGATTTCCGTGTAAGCCCTGTGTGCAAGATGCGAGATGGAAAGCCTGTCGAGGGCATCGGAAGCAATCCCCAGATCGGCCTTCGAATAGCGAAAGAAGAAAGGCTTGTAAGGGATCCGTCCCATGAGTACCACGTCCAGCACCGCATAGGGGAATGAACTCTTGTGAAGCTGCGGAACATAGGCGATGTTCCGGGCGAGGGCTTTAGAAGACATCTGCCGAATATCCCTGCCGTTGAAGAAGACCCGGCCCTCGGCGGGGCGGAGAAGGCCGAGCATGATCTTGATCAGGGTGCTTTTTCCGCAGCCGTTTGGCCCCAGCAGAGTCACGACATCACCTTCGCCGATGGCGAAACTGATGTCGCTGAGCACGGTTTCGCGGGTATAGCCGAAAGAAATATTCTCCACTTCGATGAAGGGTTTCAATTCCATCCTTTTTTTGCCTTTCTCAGGATGATTGCGAAAAAGGGGATGCCGAGAAGAGAGGTGGTAATCCCGATGGGGATCTCCACGGATAAGATCATCCGTGAAACATCATCGACCACAATCAGATAAATGGCCCCGATGAGGGCACTTGCCGGAACAAGGATCTTGTTGTCGGGTCCCACCATCATCCGGGCGATATGGGGAATGATGAGCCCCACCCAGCCGATCATTCCCGCCAGCACGACGGTCAGGGCGCTCATCAGCGTCGCCAGGAAGATGAGGAGCAGACGAACCCCTTCAACAGGAATGCCCAGTGACCGCGCCTCCTCATCCCCCATGCTCAAGGCATTGAGATAACCGGAAAACAGGATGACGAGAACGATGCAGGCCAGCTGGGGAATCCCGGCTGCCAGCAGGATTTTTCCATCCACGAGAGACAATCCACCCATGAGCCACTGGGTGATGGCGGGCAACTGATTGTAGGGATCGGCAATGTATTTTATGACCGACAAGAGGGACGTAAAAAGCGAGCTGCTGATAACACCGCCGAGCACGAGAAGAAGGAGGGTATTTCCCTTGTGCACCCGGGCGATGCCCAAGGACAGCAGAACAGCAAGAAAACCGAAAAGAAACGTCAGGATCTGAACGGAGAGCCAGTTTTTAAAAAAAACCATCCCCAGCGCCGCGCCGAATGAAGCCCCTGCAAGAACGCCGAGAAGGGACGGCGACACGAGGGGATTGACGAACATGGCCTGAAAGGCCGTCCCAGCAACGGCCAGCGATGCGCCAATGAGGATGGCCGCCACGATTCGGGGCATGCGGATTTCGAAGAGAAGGGTTTCCAGCAGACTGTATCGTTCCGGCGCCATAGTTCCGGTGCCGGATATCTTATGAAAAAAGAAGGCGGCAATATCCGCCAGACCGACGGGATATTTGCCGAGAGTCAGTGAAAAGGCCACCACCAGAAGCAGAAGAAGGGCAAGAGTCGGAAAAAGGAAATGGCCTTTCATGGATTGAGGGTTCTCCGCCGAAGAATTCATGTCTTTAGCTTATAGGTAACAGGAATGAAGAGTTGTGCGCTCACGGGGGGCTTCGGAAAGGGCTGCACCTGACGGATCGTCTCCACGACGTTCCTGTCCAGAACAACGTAGCCGGAGCTCTCGAAAATTCGAATGCACTCCGCTCTTCCATCCTCCCGGACAACAAAGGATACCTTGACACTCCCCTGCCAGCCGTTCTTTCTGGCCAGAGGAGGATAAGAGAGGTTCTTCAAAATCAGGCGGCGGATGTACGCAAAATGTTCCCGCAGATACCGGTTTTTCAGGCTTTCCAGAGATTCTCCGCCGGTTGCTGCCCCCCCGCTCCTGCCTGAACCGATCCCCGGGCCGCTGCCGCCCCCATCTGCGGCTCCGATGCCTGCAGCGGAAGACGGGGAAGATTCCTCACCGGCCCCGGAACCGACAGATCTTAACGGGGCGGCAGCGGATTTCTCAGTCTGAAGCGGAACAGACTCCGTCGCCTGTTCGACAGGGGGCGGATCCGCCTGCCGGGCAGGATCGGAACGAGATGTTTTCTGGATCGCAGCCCGTGTGACACGCGTTTCCCGGCCGGGAAACGCGTGGGGGTTTTCCTCTCCCGCCGCTTCCCGGCGGATTTGCCCCAAACGGCCGCCAGACGGCTCCAAGGTTAGGAAAACCCTTTCAATCCCGGAATCCTGAGCGGACAATTTCACGGAAAATAGGATGATGACAAGATAAAGGGCATGAAGAACGGCGGACAGAAACATTCCCCGGCACGTACGACGGTACGGCCTGTCCACCGGCTCCATGGCAGAACGAACCTCGCCGCACGTTGTCTTCTCTGCTCCCCTGCGGATTTCTTTACATCGATGAACGTTACTGACGATGTGACACACCCCCTTGCACGTGTACCTCCGCTTTTTTCCTGGACGGCGGCAGGGACTGTTTCTGCACCAACCCCAGGTGGAAGGAACGGTCCCGCTTCACCGATTTGACACCATTCCTTCTCTCATCACTGTCGTTTAAAAAAAGTCGAATCATTCCTGCACGCCATAACATATGCCGTCTTTAATATATGTGCCGTTGGACATATGCTTTCTTGCGCACAATGTCAAGCACATTTCTTTGTTTCTTTTCAAAAAACATTGCAGAATGGCATCTTGTCGGGAGGGTTCTTTGGTGAACGGAACGCATCATCAGCTTCAGGAATGGGATCCGCCTGTGGCTTCAGAAGGTTATAAGAGTATTTGAGTAATGAAAAAGATTAGATTTACAAAAGCGTCTGAACGGCTGAAAATGGAAATCATCCGGGAAGGAGCATTCAATCGACCGGGGGCCTGGACAGCTCCTCCTTAATCGCCAGACCAAGCCCTTCAAGGGAATAAGGTTTGCGAAGAAATCCCCCAGCCCCGAGTTCCAGGACTTTTTTCACCTTGTCAGTCTCAGAATACCCACTGATAATGAGCGCCTTCTGATGGGGGTGAATTTCAAGGATTCGCCGATAGGTCTCCAGGCCGTCGATTCCCGGGTCCATGATCATATCCAGAAGCAGCAGATCCGCCTTATGGCATGTAAGGTAGGAAATTGCCTCCTCTCCGCCGGAAGCGGTCTCCACGTTATAGTGCAGTTTGGCCAATATGCTCGCCGCCAGGTGTCTTTGACCTTCGTTGTCATCGACCACCAGGAGGGTTTCTCCCGAACCCATATACTGGTGGAGGGACATTTGTCCACGATTCTGCACCAGCCCCTCCCGCGTTGCCGGAAAATAGAGGGTGAAAACGCTTCCCACCCCCTCCTGGCTCGTCACCTCGATGTATCCCCCGTGATCCTTGACGGTGCTCGAGACAATGGCCAATCCCAGGCCCGTACCACTTTTGCCCATGGCTTTTTTCGTGAAGAACGGCTCGAAAATCCGCTCCAGATCCTCAGGCGCAATCCCCTGGCCGGTGTCGGATACGGACAGGACGACATAATCCCCCTCCTTCATCTCGCTGTACCCTTTGGCCTGTGTCTCCAGATAACAATTCTCCATTTTTACAACGACTTCTCCCGGCCCCGAAATCGCCTCGGCAGCGTTCGGAACCAGGTTCATCAATGCCTTCGACAGGTGGGTGGGCGATCCCTTCACATTCATCAGGTCACTGGATATATCCGTCCGGAAGGATACCTGGGGATGATCATGCCTCAGCCCGGCAAAATCGGGACTATTGAAATAGACGGAGGCCAGATCGCGCAGATTGAAGACTTCGGATACCGAGACCCCCCTTCTAGCCAGGGTCAGCAGGTCCTGGATCATCGCAGCGCCACGGACACCGGACTGATGAATATTGACGGCATAACGCCTCAGGGGATTTCCCTCCGGAATCTCCAGCATCATCATCTCGGCATAACCGACCAGTACGCCCAGGACATTATTCAGGTCGTGAGCCACTCCACCCGCCATTGTGCCAAGAAATTCCATTTTTTCCGCCCTTCTCAGCCGCTCCTCCATCCGCGTCCGTTCCGTATTGTTACGGATGCATTCAATGGCGGCTATGACGCAACCCTGAGAATCCCGAAGCACAGATGCTGTAGCCGATATGTGAACATCGCCGGGGGGAAGGTTGGGAGCGTAGGCTTCGCCGAATATGATATCCCCTTTCCGCTGGATGGTTGTATAGTGCACCGCTATCTCTTCATCCTGCGAAAGGGCGAGATCGATCAGGATGGGTCTCCGGTCTCCGTAAAAAGGGAGGGCATATTCCCGGTCCGCCTTGCCGAGCATATCCTCTTTTCCAATCCCTGTCATGAATTCCATCGCCCGGTTCCAGGCAATCACCCGGCCGCTCCTGTCAACGACCAGGGTCGCATCGGGCAGGAATTCTATGATATCCAGAAGCCTTTGCCGGGATTCCTGCAGCGTTTCCTCCCATCTCCTTCTCTCAGAAATATCTTCAATCGATGCATCATAGCAGTTGATTCCTCCGCTGTTTTTCGCCGTCCCCGCGTTGATGGACACCCAGATTTTTGTTCCTTTTCCCGTATAAACTTCGGTCTCGAAGCCCCTGATTTCGCCTTCTTCAAGAAGAAATTTGAGAATCTTTTGCCCATCATCGGGATGCACCAGGCGAATCGATGAGACATCCGGAACAGCGGCCAGAAAATCCGTCGGCGTTTGAAATCCCATCATCTGCGCGAGAGCCGGATTTGCCGTTACCATGCGACCGTCCGGAGAAATCTGGCAGATTCCCTCGAGGGCGTTATTAAAAATGGAGCGATACCGGTTTTCACTCCGGCGCAGGCTCCGTTCAGCCTGCCAGAATTTCGAGAGATTAAGAAGAGAAAAATTGGCTGCAACCGTCAGCAGGGGGACGAGGGGAGAAACGACCATGCCGCCGATGCGAAAGGCGAAACACGAAAGAGCGCTCAATCCGATCAGGGCGGTAAGAGCGAAGAGAAGACTTCCCCTCGCGCTGGTTTTTGCAAAGAGGACCGTCGATAAGACCCCGGCCAGGAGAATGACAAAAAATTCGAAGCCGGAAATCCAGGGAGGGCTTTTGATGAAGTACGACTGGAGAATGTTCTGGGCCGCAGTGGCGTGGATTTCCACACCCGGGAGATACGAATGGACAGGCGTGATGGTTCGCTCTCCAAGGCCGGTGGCGGATGTGCCTACAAAGACGATCTTTCCCTTCAGAGAGATGCCCGTCGGGCGGCCGGACAGCAGGTCCGAAGCGGAAAGATGAGGGCAGACCTTTTCCTGATCGCGAAAATGGATCAGCATGTTACCGCGCCCATCCACGGGAATTGCCCTGTCTCCCAGGAGAATTTCGCAGGGCGTTCCCGTGGAAGTCAATTTTACAAACACCTGACGAAGCTTCATGTGCTTCATGATGGCAGCCAGGACGAGACTGGGGAAATACTCCTCACCGGAAAAGCCGGATTCGCATCGTATCATCAAGGGAATACGACGCATCAGCCCGTCGATGTCGAAAGAGGCATTGATAAAGCCGATGGACGAAGCGGCGGCATCAAAAATCGGCAGATTGCAGACGGCCCCGGAAGCCTTGTAAAAGGGCCTGTTTTCCGGCTTGATGTCTGCATCACCAATCAGAACAACGGAAATCGGGTGAGACACGCATTCTCCGGGGCTGAAGGCTTCACTCTGAAATAAAAATTTTCTTGCAAGGACAAAAGGACCGGAATGAAGGGTTTCCGCCAGCACGGTGTCGTTGTTCATGACGGCGGGCGGGACATGGTCCATGCGGGGAGAGGCGCCGTATGTCTCCTTGATATCCTGAAGAACAGAGGCTAATGATGTCCGATCCGGTTCGGCAAACAAAAGATCCACCCCGACGGCGGAAGGACCCTGCACGTTGATTTCTCTGAACAGGAGCGCAACACGATGACGGGGCCAGGGCCACTGCCCGAACTCTTGGAGGCTGCGTTCATCGATATCGACAATCACAATATCCGCAGAAGGTTTATCAACCGGGTTTTCACGAAGGACCGCATCGTAAAACCGAAGTTCAAGAAAGCGGAGAAAAGGGGGATCCAGGAGGTAGAGAAGGGAAAACAGGGCCGTCACGATGAGGCCATAACAGAGCAATCGTTTATGATCCGGCCAGACGTTTTTGGAAATCGGCCTCAATCTTTTCATCGATTTTTTGTTCCCGGTTTTTTCAGTCCTGTGTGTTGTGCAGCTTTAAGACTCCACTTTTCCAATTCCGTATCAAAGCGCCCCTTGACGGCACCCGGATCGACTCCTCTTTGGACAGCGCAGACGGCCTTTTTACCGCCAGCTTGCCGCCACCTTTGATCTGGAATCGGAATATCTTTTTAAATACAGGCAAGCAAAAAACATACGGGGAAAATCACTTTGTCGGCAAAGGACAACTTCAAACTGCCGATTGACTGATTCGGGAACTTTCTCCATGGTTCTGGTCAGAGGAGCTTCTGTTCCGTACAACGAGGTCCCGTCTGCAACCTCGTTGCGCACTGCTGCCGGTTTTTATATCCATTATCGGCCCGGCGCGTTAAAACTTTAATGGCTTCACATGTAAAGAGAAAAAAATCATCCCTGTTGAGTCCTTACCTGGTTATCTACGACTCCGTTTCCAGGTCAAAGAAATATCCTTGACGCAGAAGAAGGCTGGCCATGAGCTAGAAAAAACCGCCGCTACCGGGGGCGCCACCATCCTGACGCCGGCCTTGCTGGGCACTCCGTTTTGTTCAGAGCTTCCTTGCCGAAATCGAAGTGCTTAAGGCCGACACGTACCCGATGAGGAATTGATTCTGTTTGCAGATATAAAAAAAGGGGGCGGTCAGGATCACATCCTTGCCGTCATAGATGCTCCAGGTAAAATTGATGAATGCCGAGTTATCGGAGATGGAGGCAAAATCGCCAAGAATTCCCGATGAGGTCAGAACCGTGAAGGTGTCGCCGTCAGAAATCATCGCATTCGACAGGGCATAAATCGCAAGAGCGCCGCCCACCTGGAAATCGCTGCCCGCCCCGAAGGTCATCTGCCCGGCATTGGAAAACACTCCCGCCGTGGTGAAGTCCCGCCCGTTCTTGATGGTAAAGTCTCCGGCCGCCGCATTGGTTGCAAAGCCCTTCTGGGCATCCGTATTGTCGGCATAGCGGAGAACGGCGGATGACGCCCATCCATCACGATTGTCGCTGCGTTGGTCACGATATCCGCCGTAGAAACGGGAAGTTTGATGGTGCCGACCGCGTAGTATGTGCCGCCGGTCAGCGTGCCGCTCCCGTAGTTTTTCAATCCATCCAACACAGCCAGCGTTGCACCGCTATCGGCGCGGAGGGTTCCCTGGTTGTCAAGCAACATGGCGTTGGGGTTGATGTACAGAGGGGCGGCAGTATTGTTGACCACAATGGTTTCTTTGTTGACGCCCCCCATGTTGTTCAGACCGATCCAGCTGGAGCCAAGGATCGTATGATCCGTATCGTTGGTGAGAATGAAATTGCCGTCGGAAGAGCTGATCCGGCTTCGTTGAGCCGAATTGCCCGGATTCATAACCAGTGTCCCCGAACCGGTGAGGGTCACACTTGCGCTGTCGACAAAGAAACGGGTTCAATCACCGCAATGTGCTGCCGGTTGATGTACAATATACTCCGGTCCGTGCCATTCGCTGCCCCGCTTGATCAGGATACTCCTCACTTCCTTTTCTTCCGGAGACGACTGGCGGCCGATATAATAAACCTCCTTCAGCAGCGGGTAAGCCCCCCTGCGTTTTCGATCTTACCGAAAAAAACCTGACCGTTAGCCATGAATACAGCCTGGTACTCCGTGGTGAAATTCAGCTTCTCCTCCTTACCCTGTTCTCACAAGCGGAAAGGAGAAAAGGGGAGGCGCAGACGAAGAAGAACAGAAACTTGAACAACAGGGAACGACGAGCCTTTGGCATTTTGGAAAACCTCCTTAGTGAAACCTCGGGGTGCATGGATCTCTGCATCTCGCTGTCGGTTAAGAAGCCGGCTCGGCGGCCTTCTCCGCCGCACAGAAGACAGAACCGGATACCGCAGATTAACTATGAAAAAAAATCAAGACACAACTTTCAGGGATTGTCAATTCAGTTAATACCTTATTTTTACTGTGAGATATCGGGATTTTGGTCTAGGAAGAAATGACGCCGTCGTTCAGATATGGCCTAGGGAAAGCGCTGAAATCTCGCCCGGATGCCTTGGTCATGCTTACCCGAAAGAGACGGGAGAAGGAGCACTGAACTAACCCATCCGCTTTTCCAGGGACAGGCCTGCGGACCATCTGCGGATTCGGAGCACCTCTTTTTCCGGAAGGTCAAGAGAAAGAAGAAAGGCATGATGCGCCTGCGGCTCGCGTTCTTCGAAGGCCCTGTGAAACCGCTGCATCGCCGCATCATCCATTCCTGCGGCCTTCAGCATCCCGACAAAGAGGTTCTTATCAACGGAGGAAGGGATGTCTTCTGGTGCACGGACTTTCAGCATACCGGCCAGCATGCGCCTCTTGGTCTGGAACTCCTGGATCTCCCCGCTTAGAGCCGAAAGGCGCCGAAGAAGAATCTCCGTTGTGTCGCCCTTCCGGGAAGAGATGATCTTCCGTATATCCTCCAGGCTTAAACCAGCCTCCCGGAAGGAACAGATCGCCGACAAACGATCCCGGTCGGAATCGGAGTAAAGACGGTATCCCTTTTCGGATCGTGCCGAGGGGGAAAGGAGTCCGACCTGGTCATAGTAAAGCAGGGTGCTGCGGGATAGGCCAAAAATTCCAGCAAGTTCACGAATCAGGTACATGGGCCCTCATCAAGGGTTCCGCCCCGGTCCGGCAACGGACCGGGGCGGGTAACTCCGGGTTACATGTTTCGGATATCAGCAATCTGCTCCGGCGAAGCGCCGAGCCATTCCAGGAACCCCTGATGGCCGTCGGGGTTCTCTTCTTCAAAGAGGCGGTGCCACTTCCGCATCGCCTGTTCGTCAAGCCCTACCGCTCGGAAGCGGTCTATCCATTCCGCTATCGTTACAGCTCCCTTCATCTTTTCCATCCTCCATGACAATATTTCTTCCGGCCGGAGAGAAGGGTATCCTAAACTGTAAAGCGATAGACAGGTCAAGCATTTTTGAGCATATTTTTTAAAAAAGCATGATCTCCGCAGGGATACCCCCTTTCCGGCGGATCTTCATCAAAAGGTGAAGCTCAGGGTCACACCACCGTAAAGGAAGGAGCTGTCGCGGTCGGACGGTTTTTCACCCCGTATCCCCCTCCCCTTCATTTCGTCCTCCGCATCGCCCGAAAGGGGAAAGACATAGGAAATCATCGGTGTTACCATGACATACTCCGTCGCCTTGACGGGCAGGCTGGCGGTTAAGGTCCCGTCATGCAGGTTGCTGAATTTGCCCCTGGTGGGTTCGGCATCTCCGTTATATTCGGGATAGGTCTCCTCATCTTCACTATGCAGGTAACTGGCCGAGGCCGCAAGTTTCAACGAGACTCGATTGTTCAGCTCGATGGTATGGGAGATTCCCAGCAGGAAATACCACTGGTGGTAATAGCTGATTTCCTTATAGACCGTCAACGTCGGCGAAAGGAGCGTATTCAGACCCGCGGAAACGTAAATCTCCTGGGAATCATGAACATCCGTCCCATTCTCATTGGACCCGGCAAGAGCGTAGTAGATGTAACCTCCGCCAAGATTGAAGAGTCCGAGATTCTTTGAATAGGACAGGGTCACATCTGTTTCCGTCCAGTTTGTGCTGTCATCGTCGGAGTTTGCCACATAGGGGTCCGTGTCCAGGTTCCCCCAGACATTAACGGAAAACCCCTTGTAGCCGATGGTCATGGACGGCTGAACGACGATGCTGTCCCGGCTGAGTTCCTGCCCCCGCCAGACATACCTGGACAATGCCGACAGGGAAAAATCGCCCGTAGGCTTTTCCTCCTCGGCATAGAGCGGCGCCGCGGGGAGTAAGAAAAGACTGGACATCAACAAGCTGATCACGAAGAATCCTCTGACTGTTAAAAACGTTTTCATGATGCCTCCTCCAGAATATTTCTTGATTCTTGTATCTGAGCATGGTTCCGGAAACCGTTACTCCCTATTCAGCGAATGTCGTGCCTTAAAGATAAGATATTGACATCATTATTTTTATTTACACGGCAGCACCATTGCAGGCCCATAAAGGAACAAAATTGGGACAATTCCGGGACTACCCTCCACAATATTGTAGGGTTGAACGCCGGCGGTCCGGGATGTGTCGTCAGGAAGAAGAAAAAAGTTGTGGACAGGATGGCCGGCAGGATGGGATGACTGCGGCGAAACGAAGGAGAAACGAAGAGGAAGATTCTGTAGCTGGTCAGGACGGAATTACTCCAGGTTGGACACCCGTCCGCAGGGCGCTGAACGCCAGACTCCTTTTGCGATGGGAATCGGATGGACACTCGGTGCGGTTTTTAACGGCGAGGAGACACAGTGGTGTCGATGTCTGCGGCCATCCCCGGCCCTTCAAAGATACCTGGGCCGTTCTCCCCTATCCGGGATTATCGGACGGTCACTTCAACCCTTCGATTGCGAGGCTCCGCCACCCCGTCCGGGGTTTTAATCAGGGGATCGGCTTCTCCGTGATAACCGACCTCGATGATGGAGGGATTTACGCTCTTTGAAACGAGAATTTTTTTGATCTTCAAGGCCCGACGGCGGGAAAGGGCAACATTATAACTCTTTTCACCCGTTCTATCCGTATGGCCGATGACGCTGATGTCCTGCGACTGCCTGTCACCGATGGCCGCATGGACAGAGGAAAGCATTGTTTGCGACGCCTCCGTCAGTTCGATGGAATCGTTTTTAAAACAAAGGATAAAGGTAACCGGCTTTTTCGGCAGTGCGGCAAGAGCGTCCCCGAATACCTTGTTTATATCCCCCTCGGCCAGGAGGGCCTGCGTTGAAATGGCGCTGGTCCCATCCTTGGCCTCCGCCATCTGCCCGGCTTGATTTATTTTCTGGGAACCGCCTCTATTTCTGACGGTGACTTCTCCAACCTTTCCGTCCGGGTCGTGCACAAGAACCACTTGAGTTCTGCCTGCATCAGGAACAGGAACAGTCTCTGTTTTGACCTCCGGAGCCACGCAGGCCCCCATGAAGAAAAGCATGCCCCATGAAGCTGCCTTCATTGCCGCGCGTTTCATTCTTCTTCCCCCCCGCCTTCGACCTTCACCAGGAACTTGGTTCCGCGAATTCCGATGGTGGCCGAGGGTGTTTCAAAACGCACCGATTTAGGGGAAAGCCTGGCGATGACGCCGGAGACGTAGGCGGCAGTGCCCTTGAACATCCGGGTCACGATTGAAAGTTTTCCCCGGGAGGGTTCAAAATGAAATTCTTCAATCAGCAGTTCGCTGCGGGGTCCGAGGGAAAGGATGGTGTTGTCCTTAAAAATGATCCCCAGCGTTCCATCTCGACCGGTTCGAAGCAGGTCGCCGGAAAAAATCCGCTCGCTTTTCTTTACCGGAAACGTCATCTGCTGCCGGACAATGAACGCGGTCCCCGAAAAATTTTTAACGATTGCCGCTTCTTCATTCGATGCGGCAACGGCATTTGCGCCAAGACATAACATCAAGCAAAGTACGCCAAAAAAGTGCTTCATAATTCTGCTCTCCCTAAAATCCCTGCAATCCTTGAAAAGATCCCTGCGGTTTTGAGAAGTCGGATAAGAACAGCGGATTAACTCGGCAAATCGAAGACGTCATCAGGAAGCAGAAGGATTCCATATCGCTGTCGATCCTTATCTCCCTCCGGAGGAAGGATCATTGTTCAAAAAAAATCTGTATCACCAGGATTCTAAATGCTTATTTCATACCAACGATGGATAAACGACCCACATCGCTTTTGTACCCCGAAACTTTCAAGGCGGCAACGAGGCTCCTTCCCGGGATAGAGCCTTCCCAAGGTATCGCTTGCAAAAGCATCAGGTGGCGTATAGACTTTTTCTCAAGAAACGACAAAAGGTCACCCTATCGTATGACAGCACGGGAATTTATTGAAACTACAGAAGAAAAGAGGCTTGCCCCCTACGCCACAAAAAGCGCGTACAGCATTGGTCGAACGCTGCACGGCAATGAGCCCGACGACTATCGCACCTGTTTTCAGCGGGACCGGGATCGTATTCTTTACTCGAAGGTATTTAAGGATCTTCAGCACAAAACGCAGGTTTTTCTGATCAACGAAGGTGATTTTTACCGGACGCGCCTGACCCACACGCTGGAAGTAGCCCAGCACGCCCGGACCTTCGCCCGGGCCCTGCGGCTCAATGAAGACCTCTGTGAGGCCATAGCCCTTGCCCACGATCTCGGTCACCCTCCCTTCGGCCATGCCGGAGAGGAGACCCTCAACGAGCTCCTGAAGGACGACGGGGGGTTCGAACACAATCTCCAAAGTCTGCGGGTCGTGGATCTTCTGGAAAAGCGCTATCAGCGCTACGACGGCCTGAACCTCTGCTTCGAAACCCGAGAGGGAATCGCCCGTCATAACACGACTCACGATCACCCCGACGCCCCTTCGGAATTTCACCGCTTCCCCAGATCATCCCTGGAAACACAGGTCGTCAATATCGCCGATCCCCTGGCCTACTGCGCCCACGACCTCGAAGACGCCCTCAATGCCGGCTATCTGCGCCTCAAGGATCTGCGCAACATGGACAACCCCTTGGTGATGCGCGTTTTTGAACTCTGCCGCTCAAGATACCCGGATATTCTCAAAGCCGATACCATCCTCCAGTCCCGGATCCTTGTCCGCACCCTGATTGAAGAGGCCAACATTGCCGTCATTCGGCAGACTTCTCAAAATATCGAGCAGCACAGGATTTCATCCGTTGAAGAGGCCAGAAATTTCCCGGAAGATATTGTCGCCGCCCCTGCCGGAGTCTGGGAAAACTTTGATGCCCTCAAGAGCTATCTCTTTGAAAATGTCTATCGGAAACCGCAGGTGTGCATCATGAATGAAAAGGGCAAACTCATCATCCGGCGGATTTTCCGCCACCTGGAACGATGCCCGGAAATGCTGCCCCAGACATTCAAAATCCGCTTTGACGAGGCGCCGGACTCCTCGGGAAAACGGAGAATCCTGGCGGATTACATCTCGGGCATGACGGACCGCTATGTCATGGACCTTCACATGATGATGTTTGAGCCTTATGAAAAGGTCATGTTTGAATTTCGGGAATGACGATGAACAGGATGGTGTTGAATCTCTTTGAAGGGGTCCCCGGCAGCCTCGAGGAAGAGCAATTCACAAGCCTGCTGAACATGCCCGGCATGAGAATAGAGCGGATCATTTCCCGGGGGCAGGCCTCTCCCCCCGGGTTCCAGTACGATTCGGAGGAGCAGGAATGGGTCCTGCTCCTCCGGGGCAATGCCTGTCTGAGCTTTTCCGGACCGGACGACCTCGTGACCCTGAAACCAGGCGATTCGCTCCTGATCCCGGCGAATACCCGGCACCGGGTGGAGTGGACCGACCCGGAACAGGAGACGATCTGGCTGGCTGTCTTTTTTCCGGCTAGCTTTCCTGCTGAATAGCGGAAAGCCGCCAGGGGTTGTTTCCCGTCGGCCGGGAAAATGTCCAGAACTCCACAAATTTCACCGGGTCCTTCCGGCTCCCGGCCAGCACCTCGCCGGAGATCTCGTCCACCGTGTAATCCAGAAGATTTGCATAAAATCTGACCGTAATGAAATCCCTGCCGCCCTCCTGCCAGGATTCCGTAATCTCCACGGAACGGACCGCGATGTTGTCGAGCTTGTTGATCCTGTTTTTCGCCCGAAGCTCATCAGCGTCCTGCTGAATCGTTTTGTACATGTCATCGGTCAGCAAGTTCCGGACACCGGACATATCCCGGTTTGCCCAGGCTCCCTGGATCGAAAAAAAATTATCCAGAACGGAATCCTTGAAGCGCTTCTCATCGAAGGAATGATCTTCCCGCCGAATGGCGCTCAGTCCGTCACCGGCTTCATAACCGGCTGGGGGAATGTCCCGGATCGGCGGGGCATAGGAGTCCGTATTGAAAGCGTCCCTGTTGTCCGGGCTGCCGTAGGCCATCGGGGTATCCGTGGCGGTCGCCGCCTGCCGCCGCCTCTTGATAAACCAGTAGATCCCGTAGAGAAGAGCCCCCAGCAGCAGAATATCCATCAGGCCGATCCCGCCGCCAAAGCCGCCCGCGCCATGGCCGAAACCAAGACTGCTGAAAAGAAGCGCCCCGGCCATTCCGCCAAGAAGGCCGCCGGCCATGCTTCTCATGAAACCGCCCGGCTGAGACTGCGGGGCCGCGTAGGGAGACGGACGGGAAGGCGTGTTGTAAGAGCGGGACGGAGAGCTTGGAGAACTGCTGAAGGAGCGGGACCCCCGGCTGCCGAAAGACCGTCCTCCACCGACGCGCGCCTCGGCAATCGACGACAGAAGATAAAACAGCGCAAAAAACAGGGCAAAAGCGATCATCCCCATTTTACCCTTACTGCAAACGTTCATGTGACCCCTCCTTATTGTTTTCAATTGGAAATCTTTCTCAAGATGTACTGCATATTATGTACTCATGGGCCTTGTCAATGTCTTTTCATGGCGGAACGCCTCTCGAGCAGCTGCAGCCGACGCTTGAAGGCCCACCTTGACCCTTCGATCCTACCGGTGTCTCAGGTCATCGCGGGCTTCCTTCAAAGGCGGCCATAGATCTCCGTCAGTTCACGAAGCCGCTCCATAATGGGCGGTCCGAGCTCTTCCGGCTGAACGCGCCACTGCCAGTTCCCATGAACCGTTCCCGGGCGGTTCATTCGTGCGGTTTCATCAAGCCCGAGGACATCCTGCAGGGGAAAAACCGCCAGCCTTGCCGCGCTCATCATGGCCAGTCGGATCAAATCCCAGGGCACCCTCGAGGCGGATGTGCGACTCCCCAGATAGCGGTAAAGCCGCTTCCTGTCCTGACGCGTCGCTTCCCGGCAGAACCAGCCCCGAACCGTGTTGAGATCATGCGTTCCCGTATAGACAACGGTATTTTCAGAAATGTTGTGGGGCGCGCAGGGGTGCTCGGGCAGCGAATCGCCAAAGGCGAACAGCAGGGGGCGCATTCCTGGAATATCGTAGCGATCCATGATTTTCCAAACCTCTGCGGATTCCGCCCCCAGATCCTCGGCAATGATCGGCAGACAGGGGAAGTCGGAATAGAGCTGCCGGAAAAAATCATCGGCCGGCGCTTTCTTCCACTGGCCGCTTTCCGCCGTTACGGCTCCGGCCGGCACCTCCCAATAGGCGACAAACCCCCGGAAATGATCGATTCTCAGCCAATCATAGTTCCGGAACGCCTGGCAAAAACGCTCCCTCCACCAGCAATAGCCGCTTTCTTTCAAGACATCCCAGCGGTAAACGGGATTCCCCCAGAGCTGCCCTGTTTTGCAGAAGAGGTCTGGGGGTACGCCGCCCACCGTCACAGGCTTTTTGTCCTTCCCGAGGAAAAAGAGTTCCGGATTCGCCCAGACATCGGCACTGTCATAGGCCACGTAGATGGGCAGGTCGCCGATGACATGAATTCCCTTCTGACGGCAGTACTCCCTGAGGGACGACCACTGCCGGTCAAAGATATATTGAACAAATTTTTCCCTGGCCAGGGGAAGGGCCAACTTCCGGCGCATCCTGGAGAGCGCCGCCGGTTTTCGATCCCGAAGTTCCGGCGGCCACATCGCCCAGGTCCCGAAGGGAAATTCCCCTTTCAGCGCAGCAAAAAGGGCATAATCTTCGAGCCAGGAGGCCTGCTGTTCCGTGAAGTCGATCCAGCTTCCGCGCCGCTGCCGCCCCCTGCCCCGAAAGCGCTCAAAGGCCAGTGACAGGAGCTTTTCTTTGCAGGCTGCCGCCCTGCCGTAATCGACAACGTTCCCGGGAGAAGCCGGCATCTCCTCAAGCTCCACCCGGTGCAGCAGACCCTCACGGCAGAGGAGCTCCGGGCTGATCAGCAGAGGATTTCCGGCAAAGGCGGAAAAGCTGCTGTACGGGGAATGGCCGGAGCTGCCGAGCGTGGGCGAGAGGGGCAGAATCTCCCAGAATCTCTGACCGGCATCGGCCAGAAAATCGGCAAAACGGCAGGCCCCTGGCCCGAGATCGCCGACGCCGTAAGGCGAAGGCAAAGACGCCACAGGCAGCAGGATGCCGCTCCCCCTTGCGTTTATCATATCGATCCTCTCCTCCGCCGCCTTTCCACTCGATCCTTTTTTATCTAATGGCTTTTTCCCCTCTTCGTCAATACCCAACTCCCCTATCCTTTCCCGAATGGAATGTAAAGGGGGCTTCCATAACAAATGGTCATTTGACTTCCGCAATCAGGTTCCATATCATATTGGATGTTTCCAGGAACAGACATTTTCAATGCAGTGAAACGATTCAAAACGTCCTCCCCGGCAAGGGCAGGCGGTTTTGAGAAAGGTTCCGATGGCCCCGCACAGCATCATCTATTTCGACAATGCCGCCACATCCTGGCCCAAACCGGCGGAAACCCTCAGGGCCATGGAGCACTACCTCCTCAATATCGGGGCGAATCCGGGCCGTTCGGGACACCGGCTCTCTCTGGACGCGGCACGGATCATCATGGATGCCCGGGCAGGCGTGGCGGAGCTTTTCGGTATTGAAGATGCCTTGCAGGTGGTGTTTACAAAAAATGCCACGGAGTCGCTGAACCTGGCGATCCGGGGACTGCTTCAACCAGGCGACCACGCCATCACATCCAGCATGGAACACAACTCCGTCATGAGGCCGCTGCGGGCTCTCGAAAGGGAGGGAGTGGAACTGACCATCCTTGCCTGCTCACCCTCGGGCGAGCTGGACCCGGCGGACCTATCCCGAGGCATACGCCCCAACACCCGCGCCATTTATCTGACATCTGCCTCCAACGTCACCGGGACGCTCATGCCCTTAAAGGAAGTCGGTGTGATCGCCCACGACCACGGTTTGATCTTTTGTGTCGACGCCGCCCAGACAGCGGGATCCTATCCCATCGATGTGGAGGACCTGGGCATTGACCTCCTCGCTTTCACGGGGCACAAATCCCTGTACGGTCCGCAGGGTACCGGCGGGCTCTATCTCCGGAAGGGACTGGAAGAAAAGATCCATCCACTCATGGCGGGTGGAACGGGAAGCCGTTCCGAGTTCGAGGAGCAGCCGGACTTTCTTCCCGACAAATACGAGTCCGGCACGCCCAATGCCGTCGGCCTGGCCGGCCTGGAAGCGGGAGTCCGTTTCGTTCTGAATCGCGGCGTACCGAAGATCCGGGCTGAGGAAATCCGGCTGGCGGAACGGCTGCTCCATGGCCTGAAGGAGATCCCGGGAGTCACCGTTTATGGACCGGATGATCCGTTTCGCCGGATTGCCGTCGTTTCCTTCACGATCCAGGGGCTCTCGCCGGCGGAAATCTCCCTCGCCCTGGACGAAGAGGAGAACATCATGTCCCGCCCCGGGCTCCAATGCGCACCGTCGGCCCATAAGACCATCGGAACCTTTCCCGTGGGAACCACCAGGTTCAGCCTCGGGGCCTTCAATACGGAGGACGAGGTGTCTGCCGCCCTGGAGGCCGTCGGCCGACTGGCAGCCGGTGTCCGGCGGAACACCTGAAAAGGAGATGGATAGCCCATGCCGGAAATGATTGATGCGCGGGGACTGGCCTGCCCGCAGCCTGTCATCCTCGCCAAAAAGGCCCTGGAGCACTCCGCGGAACTGACCATTCGGGTGGACAACATGGCCGCCGTGGAAAATGTGAAGCGCCTGGCAAAATCCCAGGGTTGCCGGGTAACCGTGACGGACGAGCAGGACCGAACATGGAGCCTTGCTCTGACCAGGGAGAGCGGCCTTGGCGCCGTGCAGGAACATGCAGCCCCCAAGGACATCCCAAACGGCGCGGCCCGGCAGGAAGCCGGTGATCCCTCAGTTTGCGCACCCTCTGTCATTCTGATTCCTTCCGAGACCATGGGACAGGGTGACGACGAACTGGGCCGACTCCTGATGCGGGGCTTTTTCCATACCCTGCAGGAGCTAGACACGCTTCCCGATAAAATCATCTTTTACAATTCCGGGGTCAAACTGACGGTGAACGGCTCCGATGTCCTTGAGGACATCAGAGAGCTGGCCCAAGCCGGGGTGGAAATGCTGGTCTGCGGAACCTGCTTGAACTTCTTCAATCTGACCGATCAGCTTGCCGTGGGAACGATTTCCAACATGTACGAAATCGCCGACACCCTCACCTCGGTGGGCCGCCTGATAAGGCCCTGAGCCTCAATACTCAACGCCTTTTTGCGCCGGTCGCCCCGACGCGAGGGCATGTTTGTGCGCCTCCATGACGGTAACCGTATCGGCCAGAGCCACAAACGAATCCGGGGCGTCACGCCCTGTCAGGACAATGATCTGGCGGGGGCCGGCCTGCCGGAGAACCTCAATCACCCCTTCCTCCGACAGAAGCTTCAGGGCCACGGCGTTGCAGATTTCATCGAGGATGACCAGATCGATCAACCCCGACCGGATCACTTCTTCAGCCAGCTGAAGCCCCCGATGCGCCGCCTCGCAGTGCTGGAAGAATGCGGGACCGTCCCCGGGCAGGACAAAACCGAGCCCCGTCTGGATCAGCTCCACCCCGGGAAGATGCCTTACGGCGGCCACTTCCCCGGTTTTTGAATCAGACTTGATGAACTGAACAATGCTCACTTTCATTCCGTGGCCGCTGGCCCGGATGGCCATCCCCAAGGCCGCCGTCGTTTTCCCCTTGCCGCTTCCCGTAAAAAGAAGAACCCTTGGCTTCTCGTCTTTCATCCCCTCTTCCCCCGATGCCCCCGGCAGAACCTTTCCCTCAAACCCGCCGCCTGTTCAGCAGGCCGCCTTGAATTCCGCTGCTTGCCCTCGCTGTCACCTTCTGTGAAATGACCCTTTCCCACCGGCCTCATCCGCCCTGCACCATAAGGAAGGATGCAGACCGCTTGAATATATGGTTGAAATCAATCTTTCAAGGAATTAATCTCTGCACCGTTACCCGATAGCCATCAGGCACCAATCTTGATAATGAAAAAATCCCAGGGACCGGGTCCGCCATCGGGCGGTTTGCGAGTCGGGGCTGCCCCGCAGCCCCTCGTCGAATCGCTTCGCGCCAACCGAGGCCGCCAGCCCCTATACGGCCTGGAAATTTCACCTGTTTGCCCCGGAGAACGGATATGCGCATCATGTCGTTTAATCTCTTGAAAACGTCCCTCTTCTGTTCGATAATCGAAATAATGGTCCTCTCCCTGTTCTGCTTTCCGGTGTTCGCGCAGCCGCCGGCGGATATCGATCAGAGGATAAGACAGCTTGAACAGCAGATGGAAGGAACAACAGACCTGAATAAGCTGATGGAGACATACCGCGAAACCTTGCAGCTTATGGGCGGGGCGAACCGGGCGGCCGCTGGAATGACGGGCACGAGCACCATGCCCATCCGGCCGGCTGAAACGCCGGAGGAAGAGGTCTTGCGCCGTCGCGAGGTCATCAACAGCCAGTTCCGCCAGATGAAAAGCAGGATGAGTCTTCTTCCTCCGGGAACAGAACAGCCTCAGCTTCCCGAGGCTGTTGCCGTGGAAGGGTATCTCGTCGTCCATGGCGGAGAAAAAGAGCTCTTCTCCAATGAAGTGCGGACAGACCTGTTTTACACAATCAAAGAGCGGTTTGTCGGCAACCTGATCATCGGGCACACCTACGATCCGGCAAGAGGAAGGTTCGACGGAAAAAAGGAGTACGAGATTCAATCTCTGTCAACGAAGATCGATGTGTCGGGCATGGGCGGCAAAAAGTGTGTGCGCAGGGGGCCATACTCACCATCTTCCTGCACGGGCTGGGCCCACTTCTCCGGCTATGAAATCTCCGGAAGCGAACGTTACCCGCAATTCCATTCCGGCGTAGTCAGTGCGGAAACGGAGGAAGATGGTCGGATCACCATCCTGGCCGAAGCGCCTGCGGTGATCTTCCTGGGAGATGATGGCCGGACGAATCTGAAAGCGGGATGCTCCCGTGCCGCGTGGACGCTCAGTCCGTCAGAATTTGGACAATGGCTTGAACAGGGTGAGCTTACGTTGCGCCGGGATATCGGAAGGCCGATGGGCCCCTCTCCCGGCTGCAGTCACGGTTCCACGATGACGCTGTATCTCAGGGTCACGGGGGAGCCCGCCGAGGAGTGCCAGGAGATGAAATCCGTGGAGCTCCTTGTTGTCAGCCCCAAGGACAAGGACAGGCATGTCTTCAGCGAACATTCCAACAGGCTGACCCTGGAACTTGAGGCGAAAACAGTGCCGGCGCACTATGCGGATTTCATTGAATGGACAATCCCGGAAATCGAAGGATCCCGCCGCACCGTTGTTCCTGCCTCGACGCTGCCGGCACCAAAAGGGCGAAAGTTCACCGTGGTCTATGAAGGGCTGCCCGAAGACAACAACGAATTCGGCAGAAAGATCGTCAAGGCGACCCTGAAAGTGGATTCGTGCAAAAAAGAGGAGACGCGGGAAGTGCAGATCTTCTATCCCAGGGATGAAAACAATAATCCGGCGGGGAAGCACCCCAACTGGTTTTATTACTGGAAACAGACGCCGGCGGCGAGACCGTTTGGGCAGAATGTCCGAATCGGATATCACTGCACAGGTATTCCCCATGAACAGTGCTCTTGCCGCCAGAGGGGGGTCATAGGCCAGTTCAATCCCTATTATTCCGGTTACAAAACCATCAACGTATGCAACCTGAAAACCAATACCTGGAATCCTAAAACATTCTATGCGGAGCTGCCGGCGGTCAAGCGCTCAAAACCGTCAACGCTTTCAGAGAGAAACTACTTCAGCTACACGCATATCGACACCTTCGCTGTCGCCGTTATGCATGAGTTTACCCATTTCAATCATTTCCACACCTTCTGGCCCGAAGGATGGAAAGAACACCAGGATCTCGACGGGGATGATCTTCCTGACAGACTTGAGCCGGAAATGGGTTTTCATCCCGGGAAAAAGCAGACGCACTGGGCGGGGGTCGATCTCAGCGATGACGAGGAATTCCTCACATTGGAAGCCACCTATGATTACCGCACCGGGACCTATGACAGGTACGACTGGGCGAAACCGGGCAAGAACTGGCCTGAGTGAATCAGACCTGGAACGGCCATTCCCGAAGGCGGAAGGCATAAGACATCGATCGTTGCCCCAATCCGGCTTCAATATGAAGGAGAAATCCGATGAAGAATCATACGCCCCCTCAGGGTCAACCCGGAACGAAGGAGCGGATCACCGTTCAAATCAACCTTGAATCCAGCCGTTCAATGCCCGGCCAGACTCAGGAGGCCGGGGGAGCGATGAAATTCTTGGCCCTGGTTTTAACCATCCTGCTGATGGGATGCGTCGGCATTCCCGAAAACGTGAAACCCGCTGAAAACTTCCAGTTGGATCGGTACCTGGGGACCTGGTATGAAATTGCACGGCTGGATCATCCCTTTGAGCGGGGGTTGACCAGGGTAACGGCAGAGTACAGCCTGCGCAATGACGGGGGGGTCAGGGTCTTAAACCGAGGGTACTCCGGGAGGGAGCATTCCTGGAAAGAAGCCGTGGGGAGGGCTTATTTCGTTAAGGGATCGGATCAAGGGTACCTGAAAGTTTCATTCTTTGGTCCCTTTTACGGCTCCTATATCATTTTTGACCTTGACCACGAACACTACCGATACGCCCTTGTAAGCGGTCCGGACAAATCGTATCTCTGGATCCTGGCCAGAACCCCGACGTTGAAGAAGGAGATCACAGAGGCCCTGGTCGCCAAAGCCTCGTCTGCGGGTTTTGATACCGGAAAGCTCATTTTTGTCGATCACCATTGATCTCTTTTCGGACAGCGGGGACCGGAAACGGTTGATGCGGACTCCGCCGGAGGGGAGGAGTCCCCCTTTTTCAGAAACAGATTGTGATGGGGGAACGTATGTGACCTGCGGCTAAACGGCCACATCGCCCTCTGGCCGCTTCGCCCTGAGCTTCGGGGTGCAAAATCGAATCTCATGCCGCGACTCGCAATCCGGGCAGAAATGCTCCACATGGATTTCAAGGCATTTGACGCCTTTGACTTTCCAGAGACGGCGCTGAAGGTCACCGCGGCACTCGCATTCGGACGGTGATACGACATCGAGGATGAGATGGTCGAAGGTGACCGCTTCGACGCTAAAGTTGAAAATGCCATCGTCTCGAAGCGATTTCAGCAGGTTCAGGATGAACTGATAGGTTTCCGGCGCCTTGCGGCTGGCCAGTTCATATCCGGCCGGGGTGGCCATACATGCCGGTGCGTGCCGTGCGTAGGTGAGTTCCGCCGTTAAACGATAAAGCGAGTCCGGGGAGATGCCGTTTCCCTTGAGGCCTGACTTGACAAAATAGTTGGCGATCCCGAGACTTCCAAGTTTATCCAGATTGTCCGCATCAAACAGCACCCGCGTCAAGGAGGATGGATGCGCTTCGTCCCGGTACAGCTGCCCGAGGGCCTGGCTGATATCGTCCACAATCTGTTGATTCAAACCGTACCGTCCCGCATACTCGATCAGAAGTTCCACAGAGCGCTCTTCTTCCGGCCGATCACCTTGATGATACGTTCCGTCTGAGAATTTGCCGGCGTCGTGAAAGAGACCAGCGAGTCTGCAGACTGCGGGATCAAGCCCTTCACTTCGGCCGAGCTTTTCGGCTAAATGCGCCACCCGCACAAGATGATGCCACAGACTGCCCTCTCCCTGGAGTTTTCCGCAGTATCCGGCCTCCTCTTTCCTGATATGATCCTGCAGGTCAGCCTCCAGCAATTGGATCTGGTCGTTTCCGCAAAGGCCTGGCTCCTTGAACGTTCCGCATCGCATGACTGTAATTAAAATTCCTTCCACTGAATGTGTCAATCGCACCAAACAGAACGGGTACAGTACTACATCTTTTTCCCGTTGGGGTAAAGACAAAAATGAAACATTTCTTTAATCAAATCAAATGATTATATTACACATAGCACAACGGGGATTCACCGTTATCCGAAAGGACGAAAAAAAGGAAGGATTCAGGAGGGAATCGTTACAACGATGCGGATGTTTATCGGGCCGAATGATCCGGGGACGGCCGAGCTCAACCGCCTATCTGGCTCATTTTGCGTAGGTTGTCCTTTCCCCAACCCTCATTCATGTGATGTTCGGAAGGCTTGAGGGAAATGGCTTGAATGAATAGTTTTTTAAGTTCCTCATCATCGGATTTATGTTCCAGGGCCGCTTTTAAATCGATTTCCCGCTTGTCGTACAGGCAGCCCCGCAGCTTTCCTTCGGCTGTGAGTCGCAAACGGTTGCATTCGGAACAGAATTTATGGCTCATGGGCGTAATGAAGCCGATCGTACCCTGACCACCGGCCAGCTTGAAATACACGGCCGGGCCGCTTCCCTTACTGATCTTCGTCGGAGTCAGTTCGTATCTCCGGGCAATCTTCTCCCGGATCTCTTCGGAAGAAATCATGCGGTCCCTGTTCCAGAACAAAACATCTCCGATCGGCATGAACTCGATGAAACGGATATGCAGAGGAAAATCATAGGCCAGCTTCGCAAAATCCAGCAGCTCATCATCATTGAATCCCTTGATGGCCACCGTATTGATTTTCACCGGCTCCAGGCCCAAATCCAGGGCTTTGAAAATCGCCCTTTTGACTTCTGTTCGATGATTGCGCCGTGTGATGAATTCAAATTTTTCCGCAACCATCGTATCCAGGCTGAAATTGGCCCGATCCAGGCCCGCGGCTTTCAATTCTTCCGCCATACCGCAAAACAAAACTCCGTTGGTGGTAATGGCGATGTCGTCAATTTCCGGGATTTTGCGAATGCTGGCGATCAGTTGGGCAATGTGACTGCGTATGAGCGGCTCGCCGCCTGTGAGCCGGATTTTGCGGATGCCGATCCCGGCCCCTACCTTGACCAATCTCGCGATATCTTCCAAACTTAAAATTTTATCGTGTTCAAGCTTGGAAATGCCCTCTTCCGGCATACAGTACCTGCATCGCAAATTGCAACGGTCGGTCACGGAAATGCGCAGGTAGTTAATCTTCCTGTTATAAGAATCCAAGATGTTTACCACGTTCATTGACCAACCCTTCTCTATCGTATGTTTAAAGCACGGCAATACGTATGAGCCGACACGGCTGTTGACCTGTTGCTTATATAGTCAGAGCCATCTCCTATGTCAAGTTATGAATAACATAATTTATTGGGGAAGACGAAATAATTTCCATTCATGAAATGACAGAAAAAAGACCCTATCATTTCCAATCCTTTACCCGCCAATCCGACCGCATTTCAGACCGGGAGTATTGCCTGACCGGCGGCCGATGTGTCGGCCGGTTGGAAGAACCTGCTCCGGCGAAGAGTGTCCGCAAAGCAGAAACGGCTCAAGAAAGGGTGCGCCATTTTTCATCTTGACATTATGGGAGCCAGAACATAGTGTTAATTGAACCCTTTATACAGCCTGAGGCATTGCGGGCTTTCGAAACTTTATACGCTAAGGAGAGAACAACACCATGAGTTCGAAAATTATGTCTTACTCTTATGATGAATATTTTGAAATCGTAAGGTCCTTCCACGGTTCCCCCGCCCCCGGCGCCCTCATCGGAGGATTCATGGTGGATCTTGCGGTAAAAAATCTCCCCGAGGGGATCCTCTACGACGCCCTATGCGAAACGAAAACCTGCCTCCCAGATGCGATACAGCTTCTGACCCCCTGTACCATCGGCAACGGATGGCTCACGATCCTTCCCCTTGGGCGCTATGCACTCAGCCTTTATGACAAGTATACCGGGAAAGGGGTTCGGGTGTTTCTGGATGTGAATAAAATGGAACCTTGGCAGGAAGTTCGAAACTGGTTCATGAAGATGAAACCCAAGAAGGAACAGGATTCCGACAGGCTTTACAGAGAAATCCGGGAAGCCGGACAGGATCTGCTCAGCCTGCGGCGCATTCAGATCAAACCGGATTTCATCCAGGAAAAGAAAAAGGGGAAGGTTGCCCTGTGCCCTAAATGCGGCGAGTCCTATCCCGTCAGCGACGGGAACCTCTGCCTCGGCTGCCAGGGATCGGATCCCTATCTTTGATTATAACGGCCGCCCCGCCCCATGTCGTATGGGGCGGGGTGAACCTCCCCCCTTTTGATCATGAGAGATCAAAAGCCGCCAATCCCCGTCTCCCTTTGAGCTTCAGGATCACACGCCAACCGCCCTGACTGAAAAGCCAGGCCCACTGCCGGACAGGTCGAACGTCCACCCCGACCGAGTCAGGGTGTTTTTCCGGCCCGATATGCCTACAAAGACACATATCCCTTGACACCAACCTCTTCCTTCCGATACAGAAGAAGCAAAAAACGAAGGGTCCACTATCATGAGAGACAGGAACGGCAGCATCAGGAGATTTGAAGAAATGATCGATCGTGAGGCAGAAAGGCACCCCCACAACCAGCCTCTCCTTGAAGCTTTCCGCCCTTTGATTTTGACGAGAAACCACCTCCTGGAAGAATTGGAGTTGGAGGACAATGCCCCCTTTCAGATCGACGAGATCCGCTTCCAGGGGGGAGTCCCGGTCATCGAGCAGCTCCCTTTGCTTTTGGAAAGTGATCCCTGGGAGGATCTCGTCCGGTCCCTGATCCCCGCTTTTCAGAAGGGCTTTCCCGAGTTGAAGGAGGATCTGGAACGCCTTGGAAAGACCCTTTCGGAAGGGGTGCTTGCCCTTTCGGATTATTTCACGAGGAATCGTGACGAACAGCAGAACCTTCTCTCCGCCTGGGCCGACACCCTTTCAATTGCCGCGCCACGAATTGGTTTTATTCTGAATTCCGCCTCCAGAATTGTCCTGGAAAAAAGAGCCCTGAAGATCGCCGGGCGAATCCGGGAACTCAAATGGGAAAAAGGCTATTGCCCCATCTGCGGCTCTTTCCCCTCTCTGGCCGTCATTGGAGAAAAGATCGGCGAACGGCGGCTCCACTGCTCCCGCTGCGGCCACCTCTGGCGTTTCAGCCGTGTGATCTGCCCTTATTGCGAACATGAAGGACAGGAGGGGATGGACTTTTTCGTGATCGAAGAAAGACCTCAAGAAGCGGCCTTCACATGCGATTCCTGTCAACGTTATCTTGTTACCCTGTACCGGGTCAGTGATCTAAATGACCGCGACCTGGATGTTTCAGCCCTTGGCCTCACCCATATCGACGTGATCATGCAGGAAAAGAATTTTGCCCCCATGACCGTCACCGACTGGAATGTTTTTTAGAACCGCTCTGTACAGGATTCCCGGTTAATGCCGGGACTCTCCGCCCACCCTGTTGACGGTAACAGATCTCAGCGGAATTTCTTCAAAATACACAGGAACGAACGCCCTCATTTTTTTTCACAAACATCGAGTAACCGTTCCAGAAATCCTCCTTCCGTCATCTCTCTTGTATTGTATTTTTTATAACATATGAATTTCCATGACAAAATGTGAGTTTTTTCCTTGACGCTGGAAGGAAAAAAACATAGGTATACCACGCGTGACATAGGTCAATTTTGGCATATTCATAAGGAGGTAGACATGGACATCACAAGGAGAGGTTTCTTACACTTGTCCGGCGCTGTAGGATCAGGCATTGCCTTATCCACCCTGGGCATCAACCTGAAACCCACCAGAGCTTACGCAGATGAGCTCAACAAGATGAACCGGGTCAAAGCGGCGAAACAGGTGACAACGATCTGCTGTTACTGTTCCGTCGGCTGCGGCCTTGTCTGCAGTGTAGACAAGATGACCGGAAAAATTTTCAACATTGAAGGGGACGCCGACCACCCTATCAACGAAGGGTCCCTGTGCGCCAAGGGTGCGGGGTTCTTCGACCTTACCGAGGCGAACAAACACCGCCTCACAAAAGTCCTGTACCGGGCTCCCATGAGCGACAAATGGGAAGAGAAGGATTGGGACTGGACGCTCAAACGGATCGCCCGCCTGGTGAAGGACACCCGGGATGCAGGGTTTGTCAAAACCAACGCCAAGGGCGAAGTTGTCAACCGCTGTGAAAACATCGGCCATCTGGGCAGCTCCAACGTGGACAATGAGGAATGCTGGCTCATGAGCGTCAAGTGCAGGGCGCTTGGGTTTGTCTACATCGACCACCAGGCCAGGATCTGACACAGTCCATCGGTAGCGGCTCTGGGAGAGTCGTTCGGACGCGGTTCCATGACGAACCATTATTGTGACATCAAGAACAGCGACTGCATCCTGATCATGGGAAGCAACGCTGCGGAGCATCACCCCATCGCTTTCAAGTGGATCCTCCGGGCCAGGGAACTGAACGGAGCAAAAATCATCCACGTCGATCCCCGTTACACCCGGACATCGGCCCGCTGCGATTACCATGTCCCCCTTCGTTCCGGGACGGACATCGCCTTCCTGGGTGGGATGATCCATTACATCATTGAAAACAATAAATATTTTAAAGATTATGTCGTCAATTACACCAACGCTCCCTTCATCGTAGGACCCGATTTCAATTTCCAGGACGGTCTCTTTTCCGGCTACGATCCGGAAAAGCGGAAGTACAGCAAGGACACCTGGGTTCTCGAAAAGGACGAAAACGGCATTCCCAAGCGGGATATGACCCTGAGCAATCCACGCTGTGTCTTTCAGATGCTGAAGGCGCACTACTCGCGCTACACCCTGGACAAGGTCTCCAGCATCACCGGAGTTTCCAGGGAAAATCTGCTCAAGGTTTACTCCGAGTACAGCGCGACGGGCGTCCCGGACAAGGCGGGCACGGAATGTTACGCCCTGGGCTGGACCCACCATACCGTTGGAAGCCAGAACATCCGGACCATGGCCATCATCCAGCTCCTGCTGGGAAACATGGGGATCGCCGGCGGCGGCATCAACGCCCTCCGCGGAGAGCCGAACGTCCAGGGATCAACGGACCACTGCATCCTTTACGGCAATCTGCCCGGTTATCTGAAGATGCATGTGGCGTCTCTGGATACGCTGGAGAAATATCTCCATAAGTACACCCCGGAGTCGAAAGACCCGCAGTCGGCCAACTATTATTCGAACTATCCGAAGTTTCACGTCAGCTTTCTCAAGGCCATGTTCGATGACAAGGCAACAGCGGAAAACGGGTTCGGCTATTCCTGGCTGCCCAAGCTGGACGACGGCGTGGCCTATTCCCTCATGCATCTCTTTGATCAGATGTACGAAGGGAAGATCAAGGGGCTCTTCTCCGTAGCCAACGACCCGGCGGTCAGTTCCCCTAATGCCGGCAAGGTCCGGAAGGCCCTGGAGAAGCTGGATTGGCTGGTAGGCGAGAACATTTTCAACAACGAGACCTATGAGTTCTGGCGCGGGCCCGGTGTCGATCCCAAAAAGATCAAGACGGAGGTTTTTCTCCTTCCCGCTTCCGCCACCATGGAAAAGGAAGGCAGCCAGAGCAACTCGGGCCGTTGGGTCCAGTGGAAGTACAAGGCGGCCGAGGCCCCCGGCGATGCCATTCCCGTCGGCGAGATGACGCTCAAGATCATGGCCGCCGTCAAGGAACTCTATGCCAAGGAGGGCGGCGTTCATCCCGAGCCGATCCTCAACCTCAAGTGGGATTACACCGACAGAAAAGGCCAATTCGACGCCCTGAAGGTGTCCAAGCAGATCAACGGCTATTTCCTTCAGGATACGGTCATCGAGGATAAGGCGAAGGGAACGACGACAACCTTCAAGAAGGGACAACTGGTGCCCACTTTCGGCAATCTGCAGTCCGACGGATCGACCTCGTCCGGCAACTGGGTCATGGCGGGCAGCTTTACCGCCGATGGCGAGAACAAGATGATGAAGCGCGGGAAGGAAGATCCGACGGGTCTCGGCCTCTTCCCCAACTGGTCCTATGCCTGGCCGGTCAACCGGCGGGTTATCTACAACCGGGCCTCCTGCGACATCTATGGGAGGCCTTACAATCCCAAGCGGAAGCTCCTGGAGTGGGTCGGCGATAAATGGGTCGGAGACGTTCCCGACGGCCCCTGGCCACCCATGGCGGATAAGGAGAAGGGGAAGTACCCCTTCATCATGAAGACCGATGGCGTGGGCGCGTTGTTCGGCCCGGGTATGGTGGAAGGCCCCTTCCCGGAACACTACGAACCCCTGGAAGGCCCCCTGACCCAAAACCCCATGTCGAGCCAGCTCAACAACCCGGCTATAGAAATCTTCAAGAGCGACATGGATAAGGTGGCCAACGCCAGCGAAAAGTTCCCCTACGTCTGCACGACATACTCCTGTACGGAGCACTGGTGTTCCGGTGCCCTGACCCGATGGCAGGCCTGGCTCCTGGAAGCCATGCCGGAACTGTACATTGAAATCAGCGATCTTCTGGCAAAGGAAAAAGGCATCCAGAACGGGCAGCGGGTGAAGGTTTCCTCCATTCGCGGCTCCGTGGAATGCGTTGCCATGGTGACCAAGCGTTTCAAGCCCTTCCAGGTCGAAGGAAAGACGGTTCATCAGGTCGGGCTTCCCTTCAATTACGGCTGGCTCTTCCCCAAGGATGGTGGAGACAGCACAAATTTACTGACACCAACCGTTGGCTGCGCGAACACCTTCTGTCCGGAGTACAAGGCGTTCATGGTAAACGTGGAAAGGGCATAGGGGGGAGACGATGAAAACTGAATTCGTAAAATTAATCGATACAACGTTGTGCACCGCCTGCCGCGGTTGTCAGGTGGCCTGCAAGCAGTGGAATGAAATGCCGGGCCTGAGGACGAAACAGTGGGGCAGTTATCAGAATCCGCCGGATCTTCAGTGGAACA
>JAVETB010000122.1:0-6543 GCA_034006265.1 Syntrophus sp. (in: bacteria) | reverse complement strand
GGCTCTCCCGGAGATCCTTAAGGAGAAGAGGAGCCGCTTTTCCCCTCTGATCGTGGAGGCTGCCGGAGGCATCTTCGTGCCCGTCGACGGGGAAAGCCTGGTGATCGACACGATTCCTTCAATGGGCGCTCGACCCCTGATTGCAGCCCGGGCCGGCTTGGGGACCATCAACCACACCCTGCTAACGATTGCCGCCCTGGAACAGAGAAACATCGAGCCTCTCGGCGTCGTTTTTCTGGACAGCGCAGAGCCGTCAACGCCGGGGGATATGATCGAGGAAAACAGGGAGGCGATCGGGAGATTCTCCCGGGTCGAAGTCGCCGGTGTGGTGGACCGGATTTCAGACTTCCGGCATCCGGCTCCCGAGTGCTTTGACGGCTTGAAAAAACTCTTTATGCGCAGCGTCTGAGATCAGGGCCACGCCGGCATCGCTTTTTACGCTGGCTTCGGGGCTCGATCCTCCGGAGGATCGGGATCCGGTGCATAGAGGCAGTACATGTTGCGCCCCCTGGCCTTTGCCTGATACATGGCCGTGTCGGCATGCTTCATCAGGGAATCCATGTCCTCGCCGTTTCCCGGGTAGATGGCGATCCCGATGCTGGCGCTGGTGAACAGCTCGTTCCCTTCGCAGAAAAAGGGTTTTCTGAAGGCGGCCAGGATCTTTTCGGCGATCTGGGAGCTGTTTGCCGCCTCTCTGATGACCGGCAGCAGGATCATGAACTCATCGCCGCCCATCCGGGCCAGGGTGTCCTCTTCCCGGAGGGTTCGGGCCAGGCGCTCCCCCACGCTCTGCAGAAGCTGATCCCCGATATGGTGGCCGAAGGAGTCGTTCACCGTTTTAAAGCCGTCCAGATCGAGCATCATGACGGCCATCGTTCCCTGGCGTCGCTTGGCCTGGGCGATGGCGAGAATGAGGCGGTCGGCGAAGAGCATCCGGTTGGGCAGCCCCGTCAGAACATCATGGTAGGCCAGATGGCGGATCGCCTCTTCGATCCGCTTGCGCTCCGTAATATCCCGCCAGACCATGTAGAGGATTTTCTGATCCTGCCAGTCAATGACCGAGGAGAGGATTTCCACGGGAAATTCCTCTCCATCAAAGCGGCGGCAGATCCATTCCTGCTGCAGATGGCCCGTTCGCAGGGCCTCGTCCATCAGCTCGTCGGCCTTGTCCAGGGAGAGGCTGCCGTCAGGCTGTGACAGGGGTGAAAAGGCGGAGGGATGGCGGCCGATCAGCTCCTCCTTCGAGGAGCAGCGCATCATTTTCACCATGGCCTCGTTGCAGTCCGTCAGAAGGCATCCATCAGAGAGAAAAATACCCACAGGGGAGTGTTCAAAGAGGATGCGGAACTTGGAATCGGCGTCCGTTCCGCTTTGCCGGCCGGAAAAAGCGGAGTCGTGGACATCCCGCCGATGTTCCTCGCGCTGCCCGATGAGCTGACTGCGCAGGGACATCACTTCCCTGATAAGCTGTTCTTTGGTTTTCTCTTCATCCTTCATACGTTCGGATCCTTGGCTCCAATGTATCCCGGCTGCAGGCAAAAATCAAAACATTACCGTCCATCAGGGTTTTCTCAAAAGCAGGGGGCAGCCCCGGACGGAGCCGGGAAAAACGGCAGGCTTTCAACGTTTGGGAATGGCCTCCAGATTCACTTCACCACCGAACCGCTCCGCAAGGATCTTTTGAAGATCCTCGAAGTGCTCAGGTTTTTCCATTTCCACCACGAGTTCCTCATCGTCCAGGACTTTCAACCGGCCATAGGGGCGAACAGCTTCGATAACCTTCAGGGGATCCGTTGTAACCCAGCCTTTCATCCGTCGAAGAAGCTCTTCCCCGTTAAAGGCCCTCTCGATGGTCAAATCGACCCGGCGCTTCTTGGCCTCCCATCCGAGAAGTGCCGGCTGGACGATTTTCGGTGTGACGGGGTCATGCATTGCAGCACAGCGAAACCATAATTTGGCGCGAATCATCGTTAATGCCCTCCTGAAATCGTGACGTCTGAACCGTTCCTTGTCCGGCTTCCCATTTCTTGACATTCGGCCAAGGCTGGGGTAATCTTCCACTGATGTAGCAAAGGTTCATATCCTTTCAAAGGAGGATTCCCCATTCATGGATCTCTCTGCTGTGATCAGGGAGCGTAAAAGCGTCCGAGCCTTCAAACCGGATCCCGTTTCCCATGAACAGATTGAACGAATCCTCAACTTGGCCGTCCTGGCCCCCTCTGCGATCAACCTTCAACCATGGGAGTTCACGGTTGTTCTCGGGGAGGAAAAAGCAAGGTTAAGTCGGCGGTTGATCAAAGCGTACCATGAAAAGCAGATATCCTGCAGCCCGGGAAATGTCAAGCCGCTTTCCGAGTCGTTCAGCAGGCGGGGAGTGGAGTCCTTCGAAGTCATGAACCCCTGTCTGGCCCAAATGGGCTTGGACTTCAATACCTTTATCAACGAGGGGAGCTGCAATTTCTACGGCGCCCCTGCCGGGATTATTATCTGTCTGGACAACGCCTTTTCCAAGGCTAGACTGGTGGACATCGGGATCGTTCTGGGGTTTCTGGTGCTGGCGGCCCATGACCAGGGGCTGGGAACCTGTCCGATCGGGTTGATCAATGCCTACGAGGATGACGTCAAGGATCTTCTCAATATTCCCGAGGAGAAAGACGTGGTGATAGCCGTTGCGCTGGGGTATCCGGACTGGGAAAATCCCTTGAACGCCTTGAAGACACCCCGGGAGACCCTGGACTCGTTTGTGCGCTGGATCGATTGAAAATCTCTCTTGATCCGGCACGGTGTCTATTCATCCTGGTTATAAGGTAGTATTTGACATTTTTCGGCAGCGGCGGATTGCCGGTTGAGAGGCAATCGGATCAATGTACTTGTTTTCTGTCTCGGAACGATGTCCGTTCCTTCAATTTCAGTTGCCCTTTTTAAGGAGGTATTCACATGACGATCAAAGTTGGCATTAATGGATTCGGCCGAATCGGCCGGCTGGTTTTCCGCGCCGCCTGTATGCGGCCGGACATTGAAGTTGTGGGGATCAACGATCTGCTCGATGCGGATTACATGTCCTATATGCTTCGGTATGATTCGGTTCACGGTCAGTTCAAGGGAGCCGTGGATGCAAAGGACGGCAAGCTGGTGGTAAACGGCAAGGCGATTCGCATCACGGCTGAAAAAGACCCCGCAAATTTGAAATGGAATGAAGTCGGGGCCGACTATATCGTCGAATCCACGGGACTTTTTCTCGACAAGGAAAAGGCGGGCGGACATCTTGCGGCCGGTGCAAAAAAAGTCGTTCTTTCTGCGCCATCCAAGGATGACACGCCGATGTACGTAATGGGAGTCAATCATAAGAGCTATAACGGCGAACCGATCGTTTCCAACGCCTCGTGCACCACTAACTGTCTCGCCCCCCTGGCCAAGGTCGTTCACGACAACTGGGGAATTTTGGAAGGGCTCATGACTACGGTGCATTCCATAACTGCAACGCAGAAAACCGTTGACGGCCCTTCCATGAAGGACTGGCGCGGTGGCCGTGCCGCCGGGTTCAACATCATCCCTTCGTCGACGGGGGCGGCGAAAGCCGTGGGTTTGGTGATTCCCGAACTTAAGGGAAAGCTTACCGGCATGGCGTTCCGGGTTCCCACAATTGACGTTTCCGTGGTGGATCTGACCTGCCGTCTCGCAAAACCGGCTACTTACGAGGAAATCAAGGCCGCCATGAAGGCCGCGTCCGAAGGTGAGCTCAAGGGCATTATGGGGTACACGGAGGATGAGGTCGTATCGAGCGATTTCATCGGTGAAGAAAGGACCTCCGTGTTTGACGCCAAAGCCGGGATCGCCCTTTCCGACACCTTTGTCAAGCTCGTCGCCTGGTACGACAATGAATGGGGATATTCCAACAAACTTCTCGATCTCCTGGTTCATGTGGCCGGCAGATAAGGCCCCGGGGGATGAAGAGCACTGCAGGAGGAACGGTCTTCCAGGCCGTTCCTCTTTCTTCGTTTCAGGTTCATAGAAAACGATGCCTGTCCGTCTGATGGTCGTTGATGACGACGCCGTGGCCTGCGAATTTCTGCAGGAGGCCCTAAAGAGAACCGGCTACGATGTGGAGACCCGCACCTCCGCCCGGGATGCCCTGAAGGAGGATCTGTCGCGCTACGATCTGATCATGTCCGATATCCGGATGCCGGATATGGACGGCCTGCAGCTGCTGCGCCGGATACACGAGAAGTGGCCCGCCCTACCCGTAATTCTCATGACGGCCTTCGGATCGCTGGAAAGCACGATGGAGGCTCTGCAGCTGGGGGCATGGGATTACATCAGCAAGCCCTTTTCTCCGGAAGCGATCCGCAGCATGGTGAAGAAGGTCCTGGGCATGCGGGAGCTTCAGCGCCACCGCAGTTCAGGAAATGCGACGGTAAAGGAGGAGCCCCGGTTCATCGGTTCCTCCGCCACGATGGTGGAGTTCTACAAGCAGCTGGTCCGGGTTGCCGATGCCTGGGCCAGTGTGCTCATTGAAGGAGAGAGCGGAACAGGCAAGGAGTTGACGGCTCGTTCCCTCCATCAACTGAGTTCCCGAAGGGACAAACCTTTCGTGGTTGTTCATTGCGGGGCCATCCCCGATACGCTTCTCGAGTCCGAGCTGTTCGGCTATGAAAAAGGGGCCTTTACGGGAGCGGATACCCCCCACCGCGGGCTTCTCGAATCCGCGGAAGGCGGAACCATCTTCCTCGATGAGATCACGGAAATGTCCACCGCCCTGCAGGCAAAACTGCTCCGTTTCATGCAGGACGGGGAAGTGCGCCATCTGGGCGGACACGGGGTCCGCCGGATTCAGGTCCGCGTCGTCGCCGCTGCCAACCGCCATATCGATGAAGAGACCGCCCAAGGCCGCTTCCGAGCGGACCTGCTCTATCGCTTTGTCGTCCGCCTCCACATGCCCCCTCTCCGGGGGCACAAGGAGGATATCCCCCAGCTCATGGAATCCCTGCTGAAAAAGATGGGCTATCCGACGGTGAGAATTTCCGATGAGGCCATGGAATGCCTGATGGCGTACGACTGGCCGGGAAATGTGCGGGAGCTGGGGAATGTTCTGCATCAGACGCTCCTGTTGTCTCCGTTCCTCATTATTATGCCGGAACACCTGCCGGAGCGGATCCGCTTGAAGAAGGGCGGCCGGGAGGAATCCGGAGAGGCCTTGACGCCCTTGGAAGGGGCGGAGCGGGGGCAGATCCTTCAGGCTTTGAAGACGACGGAGTGGAATCAAAGCCGCGCGGCGGCGCTTCTGGGGATCGATCGCAAGACGCTGCGGACCAAAATTCAGCGTTATGGATTTGTCCGGGAAAAGTATCCCTGATCGCAGGTCACTGCGGCCTGGAGACGATGGGGAAGAACAGGGTGATCGTCGTTCCCTCTCCGGGCAGACTTTCAATTTCAATCGACCCGGCGTGGGCCTTGACGATGTCCTGGACGATGGCCAGTCCCAGGCCGCGGATTCCCTCGCCCGGATGGGTGCTGAAGAAAGGTTCGTAGATCCTTTCCATCATCTCCGGAGGGATCCCCGACCCGGTGTCTGAAACGGTCAGGGCAATCGCCTGGCGTTCGGGGGACACCCGGGCTGAAAGGGCCAGTCTGCCCCCGTGGGGCATGGCCTCCAGGGCGTTCTGGATCAGGTTGAACAGGGCCGTTTGAACCCGGTAGTGATCGACGTGCAGAGGCGGGATGTCCCCGTCGGTTTGAACGTCCAGTTCAACGTCGGATTTCGCGAGGATCGGCTCGATCAGCGGCAGGGTATCATCCAGGATGGCCTGGAGAGTCAGGGATTCGAAATGCGGTTCCGGCGGGCGGGTTGCCCGGCGGACGTTCTGGATGACCGAATTGAGCCTCTGCGTCTGCTGCAGGATCAGCTCCAGCTTGCGGGAAACATCCGGCGGCCAGTCCTTCCGCTCCAGAAGGAGCTGCGTGATGCCTGCCACGGAATGCAGGGGGGTTCCCATGTCATGGGCGAGTGTGGCCGTCAGGTATCCAAGGGCCTTTAGCTGCTGAAGTTGGTTGACCTGGCTCTGCAGGTGGACGACCTTGAGGGTGGCTTCTTTGACCCGCAGCTCCAAACCCTCTGTCAATTCCTGATTCTGGCGGATGAATTTTTCCGTCTCATCGGCCATGACGTTGAAGTGGTCCGCCAGTTGCCCCCATTCATCCGGGGAGTGGATGGGGATTCGCTTGGCCTGTTTCCCTGTGCGGAAGTCATCGATGGTTTCAATGATCCGGCGGAGGGGTCTGCCGATCAGAAAGCCGTAACTCGTTGCCGTCAGGAGCACGATGGCGGCGAGCAGCCCCAGCGAACTGAAAAAAAGCATCCATCGGGCGCGGGCGAGGATTTCTCTGTCGGATTGCGAAAAGAGAATAACCCCGACCATGGTTTGAGCCGCGAGACCTTTTTCCCGCGGAACGGGATAGAGCAGTCCCACGGCGGGTCCTGTCTCCGTCTGCAGGGTGTAATGGCGCTTCGCCTTTTTTTCCGCCGTTTCGTTTATGAGATGTTCC
>JAVETB010000121.1:0-6687 GCA_034006265.1 Syntrophus sp. (in: bacteria) | reverse complement strand
AACGCCACCGAGAGGCCGGTTTTCCATGCCTTCGAGTTCGACGAGGGAGGGGAGATCGTCCGCCGAACCGCCCGGTTCGGAGAGCCGGGATGTGCCGTTCTCCATCCCGCCACCCCGGAGGCGGTCCGTTTCGGGGCCGAGGACGGCGGCGAAATGGGGGTCCATCACGGCTGGCACTACAGTCTCCTCCTGGCGGCGGTACTGGACAAACTGAAGGAGTTCCTCCCAGTGGGGATGGAAGCGGTCATCGTGCCGGATCTCCGATTGCACCGGCTCCCCTTTCCTCCATGCGATACGAATTGATTTACATACTTCAGGAGTAACCCATGAAAACGCAAATCTCACGCGACAGTTTCCAGCCGGACAAAGGCTATACCGGCATCCATCAGCAGCAGGGACGGATGATCACCGACTCCGACTGGAACGAACTGGTGTCCATCTGCCGGGAACAGCTCACCCAGGCCCTCGTCGATGTGGTCGGCAACGGCTCGCCCCGAACCGGCGCCGTGTCCATCACGGCCGACCGGAAGATCCAGCCCGGCGACCTTTACGTGGACGGCATCCGGGCGGAGATTCCAGGGGAAATACCTCTGGCGGCCAGCGACCAGCCTGACCTCCCGGCCTACCCCGCCCTTCCCGCCACGGGGATTTACGCCGTCTATGCCGATGTCTGGGACCGAACCGTCAACTCCCTGGAGGACGGCCGGCTGCGGGACCCGGGGCTCCATGGGGCCGACACCTGCACCCGCACCAAGGCCATGCTGCAGGTTAAGATCTGCCGCGAGAAGATCGATCCGGAGACGGGGATTCCCCGGCGGGGGAACGCCACCCTGTCGTTGGCCCTCCACACGAACCTGGAGTCGGGCGATCCCTGCGATCCCTGTGCCGGCCTCATCTCCGCCGGAAAAGGGCGGGTCGGCAACTACCTGTTCCGGCTGGAGGTCCATGCCGTGGAGGGGGCCGCCGCGAATCCCACCCGGCTCATCCTCAAGTGGTCCAGCGAGAACGGAGCCGAGCAATACGAAGCCCTGGCCGTGGAGAAGATGCCCCCGGGCTTCGTTTCATCGAAATATGTCTATGAGTTTCACGACCTCACCACGGAAAAGTATCTGGGGCTATTCCTGGGCCCAGACTTCACCCCGAAGCGCGGTGTCATCAAAACCGCTTACGAGCTTCCCAATGCCGCCCCCAGGGACTTTGTCCGCCGCTGGGACGGCTTCTGTGAGTTGACGTGTTCGGGCGCCGTCTGGTCGCTCGAAACCGGTGTCGATCGGGGAATTGCGCTGACCACAGAGGGTTCTTCCAGTGCCCCCGGCCACGTCACCCTGGGCTCGAGCCTCCAGATCAACCTGGAGGCCCTGCAGCTTTCCCTCGACCTTACCGGCAAAACCTTTCTTGCCGGTGACTTCTGGCTTGCGCCGATCCGGGAGGCGGTCCTCGATCCGGGCAATGCCGTGCTGGCCAGCTCCGAACCCCAGGGAATTGTCCACCACTATCTCCGCTTGGCCCGTGTCCTGGATGGCAAGGTGGTCTCCTTCGACAACGACGCCGACAAGCGGCGGCACCGCTTCCCGCCCCTCACGGACCTCTCTGCCCACGATGTGGGATACCAGGTCGCCACCTGCGTCAGCGGCCTCTTCGATGCCACCCATGACAACGTGGAGAAGGCCCTGAACCGCCTCTGCCAGCTTGCCGCAGAGCATATCGCCTACACCGCCACCTGCTCCAAGGGCCTTTACGCCGGTTTCTCCGGTACCGTGAAGCAGGCCCTCGACATGATCTGCGAGATCCAGGCCTCCCATATTGGATTCGCCAAACCCTGCAACACGAGCATCTACCAGGGGAGCACCATCGCCACGGTGGAAGACGCCCTGAAACTCCTCTGCAATGTCACGGCGGGTCAGATCGGATTTGCCAAACCGTGCAACACGAGCATCTACCTGGGGAAGACCGTTGATACCGTGGATGATGTCCTGAATCTCCTCTGCGATATCCAGGCGGGACAGATTTCGTACAGGCCGGGCGGCTCCTGCACCTTTCTCAACCAGCCTGGAATCGACACGGTCCAGGAGGCCCTCGATGCCCTCTGTTCCCGCCCCGCCGGCGGAGGCTGCCGGATGACCGTGGGCCCGGAAGGCGGGCTCTTTGCCACCCTGGAGGATGCCCTCTATGTACTCCTTGAAAAAGAGGAACGGCAGGACGTCTGCCTCTGTCTCCTGCCGGGAGACCATGAATTTACCGGCAGGCTGATCGAGCCGAAGTCCGATGGCGTTCATCTCTGCATTTCCGGGTGTGGACATGGCACGCGGCTCCACCTGCTGAATAAACCGGCTCACTTCAGGGGACTTGCGTCGGTATGCCTCTCGGATATGGCGGTGGTTACAAGCGAATCGCCAGCCGGGGCCTTTCTCTTCGACCACTGCCGTGATATCTCCCTGAAGGGGATGGCGGTCTACGGGGTCGTCGCGGAAGACTTTCTCGTGGGAGTCCGCAATGCACGGACCGTTACGATGCATGGCTTGGAGTTGGAAGCATCGGGATCAAGCAGTTTTGAGGTCCCGGTCAAACTGTTTGATCTCAATAACACCCTCTTTGACCTCTATCAGGTTGTCGACCGGACCTTCTTTGATCGGAAGGCGGCCGTGGTGGCTCAGGTTGTCGCCGATCTTCCCCAGCAGGATCGCCGAACCCTGGCCGAAGGCATCAGCGGGCGGGTGAGGCAGATGGAGACCCTTTCAGACCGGGAGCGTCAGAGCTATGTGGAGCTTGTTGCTCTTCTGCGCCAGATCAGCGTGGCTCCGGCGGAGATGGAGGGCGTGCTCGGGAAGATCCGCCTGGAGGCTGTGCGGGAGAATCCCGCTGTTGCTCTGGGCATTGCCGATGCACGGTCCGACTGGAACGTTGGTGACTGCGACATCCTCGGCATCGTTACTCTCTACGGTTTTCAACCCGCAGGGCCGCTTCCGGCGGATTTAACGAAAAACCTGGAACATCTGGTGAAGGAAGGACGGGTGACCTTTGGAGGTCTCGGAACAACATTCCGGGCCACCGGCTGCCGCTTGACCCGGATGGACGTCAGCACAGCCATACAGAAACGGCTTGCGGACATCATCGAAAAGCAGGGGGGGACCCTCCCCGCCCTTTTCTCTTCCGCCATCCTGGGCGACCTGACGCTCCTGCGCGAGGACAACCAGATGGCGTTCCTGAACACGAGCCTCTCTTCATCGGTTTTCGAGGTGAGCTCCGCCCGCGCCGCCGTGGTGATGGGAAACTCTACCATCTACGTCGGCAATCGCGGGGAAGGGGAGGCGGTCATTCTGGACATGACGCCCCAGGGGCGCTCCGAACGGGCCGCCAACCTGGGGCTCTTTATCACGGGGTAACGCTCTTTCCTGTTAATTGAACGATGGAGGCGAGTGCCGGGGGGGCCATGTCGATGTCTTCCTGAGTGGCATAGAAAAGAAAGGAGACCGGCGATGCAGGGTCGCATTGACAAAGCGATCAGACGAGCTGTTCCGGTGCGGACATCCATTCACCAAGCTTTGCCGGATCCTTCGGATACCGCCAATCTAGACCGCGTACGGAAGATTCTGCGCGGGGAAGGCCTGCAATCGAAGCTCCATGTGGGCCCCGCTGACGACATCTTCGAGCGTGAAGCGGACAAAGTGGCGGAGGCCGTTTTGCGAATGTCCGACGAAAACCGGATGGAATCCCGTACTGCTGATCCAAAGCAGGACCATCTGCAATCGAGGGGGTTCCCATCCTCCGGTCCGTCTGTCCTTCGCCGAAAATCGCCCCCGCAGCCGGGGAGTGCGGGGGAACAGGCCTATTACAGTGATCTCCGGGAAGAGGTCCGCAGGGACCTGAGTGGGCGTTCATCTGCGCCAGGCGCTGAACTACGTAAGAAATTGCTCGAAATCGTGGAGGCGATCGACGTTGCCGATGCGCAGGGAAAGAGCCGGAAGGCCCTTGCCGACATCGCAAAAGCGGTGCGGGAATTCGTTACCGCCATGGCAGGCTTCAAACCCGAATTTCGTCTGGCAGAATGGTCGCAGGCGGGTTTCGACTACACCACCGCCAAATACCAGTTCGTGCTTTCTCCTTCCCTGGCGGAGCAGATAGCGGTGCGGCTTGCGCTTCTCGGCCTCGCCGGCCAGGCGGAGGAGATGCGGATCTTTGCGAAACGGACAGGTGTCGGCCGGTGGCCCCTGGAGGAGCAATCCAACTACTACGAGGTGCTTGCGTCCACCGCTGCCGAGAGCATCGACCTGAGCAGCGAGGCAGCCATAACCGCATCGTCCGACCGGATGTTCAAGGCACTCGCTCTCGTCATGCAGGGGATTTCAAAGCTCAACCTGGAGGAAGCCGGGGCTGACCTTCAGACTATGCGTTCCATTTTTTCGTCGGCAGCTGAGGGCTCGCTGGGATTCTTCTCCATCGGCCTGTACCTTGAAGCGCTCGTCGCGTATGTAAAGCGGCTGCACACCGCATTGCAGCAAATCCTGCAGAAAAGGATGGACGACGCCATCTCGGAGGTGCAGACCGCCGGCACATCGGCTTCGCTGGACAAGGCTGAGGCGCTCCTCAAGGACATCCAGGTCCAGGCGCAGACGGACATCCGCGGCGCGGGGAAAGCCTCTTTGTTCGTGGGAGCGCTCGCGCCGGAGGTGACGCGGTCGACCTTCACGAAAAAAGGAGGGACTCACGAGGAGTTTTTCGGCGCCGGCAAGGGGCCTCGGGTGAAGATCGAGTACTTCGATATCCGACAGGAAACAGGAAAGGAAAAGCAGTTGACGCTGCAGCGGATCTGCTCGATCCGCCATGATCAGATCAAGCTCGTCAGGGAGATGTACGGGCTGGAGACCAGGGAACCGAAGGCGAAACGGGAAGGAGAGGAAAATAAGGCACTCATTGCCCAGGCGCTGGGAGGTGAGAAATTCCGCCTCAACAGTATTGACGATTGGAGAAAGTTCCTTGCGGCGAAGTACGACCGGATGGTCGGGCAACAGAAACTCTCCGCTTCTGAAGCTTTCCTGCGAATCCTGGATCTGCTCTTCCGCTACCTGAAGGCTTTTACGATTTCCACCCCATTCAATATTGATGATTATGGCCGGAATCTGTTGACGGCACCGCTGCCGCGGGCCCTGACGGGTCAAGTCATCCATGACTGCGGCGTCTACGCGCTCAGGATTGTGTATATGCTTTCCCTCATCAGCGAACGTCTTCGCCTGAAAATCCGGTTCGTGTTTTTCCCTGATCATGTGGGATTAATCCTGGCAGGTGAAGAGGTGCCCACCGTCATTGCCCATAACAACGCGATTACGCCCCTGCCTGAGAGCGCACAGCTGAAGTCGCTTCCCGCTGGAGCTCGCACAAAATTCTTCCGGGAGGACTACGTGACCCTGGACGAACTTAAAAAACAATGGGATTCGAAGACACGGGACGACCGCATTCCGGGGCCCAAAGACTACGACCAATTCATCCTCGAACTGGCCGGAAGCTATTTTATTTCCCACGTCACCATGCCCGGCGCCGCGAAAGACGTCCCCGCCTCGGCCTATGCCGAAGCCAAGGGCGAGGCCGGAATCAAAGGAGCGCTGTGGCGGCAATACAGGGCTTTGCTGTCCAGAGAACTCTTCAGTGCCGAAACGAAGAAACCCTCCAGCGACATTTACCAGCTTCATCTGCGGTATTTGAAAATGCTGGAGGACTACAAGGCCTTCCACAATTCCATCCTGCTTCCCTTCTGGAACGCCGCGGCGCACAAGCTCTGGCAGGAATACAGGGAGAGGCTGCTCAGCCCCGAAGCCCCGAACAGCGCCGTCTACAGGCAATCGGTAAAGGACTATCGAGAGAAGCTCCTGGCGCTGGCGGCCCCGGTCGAGGAAGCCTACCAGCGGCTCTTGAGCATCAAGAAAGAGATGGGTGAACTTTTATCGACACACAGACCGAGTCCCGTGGCATCGAAGCGGATCGTTCAGGGTCGGCGCTCCTCGCTGCTTTTTGAGTATTATTGGCGGCTTGACCTCATCAAGCATTTGAAAAATCTGGATCAGGGACGGGATATCACGCCGCCCTTTTCCTCCAGGGAAGGATTTCTGAGCCCCATGGATTGAACTCTGAGTGAGGGACAGAGATGAAAACATTTGCCGATAAAACAAGATGTCCAAGCGGTGCCGCCCGGTCATGGCAGCCCCCGGGTCCGTCTTCGTGCAGCCAAATGAGCAGAAATCGTCAGGCGATCCGGCAGGTGCTTCGAGAATCGAACATCCAACCGAAACTCGCAGTCGGGTCTGAAGATGATGTCCAGGAGAGGGAGGCGGACCGGGTGGCGGAGCTGATCATGCGCATGCCGGATTCCCTGGTTCAGACCGGATCTGCCGGACAGGTGTCAAAAGGTCCTCCGTGCGGGGAAGATGCGGAGGCTTTCGAAAACCTGGAAGGGGGCACTCCGTGGATTTCGTGCAAGGCTGAAGGCGCTGACGTCGGCTCTGATATCGAGTCCGGCATGAATGCCCTGAACGGTGGCGGACAACCCCTATCGAGTTCGGCCCGTTCATTTTTCGAGCCGCGATTTGGATATGACTTCAGCGGGGTGCGGGTGCACAGGGATGCGCGAGGGGCTGACCTGTGCCGATCCATCGGCGCAAGGGCCTTCGCTCTCGGCAGGAACATCTGTTTTGCTGC
>JAVETB010000120.1:0-6723 GCA_034006265.1 Syntrophus sp. (in: bacteria) | reverse complement strand
CCGGCGCAGGGGCCGTCGCTTGCCCTTCCCGTACCGGATTATGCCGGAAAATCCTCATGGATGTTGTCAAGTTAAGGATTTACAGACTCTTATTCCTTGATCTGCATCCGGGCGAAGGTATCCTTCAGCTTGTCCCAACCGAACTTGTCCACCATGGACGCCAAACCGAACTCCACATCCTCCATTTCCACGCTCTCCTCCACTTCCTCTTCAACTTCTTCGTAAGTGAGGACATCGTTGATGCACCACTCCACGCATTTCGGAACTTCCAGAGGCGGATCGCTCTCACACATGTCGCAGCGAAGGGGGAGACCGGAATCCGGCTCTTTGAAGCGATCCCTGGCGGGACAGGAAGCCCGGCAGAAGTCGCAGTCGCTGTATTCTTTGCCATCAATTATATATGTCTCCCTGCCCATGCACTCTGCTGCAGTGTATTCACCGGCAAAAACCGGGAGCCAGATGTCCGAGGTAGGGTGACGGACAATCTTGATACGGGATCTTGCCGGATTGATGACGCTGTATTTCGGGACTGAATGAAAACCGGCGCAGACCATCTCACATCCCCGGCAGCCATTGCACTTATCTGCATCAACCTTGATTCTCTTTACCTTTTTAGTTATTTTCGCCATCTCTCAAAATCCCTCTCTTAATTAAGTCTTCCGCGACGTAATCCAAATCTAATTCATGGAGTCGTTCTTTCGTGGGAACGCCATCCAGATTCCATCCCTTGTACTGATAGTATGTATCCAGCAACTCTTTCTCCAGTTCGGGGTACCGTCTCTTCCAGTGATCTTCGGGCGGGGTCTCATCTTCCCTCCTGAAGCCGTACCTGAGATTCAGTGCCCGGTGCAGGTTCCTGTTGCGATTGACAATTTCCTTCAGCTTTGTTTCATCCATTTCAACCCCTGTCGCCGCCTGGATAACCCTCGGATAGTTGTGGATATGCCAGGGTGGCTTCAGGCAGAAGCCGGACATTCCGCAACAAATGCAGCAGGCGTCATCGATGTTGTGCATCATCTCCATCCAGTCGACGATCTCACTGCACATGTAAGGCGTGGGGAAGAAGGGGATCGATCTATCTCCCCGGGGCTCCCAATCCAGAACGTACTGTTTGAAGTGATCATCGGGGAGCTGCGGCCAGTCTCGAACGAATTCCTCTCTCATCTCCATGGTGGGGAATGCCGCCTGGGGCCAGTTCCCCTCGATCTGGGTGATGCTGATCTTCTCGTTGGTCGTATACATGAGGTAATAAATGGGATCCAGCGTTCCCAGCTTGAGGGGCAGCTGCTCATGCTTCTTGATCGTATTGTGGTCAAAGGCTTCCGCCCCATTGCCGATCGCTCTGGCCGCCCAGTAGACACCGTCGGCCAGGAGATTGCCGATGCCCTGCCGATAGGCCGTCCGATCCATCAACCAAAGGAACCGCGCCTCAGGCTCTTCCGGGCAGGGTGGGTACTCATCCGTCCCGACCAGATCTTCCTCGGTCAGAATGCCTGCCTCAATCAGCTCGACACCGAAGGCGAGGATCTGCGGCGTCGAGAAGGAGTCGAATCCATACTCCGTTGCCCGATGGAGGGCCCTCCAGGACCAATCCAAGCTGTCGACATAGGCCGCCATGGCGTACGTCATCTTCCCGAAACATTTTGCCATATAGCGGGGCGTATCCTTGAAGGCGATCAATGCCCCGCAATGCTGGGGGCAGTTAAAGCAGCTGATCAGCCGCTTGATCCCGGCCAGCTGCGTTTCAGGCCATTCCACGGAGATGTTCTCGTCCCAGAATCCTCTTCTCCGGGTCCGCGCATTTCCCCACATGAAATTTTCCGTATGCCATTTCTCATCAGTATGCACCATCTCCTGCGGCGACCCGATCCCGGCCAGAATGGTCATGACTCCGGGGATGGGGTTGGCGTTCCGGTAATTGATGTAAGCCATCATGTCCATCATCTCCTTCATGAAGGCTTCACCATCGTATAGGTTGATGTCCTTGGTCCCCCGCACTGCAATGGCCTTGACCTTCTTGTCTCCCATGACGGCGCCGCCGCCAAGCCGGCTGGCACTCGACCGGCCCTGTTCCATGGACGCGGTGAAGCACCGATTTTCTCCAGCAGGGCCGATGGCGAAGATCTGAGCATCGGGCTCTTTCAGCTCCTCGCGAATAAGATCTTGCGTTTCGTATGCACCCCTTCCCACGAGATGAGAGGCATCACGCAGCTCGACCTTGTCGTTCTTGATCCAGATATAAACCCAGTTGGGCGATTTGTTGTTCAAAATCACTTTGTCGTAACCCGCGTACTTCAGTTCCGCGGACCAGAATCCACCCGAAAACGGATACGCCAGCATCCCCGTTTGGGGGGAAACAAAGGTGACCAAGGTACGATTAGCGCTCCAAGCCGGTGTGGCATTAAGAAGACCGGAGCTGAAAACCATCATGTTCCCATCGTCAAAAGCCTTCGTTTCCGGAGGGACTCTATCCCAGTGCAGCTTGACATTGGTGCCCAGCCCTCCAAGATGGGTTTCGACTAGTTTTGGGTCGGTTTCGACCCGCTCTATGTTTCCCGTCGCTAAATCAATCTCTAAATTATACCCCGTCTCTGCATACCTCATATCTCTACCCCTTTAAAATATTGGTTACATTGTGACCGTTTCATAGCACAGCTCGACTGATTGTCAAGGAAAATTTGTCATATTTTGTCATTAAATAGATCAATGTTATTTATAGAAATAATCTTCGATTTAGGCTATCGTCAATATAAATTGATGTTCTGTTTCCAGCGCCCGGAGACTTCTGCATTCTTAGCCACACAAAAGGTCAACATCAGGCGGAAAATGTTCATTATATTGTAATTATTCAACAATATATCGCTCTTCATCATCGCTTTCTCCGTTTTATACGGAAATAAAACGGCCCATCCCCCTTTTTTACCCCCGAAATAAATTCTGTAATTCATTGTGAGAAAAACAGATATTTTTCTTGAAATGAGAACCGGATTCTTATATTGGATAAACAAATTCATAATTAGAAAGATCATGAGCAAGGAGGAACAGGATATGTCTTTAGGAGCAGGAACGGTTAAGACCTACATCACCCCTAAGCCTTTCACACCGCAGGATTTCAAACCCCACCCCGCAAAGGAGTCTCTGTTGATCATCAGCGAAGCCATTCGGTTCGCCCTGAAAAACCTTGGCTACTCAGTGGCGGAGGCTCCAGGTTATGACCCGGAAATCATTCGACAGATCCAGGCCGAGGGTGAAGTTGTTTCGGACTATCTGGCAAAGGTTCTACGGGCCCGGCGGACGGCCGACAGAGATGAACTCAAGATGCTTACCGATACGCTGAAGGTACAGGTTTCAGCCATTTTGGCCGCCGCTGAACGGCTCAAGGCCATCGCCGCAAACACCGACAAACCCGAATGGGTGAATGTCTATCTGCAGACCGTCGTAACCAACCTTGCAGAAGTCGATACTCTTGTAAAAAGACTTCCCTGAGTGCAAGGCTCTGCGGCAAGGAATCATGGAGTCCGGCAACCGATGAACTGATGTGGCGGGCGCCGCTGCCTTGAACGCCCCGGATTTATGGAACGGCTTCAGGGAACATCGATGACGATGGATCCGCATATGAGCGGCCGGCAAGCCCTGCGACGGATCAGAAGCGTTGATCCTGGAGAAGCCCGGTCTGGGGAAGGTTAAGAAACAAACGAGCAACAGGTCGGCTGTACGTTACGTTGCCACGCGGCAGGACGCGCTTCCATCGCTCGTCAACACTTATGCTGAAGGGATCAAGAACGCCTTCAACCGTTGCCTGACGCGCTCCTCTAAGTATTGACGGCCGGAAAAACGGATGTCCCGGCCTCGCTGGTAGTTGTCGCACAGTGAATTTCGGAGTGCTGCCCACTGAATAAATATCTCCGTGGGCAATGATTTTTTTTAAAATATTGAGGGGGAGAGATATCATGGAAGAGATTAACAAAGAGAAACTCAGCATGAAGGAATTCGAGAAGAAACCGGATGGTACCTGGGTTTGTGTCAGGAATGCAGATATCCAGACCAAATCGGGTAGGGTTATCAGGGTGCTGCCTGGCACCGTTTTCAAAAAAGGGTTCCCCCTCTGGGGTGGATGTTACGTTGCGGAAACACTTGATGAAGTGAGTTCGAATTAAAACATTCCAGGCTTGAAGTTCCAGAGGACCGGAAAGAGTTGCTCATCGGACGGGAGGATATCACCCTCCCTGTTTATGGTCGGTGCTTTCACCATTTTGCTGTTGGTGCAGACGGATTCATAGAGAAAGTGCCTGAAATTTTTTTATCGCTCTCTACTGAATGGCTGGATTTGTCTGCTGCCGCCACTGATCGAAAACCCGAAATCAAGCGCAACCGGCTGGCAATTCCCCTGTGCTGAATTGCCAGCCGGTCCCATCCGCCGTTATGACGCTAACCAGTTCATCGAATGCGGGGCCCCGTGAAAAACCGGCCCCGCGGCCCCACGTGAATCCCTCAGCCCAGCGTCGGATTAAGGATCGGACATGCCCTTTTCTCAATGATTCAGCATCGGGAATCGGGGCCAGCCCTGTCCGGTTTTCCGGCCCCCCGTGTTTGAATGCCGATTCTCAGCCATGGACATCTCCGGATACCAATGCCGGATGGGGCAGAAGAAGGAGCCGCCTTTTCCGGCCTTAGCAGGTTCCCTATCAGGTCAGGCGAAGGTTTTTCTCTGACTGGATTCTTGCGGCAGCAACCGTGAGAATGCCGGCAGAATCCTGACTGGATGCTTGAAGAACCATTCGCCGCCCTTGCGGACGGAAGATCAGGCTCCTGTCTCTTTTTCTAAGGGGATTCATTATGAATTCTATGTCTCTCGGTCTTGAAGAGGCTCTGCGATTGACCCTGGAAAGCATTACCCCCCTTTCAGTGGAAAATGTTTCCCTGGTTGACAGCGTTGATCGCATCGCGGTTCGTGATCTTTTTGCCCTGGTCGATTCCCCTTCCACGGATTCTTCCCGCAAAGACGGTTACGCGGTTCTGGCCCATGAGGTAGCCGGGGCCACAGTCGAAAATCCTGTCCGATTAAGGCTGTTGGGCTCCATGGCCGCTGGCGGGCAGACGGATATCCAGGTCACAGAGGGAACGACGGTCAGGGTCTTGACGGGAGCCCGCATCCCGACCGGAGCTGACGCCGTGGTCGCAGAGGAATATACCCGAAAGGAACACTCCGATGTACTGGTGGAAAGCTTTGCCCAGCCCAAGAATGTTCTGAGGCGCGGCAGCGATGTGGCCATGGGACAATGGATCCTCCGTACCGGCCGGCGGATATCGCCTGTCATGGCAGGTCTCCTGGCTGCCGCAGGACATAGCCGTGTCCCCGTCTTTCGTAATCCCGTTGTCGGAATGCTCGGCACCGGCGATGAAATTGTCGAACCGGGAAAAGCTCTAACGGATGGGAAACTCTACGCGAGCAACATCACCACCCTGGCCGGATGGTGCAATCGATATCGGATGAAAAGCCGAATGGCCATCGTCAGGGATGATCCCGCTGACTTGCTGCGCGCATTGAAAAACCTGGCGGACGAAACGGATGCCCTGATCACCAGTGGCGGGGCCTGGGTGGGGGATCATGACCTGGTGGCCCATGTCCTCAAAGAGCTTGGATGGAAGAAGATTTTCCATCGGATCCGCATCGGACCCGGCAAGGCCGTTGGTTTCGGCATGCTGGATCGAAAACCCGTCTTCATCCTGGCCGGCGGCCCCCCATCCAACCTGATGGGATTTCTGCAGATCGCCCTTCCCGGAATTCTTGCCCTTGCCGGTCACACAAACCCGGGCTTGCCGACGATAACTGCCCGGCTTGCCTCGGGACTCAGCGAAGGCGAAACAGATTGGACGGATTTTTTCTTCGGCACCCTCGAAAACGATGAAGGATTGCCGAACTTCCATCCCATGGCGAAACGAAGCCGCTTGAACTCCCTTGCCGAGGCTACGGCAGTGGCCTCCATCCCGGAAGGGAAGAAGACTCTTCCTGCGGGAGCCGTCATTTCCGTTCAGCTGCTGACATAGAAAACACATCGCTCAGAATAAAAACCGGAATCCATGCCTGTTCACACGATCCCCGTAAGCCGGCACAACGTGCATGTGGACATGCTGATATTCCTTCCCAGAATCGGAACCTTCATTGAACCCCATGGAAAATCCGGACGGCGCAACATTCGTCGCTCCGCGGAGAAACTCAATGCCGGAATGGCACCTTTCAATAACCCTCGTATCGGAATTCTCCGCCAAAGCAATGTAGTGTTCATACCTTTCAATAAAATTGATTCGGTGAAACTGATTAAAGAGAACCCTCCAGGCAACTTTTCGAAATTGAAGATATTCTTCATTGGTCAACTCGAAGATGCTTTCAACGTGCCTTAACGGTATAATTAGAAAGTGGCCGACATTTTTAGGACAGATCTCGACCAGCGCTGCCAGCAATCGATCGCGGTAAAAAATATTATCCGCGTTCGTTTCGATCATTTCGCAAAACTGACAATACCCCATTTTCGATCAATGCCTTTCAAATGCATTCCTGTTGGTGGAGCGCATACGAGGTAGAAATGCGTTTTTCCGGAGAGTCCTTCAAGACGGGAAAGGCCGGGGGGAAAGCATCTCCGGCAAAATGGCCTGATTTCTCTGCCCTGGCCGGAGTTACAGCCCGTGGCTCTTCGACGGACGCGTTCATGTTCAGATCCAGCC
>JAVETB010000119.1:0-6751 GCA_034006265.1 Syntrophus sp. (in: bacteria) | reverse complement strand
GGAAGATCCGGAGAAGTCTTATCATGCAGCGCACAGGATAACGGAGAAGGATCTCTTCGACAATCGGCTGATCTTCGGCGACAACCTGCTGGCCTTAAAAGCCTTGGAAGCGGAATTTTCGGGAAAAGTGAAGTGCGTGTTCATCGATCCCCCTTACAATACCGGAAGCGCCTTCACCCACTATGACGATGGGTTGGAGCATTCCATCTGGTTGTCCCTCATGCGCGACCGCCTGGAGATTCTCCGGCGGCTCTTGTCCGATGATGGTTCGCTGTGGATCACCATTGACGATAACGAGGCACATTATCTCAAGGTAATGTGTGACGAGGTATTTGGACGGGCTTGTTTCACAACATCAATAGCATGGCGATCAGCCGATTCGTCAAACAATGACTCAAAACAGTTTTCTGTAGATCATAACCACATCTTGACCTACTCAAAAGCTCCAGGTTGGAGAAGTATTCCACTTGTAAGGACTGAGGAATCGAACACACACTATTCAAATCCAGATAACGACCCTCGTGGTCCTTGGTTCTCTGGCAATCTATCTTCACCAAATCCAAGGCCCAACCTTCGGTATACAATAACTAGCCCAAATGGTGGATTGATTAAACCACCCAATAACGGTTGGCGTTGGAGCGAGAAACGAATGCTTGAAATGATTGAGCGAGCTGAAGTCGTATTTTCAAAAGACGGCACAAGAATTATCAAAAAAACCTACCTTGCTGACCAAGGTGGTTTAGCTCCCTCAACTATGTGGGATGATATTCAATCTACTGGGCATAATCGACAAGCAAAGTATGAGCTGAAAAAAATCTTTCCAGAGATCGCTACAGCGGAACTTTTTGCAACCCCGAAACCAGAGCGACTTCTTAAAAGAATTTTTGAAATTTCTACAATTCCCGGCGATCTTGTCCTTGACTCCTTCGCCGGTTCCGGCACCACCGGCGCCGTGGCCCACAAGATGGGGCGGCGCTGGATCATGGTGGAGCTGGGGGAGCACTGCCATACCCACATCATCCCGCGCTTGAAGAAAGTCATCGACGGTGCAGATCCCGGCGGCATCACGAAGAACGTCAACTGGAAGGGCGGCGGGGGGTTCCGCTACTACCGGCTGGCCCCGTCTCTGCTGGAAAAGGACAAATGGGGCAACTGGGTCATCAACAAAACGTACAACGCCGCCATGCTGGCCGAGGCGCTCTGCAAGCTGGAAGGATTTACCTACGCCCCCAGCGATTCCATCTATTGGCAGCATGGGCATTCCACAGAGCGGGATTTCATCTATGTGACCACGGCCAACCTGAACCACGAGCAACTTCTGCAGCTTTCCGACGAGGTGGGACCGGACCGTTCGCTCCTGGTGCTCTGTACCGCCTTCCGGGGGCGTGAGGATTACCCGGGCCTGACAGTTAAAAAGATCCCCAGGCAGGTTCTTTCCCGGTGTGAGTGGGGACATGACGATTACAGCCTGCGGGTGGAAAACCTTCCCAAAGCGCCCTCCCCACCGGAACAAGGGATTCTTTTCGAGGATGGAGGCGATTCATGAACCGACATGTGAACGCCATTTCCGGCCGCTTGAGCCTGCGTCCGCCGCAGCGCCTCTCTCTGGAAATTCTGGACCGCATCATGGAGATCGCCCCTCCGGGCAAGGATACCGTTCTGGATAACCAGCTTGCCGCCATCCAGAGTGAATTTCCCTCCGTGGCGGATTTCGAACGGGAGTTCCCCTCCCTGTGCTTTGCCCTCGCAACGGGAGTCGGGAAGACACGGCTCATGGGGGCCTTCATCAGCTACCTGCACCTGGCCCATGGCATCGATAACTTCTTCGTCCTGGCGCCGAACCTCACCATCTACAACAAGCTCATCGCCGATTTCACGCCCAACACGCCAAAATACGTATTCAAGGGCATCGCGGAGTTCGCAACGGATGCTCCGGCTATCGTCACCGGAGACAACTATGAAAGCACAGCGGTCACGCTTTTCGACGCCCTGCTACGCTGCAAGATCAACATCTTCAACATCTCGAAGATCAACTCCGAGGTGCGCGGCGGAAAATCGCCCCGCATCAAGCGCCTTTCCGAATACATCGGGCAGAGCTATTTCGATTACCTGGCGGGCCTGCCGGACCTGGTGCTGCTCATGGACGAATCGCACCGCTACCGGGCCAGCGCCGGGGTGCGGGCCATCAACGAACTGAAGCCTATTCTCGGCCTGGAATTGACCGCCACCCCCTTTGTGGAAACAAGTCGCGGGGCGGTTCCCTTCAGAAATGTGATTTACGACTATCCCCTAGGCAAGGCGATGTCCGACGGCTTTGTAAAGGAGCCGGCTGTCGTTACCCGCAAGAATTTCAACCCGGCGGGGATGTCTCCCGAAGAGATCGAGCGTCTGAAGCTGGAGGATGGCGTCCGCCTGCACGAAAGCGTGAAAGTGGAACTGGAGACCTATGCATGGGAAAGCGGAAAATCCATCGTGAAGCCCTTCCTGCTGGTCATTGCCCGCGACACAACCCACGCAGGCCAGTTGATACAATTGATCCGGTCGGATGCTTTCTTTGAGGGAAGATACCGGGAGAAGGTCATTCAGGTGGATTCCAGCCGGACCGGACGGGAAGAGGAGGAGATGATCGAACGCCTGCTCCAGGTGGAAGCAACGTCCGAACCGACCGAGATCGTCATCCACGTCAACATGCTCAAGGAAGGGTGGGATGTGACGAACCTCTATACCATCGTTCCCCTCCGCGCGGCTAATGCCCGCATTCTCATTGAACAGTCCATCGGCCGAGGGCTCCGCCTTCCCTATGGCAAGCGAACCGGCGTCATGGCCGTGGACCGCCTGAACATCGTCGCTCACGACAAGTTTCAGGAAATCATCGACGAGGCCAGCCGGCCCGATTCGGCAATCCGGATGCAGGCCGTTGTGCTGGACGACGCAGCGCTGAGCCAGAAAACAGTCGCGGTGGTATCGCAATCCAACCTGGCGACAAAGCTGGGGGTGAAACCGCAACAGGTGACGGGAAGTACAACCTTGGCGGGACAGGACCAAATTCAGGCGTTTCCGGAACCGGAGGAACAGCGCGTGGCGAAGATCGCCTGGGACGTTATCCGTAAGCTGGAAAATCAACCGCAAGTCATCCCGGATATCAATTCCTTGAAGAAACCGGAGATTCAAGCAGCCATCATAAAGGCGGTGGAGGAACAGCGCCAGCCCGCTCAACCGGAACTGGAAGGAATGGCGGAAAAGCCGGATATAGCCGCTGTCGTGGCCAAAACCGTCGACTTGATCACCGAACAGACCATCAACATTCCGCGCATTCTCGTAACGCCGAAAGGGGAAGTGAAGTCGGGCTTCAAACCTTTTACGCTCTCCCTGGAGTCCCTGAAATATCCGGCTGTCGCTGATGAGCTTTGGATTCAGCACCTCCGCACTTCTCAAACAGAAGTACTGGCATTGAACCGCGGCGGCATCGAGGAGGCACGCCTCGAGGATTACGTGGTGAGCGGTCTGGTGGATTTTGACGACATTTCTTATGATGATCACGCCGATCTGCTCTATAATCTAGCCACACAGACGGTGCGGCATTTTCTCTCCTATCTGACCGAAGAAGAAACGCGCAAGGTGCTTCGCTGTTATCAGCGGGATATCGCGAGGTTCATCCATGCCCAGATGCAGGACCATTACTGGGAGGATGCGGCCGATTACGAAGTGGTCGTCAGCAAAGGCTACACAGAGCTGAGGGAAAGCGCCTATACCTATTCTGCAGCGGAGCCGCCTCTGGATTACCATGTGTCTCCGTCAGACAAGAGTAACATGGCCAAATATCTCTTCAACGGTTTTTCCCGCTGCCTGTATCCTGTGCAGAAGTTCGACTCGGAAGCGGAACGGCGGCTTGCCTTGATTCTAGACAGGGATTCCCTCAAGTGGCTCAAACCCGCCAAAGGCCAGTTTCAGATTTTCTATCGTCATGGCGCTGACCATCTTGAATATCAGCCGGATTTTGTCGCTGAAACGGCGCACACAATTTTTATGCTCGAACCGAAAGCCCGGAATCAGATGGAGGATGAGGTTGTGTTGTTGAAAAAGGAGGCGGCTGCTCAGTGGTGCGCCAACGCATCGAACCATGCGTTAAGCAGCGGCGGCAAACCTTGGCGTTATATTCTCATCCCCCATGACGAAATTTCCACAAACATCACCCTGGATGCCTTGGCGAAGCGATTCGGCCTATGAATTTATACAGGGTGAAATAAGCAGATCTCTGAATAAAGGCCCGCATGGCGAGTTTGCGGTCCTTGACAGGCCCTGTCCCACGGAGAGAAAACGAAGCGGCGGGGGAATGACGTGACAATATTCCAGTGCATCAGATATGACCGTTAAGATCAGGAGGTTGAAATGCCGCTGGCAAAAGTGAATGGAACGGAGCTTTATTACGCGCTTGAAGGCCCCGAAGAGGGGGAGGTGGTGATGTTTTCGAACTCTCTGGCATCAGACCTCAGGATATGGAAATTTCAGGCGCCTGCATTGGCGCAGGCCGGTTTCCGGCTGCTGCGTTATGACAGCCGCGGCCACGGGCAGTCGGCCTCCCCGCCCGGCCCTTACTCCATGGAAATGCTGGCCCTGGATGCCGTGGGGCTGCTGGATGTTCTGGGATTGGAGAAGGTCCATTTCTGCGGACTTTCCCTGGGGGGTATGACCGGCCAGATGATGGGGGCCTTCCATGGGAAGCGCCTGCTCTCCCTGATTCTCTCCGACACGACGTCCTGTACGGTATCTCCGGAGGTCTGGGACGAGCGCATCCAGATGGTCCGGAGGAGTGGAATGGCGGCCGTGGTGGACGCCACGATCGACCGCTGGTTCACCAGGGCAGGTCAGGAGCGCCTGCCGGAAGAGGTGAATGAGATCCGAGGCATGATCCTGAACATGTCCATCGAAGGGTTCTGCGGCTGCTGCGAAGCGATCCGCCCCCTGGACCTCCGCCGGGCGATATCCGGCATTTCCGCCCGGACCCTCGTCATCGTCGGGGAGCAGGACGAGGGAACCCCCGTCTCGGAGGCGCAATATCTACAGGAGCGAATCGCCTTCTCCAAGCTGAAGATCATTCCCGATGCGGCCCACCTGGTCAATGTGGAACAGGCCGAACGCTTCAACGCCGCCGTCCTTGGATTTCTGAAAACCCTCAAGACGCCCTGATTTCGCGAAAAGGCGCATTTGCCGAGAAAAGATGATCCTGATTCTGGTTCGACATGGGATAACTCCCTGGAACGAGGAAAGAAGAATCCAGGGCTTAACCGACATAGACCTGAGTGCCGCCGGGCTGGATCAAGTCCGGCGGCTGGCGCTTTCCCTGAAGGATTTCCCGATTGCTTCAATCTATTCGAGCCCCCTGGTTCGCGCCCGGAAAACAGCCGAAATCATCAACGAGTTTCACCTGGCCCCCCTTCACCTGTCATCCGATCTGACGGAAATGAACTATGGCGATTTTGAAGGCCTCACAATCCCGGAGCTGATGGCCCACCACAGGGACTTCCTCAGGAAATGGCTTGCAGATCCGGCTTCGGTAGGCATGCCCAACGGGGAATCTTTTCTGGATGTGCAAATCCGGGCCTGGAAGATCGTCGAAGGCATCCTCGCCAACTCCCGAAACACGCTGGTCGTTGCACACAACTTTACCCTGGCGTCCATTCTCTGCAGGATCAAAAACCTTCCCCTCACCGAATTCCGATCCCTCTGCGTCGATCCCGCTTCCAGAACTGTCATTCGATTCTGCAACGGATCGGCGGACATCGAATTGTTCAACGACCGGCCTTATCTCAACGGCCGGCAGCGCTAGACAATCCCCTCCTGTCCTCCGCCCGGAAGTGCGCTCCAATGAATTCGACGGGAAGGCCGTTCCAGGGCCAGAATATGGAGCAGTTTATGCAGGTCAGAGAGTGGTCCGGAACGAAGGGATCAACGATTTAAAACACAAGGCGGCCCAGGCCCAGGCAGGCCGACTGCCGGGGGCACGAAGCCGCTCATGAATGGAATGGAATCACAGCATACGCCCACTTCCCGCTCAATACGATTTCACCTTTCGGATGGTGCATCCCGCCTTCTCTTCGCCCTGGTCGTGTTGACGGTGATCGTCGTTTCCACGTGTCTCGCCGTGCTTCGAGCCGACCGGGAACTCCGCACCGACCTGCTGCCGCAGGTCGCCATGATCGCCACGGCCATCAACCCGCAGCGGATGGCTTCACTGAAAGGAACGGAGGCAGACCTCTCCTCGCCCGATTATCTGCGGATCAAGGCGCAGTTGGCCAACATCCGCCGCTCTAATCCGAGATGCCGTTTCCTGTACCTCATCAGCCGCAGACCGGATGGCTCCATTGTTTTTCATGTGGATTCGGAACCCCATACATCAAGGGACTGTTCACCGCCGGGACAGGTCTACAGTGAAGCCCCGAAGGAGCTTCACACCGTTTTCGACACCGGACGGGCCACCGTCAAAGGCCCTTACGAGGACCGATGGGGAAGCTGGATAAGTGCATTCGTGCCACAACCCGATCCGGAAACCGGCGGCGTACAGATGGTCTTCGGCATGGACATTGCCGCCAGCGACTGGATGTGGACCGTGGCCTTGCGGGCGATTCCCCTGGCAGGACTTGCCGTGGTCGCCGTCATGCTCACCCTGCTCGCAGCGTCGCTATACGGGAAGCGCCGCGAGCTTCGCACCCGCCAGGAGGAACTGCGGCAGGCGGAAGGACGGCGCTCTGCG
>JAVETB010000118.1:0-6844 GCA_034006265.1 Syntrophus sp. (in: bacteria) | reverse complement strand
ATCGTGACGCCGGCCTCTTTTGCCGCCATCCCCCTGATCACCGATGATACGGGCACCCAGGGCAAGGGGAAGTTCCAACTGGAAGTTCTCGGAGAATATGGTTATGAAAAGGAAGAGGGAGTCAAAGAGAATACGGAGGATTTAACGGCATCCTTCGCCTATGGAATTTTCGATCCTGTTGATATTGTGTTTTCCGTTCCCTATGAATTTGGCAGAGAAAATGAGGGCGGGTGTACAGAAAAAGAGCAGGGACTCGCCGATCTTTCCCTGGAATTGAAGTGGCGGTTTTTCGAAAGGGACGGGTTCAGCCTGGCCCTGAAGCCCGGTTTGACCCTGCCAACCGGTGATGAGGAAAAAGGACTGGGGCCGGGACGGGCAAACGGTTATCTTTTTCTTCTCACGTCCAGAGAGGCGGACCCTTGGGCCTTCCACTTGAATCTGGCCTATATCCGGAACGAAAACAAGACGGATGAGCGGAAGAATTTATGGCACGCTTCGCTGGCGTCAACTTATGACATTCTCAAATGTTTAAAATTCGTTGGCGATCTAGGTATGGAGAAGAATCCCTACCGCTGTTCCTCCGTTGATCCGGCCTATATCCTCGGTGGCTTCATCTATTTGCCTCGCGAGAATTTTGATATAGGTCTGGGAATCAAAGGCGGCCTGACAGATACTGAAACGGATCTCTCCGTCCGTGGCGGCGTCACCTGGAGGTTTTAAATTGCATATTCCTGACGGATATTTGAGTCCACAGACCTATGTTCCCCTGTGGGGCGTGTCCCTTGCTTTCTGGTCCGTTTCTTTGAAAAAAGTAAAGACGGAAGTATCGACGAGACAGGTTCCTTACCTGGCCATGGCGGCGGCCTTTTCCTTTCTGATCATGATGTTCAATGTTCCCGTTCCCGGAGGAACAACGGGGCATGCCGTTGGAGCCGGGATTATCGCCCTTTTTCTCGGCCCCTGGACGGCGGTGATCGCCGTTTCCGTCGTCCTCATTCTCCAGGCGATCGTCTTCGGCGATGGCGGCATCACGGCCATCGGAGCGAACTGCTTCAACATGGCGGTGATCATGCCTTTTGTTTCCTACGGGATGTTCAAACTGATCAACGGTAAAACAGGGTCAGGAATCCGCACGTCCCTGGCTGCCTTTTTTTCCGGTTACGTTGGGCTTTCGGTGGCCGCAATCGTTACCGCCGTAGAATTCGGCATTCAACCGCTTATCGCTTCCAGCCCGGATGGCAGGCCTCTTTATGCCCCGTACCCATTATCCATCGCCGTTCCGGCGATGGCGATTGAACATCTGCTTTTGTTCAGTATCATCGAAGGGGTTGTCACCGTGCTGCTCCTTCGATATTTCCTGAAGAATGAACCGGCCCAGATTTACGCCCTGCGTGTAAAGGGAAGTTGACATGGAAAAAGGGCAGAAAAAATTCTGGATCAGCCTGATTGTTCTTGCCTTTCTTTCGCCGATCGGCATCATCCTCCCCGAAATATTCACCGCCGGCGATGCCTGGGGGGAGTGGGGCGTGGACACCCTCCGGCAGCTTCTCGGCTATGTTCCCGAAGGGCTGCAGAATGATGCGGAGATCTGGAAAGCCCCCATCCCGGACTACAACTTCTGGGGAGACGGGGCGTCGACGGGCATGGAGATTCTTGCCTACATCCTTTCGGGACTACTGGGCATCCTTCTGTGCGCTTCGGCGATCTATCTCCTCTCCAGGGGGATTTTCCGGCGTGCCAGGTAATCTTCCTCCTTTCCTGCTGAGTCCGCCGCGTCCGTATCCGGCAGATTCTCCCGGAACCAAATCCGCTTCCGGGGCGACATTCCTGGACAAGGGGCTCGCGGGCTTCGCCGCCCTCCTTAAAACGGCCTTCGCCCAGTGGGATACGGCGCGCCGGAAAGGGTTTTTCCAGAAACTCGACGCCCGGGTCAAGTTGTTTTTCCTCCTTTTTTTTGTCGTTCTGGTAAGCATCAAACAGAGTCTCCTTCCCGAGGCCGGCATCGCCCTTTTGATCCTGATGCTTGCCGGATTGTCCCGTCTTGACCTGTGGTCCTTCTACCGTCGGGTTGTGTTTCTGAGCTTTCTGTTCGGCTTCCTCGTGGCCCTGCCCTCGTGCCTGAATGTCATCACTCCCGGCGAGATGCTCCTTCGCCTGGTCGATTTTTCAGAAGAACGCTGTTTTTTCGCCTGGTGCCTTCCGAAAACCGTCGGCATAACCCAGCAGGGACTGGAAGGCACATTGATGCTGACCCTCCGGGTGTTCAATTCTCTCTCCCTGTCCTTTCTGGTTATTTACACGACGCCCTTTTCCGAAATGATTCGTGCCCTGAAGAGCCTGAAGGTGCCGGACCCCTTTCTTCTGATTGTAGCCCTTTCCTATCAGTACATCCTCATCTTCGCGAAGGTCCTGGAGGATCTCCATCTCGCCAGGAAGAGCAAGCTTATCAACAATGATTCCCGCGAAGCGAGAGACTGGGTGGCGGGACGGATGGCCTTTCTTTTTCGCAAAACAAAAGGGCGTTGCGAAGAGGTCTTTTCCGCCATGCTTGCGCGGGGATTTACCGGAGAGATCAAGCTCTATGCCCCGCGAAAAATAGAGAGCGCCGATCTGGCCTGGACCGCTCTTTTGTTTTTTCCCGGAATGTTACTCTGATTTTTTAAAGATGTGTTATGGGCGATATTCTTGCCGTGAAAAATATCAGCTACCGTTATCAGGATACGATTCCAGCCCTGGTGGACGTCAGTCTCGGCATCAACGGAGGAGAAAGATACGCGGTCATTGGGGCAAACGGCTCTGGAAAGTCGACCCTCCTGCGCATTATGAGCGGCCTCCTTTACCCGGATCAGGGCAGCGTAACGTTTCAGGAACGGGAAGTATCGGAAAAAACCCTGGGGAACAGGGATTTCCTTCGTTTTTTCCGGGCAGGAGTGGGGTATCTTTTCCAGGATTCCGATGTGCAGCTTTTCTGTCCCACCGTCTTTGATGAACTGATTTTCGGCCCCATGCAGCTGGGACTTGAAAAAGGAGAATCAGAAGACCGCGCTGACGAAACCATGAAGATGCTCGGCCTTGAAGGCCTCAAGGACAGGCCGCCCTACATGCTGTCCGGAGGGGAAAAAAAGCGGGTCGCCTTCGGCTCCGTTCTTACCATGAATCCGCAGGTTCTTCTTCTCGACGAACCAGCCAGCGGCCTTGATCCAAGGACACAGTGCCTTCTGACTGAGCTGATCTTTGAACTCAGCCAGGCGGGCAAAACGATCCTGATCAGCACCCATGATCTGGCCCTCGTTTCTGAATTCCAGCCCACCGTGGCCGTCCTCTCCGAAGATCACCGTATCGAAACGGTCGGTTCCGCCGAGGACATCCTCCGGGACGAGGATCTGCTGCTGAAGGTGAATCTTATCCACGAGCACATGCACTTCCACGGAAAAACCGCGCACACCCACCGCCATTCCCATTATGTCTGGCACCGGCATCCAGAAACGGAAGATTGAATGTTCTTATCGTGATCATGCTGTTGATGAAGAGAGGAGGTAAAACGGAGGCATTTGCCCCGGCGCGGGGTTCATCCGGCAAAGATCCCGGGCATAACGATTCAAGCACGTCTTGAGATTTCTCTCACAGCCTTCAAAGCACTCCCGCGCAGCCTGATGAAACCCGTTCTCTGCGTAATTTCCTCAAGTGCCTCAACCTGGGAATAATTTCCCTGTGTATCTCACAGAGAACGGATTTTCCTGCCCTTGTACCGCTCAAGAGCAATTTATCGTGCGGACATCCTCCCTGGCAGACCGTTTTGAATTCGCACTGCCCGCACTCTTCGGGAATGTCAGGTTCCGAGACGTCGTAGTAATAAAGGGAACATCGGATGGCTTTTAAAGGATCCGGGTCAAAGATGGTTCCCGATCTATGGGAATGTTCCCGGATACAGGACGTAACCGTCCCGTCTGGATGGACGGTTACGAGCCTTCTCCCGCAGCCGTACGGAGAAGATTCGATTTCCCATTCCGGGATCAGGAAATCCAGCAGGAAGGTCGTTTTGACATCGTATCCCCTGAGAATGCACTCTTCCAGCAAGTCACACAATTCATGGTATCTCTTTAACAGTCTTGCTCTGTATGCCGGGTCCGATCCCCTGAACATGTCCCGTTGGTACCGTAAACGGTATCCATTCTCAACGCCGAATTTTGACAGCTCAAGAAGTCTCTCCAGATTGAAATCATCCAATGTAGCAACGACGGTCTGACCAATCACATTGGATCGCTCCCCGATGACTTTCATCCTTCTCGACAGTTCCTCGATCGGGGTGTCCGCGGCATTGGTGATCATATACTGGATATCTTCCAGATCCCCCCAATGGACGGAATCCACGAGGTCCCCGTTTGTATAGAGAGATGCCTGCATGCCATCGGTCCTTTCAAAGACGGAGTCCATGACTTTCCTGATCCTGTCCGTCCTCAACAGGGGTTCTCCGCCGAGAAAAATAACGGAATTAACCTTGATATTGTTTACCTTCCAGACTTCCGGAATCCACTCCAGCAATCGTGAAAAGGTTTTTTCGTCCATCTCCAGCGGATCTTCATCGCCGACCTGGTTGAAGGCATAACAGTATTCACAGCGCCTCGTACACTTATAGGACATGAACAAGTGGAACCAGAAGAGAGGGAATTTCGCCCACCGGCCGATTCCCTGGACTCGCCCATTCTCCAGGGAATACATCCTCTCCAATTTTTCGGCATGTTCCGTCTGTTTTATCATGGTCTTCTTCCTTTCTTCTTGTCCCGGACCGAAAAAAGGATTCTTCAACTCCATCAATCGTGGCCTGCGATCGCCTGTGGGCCCAGGATCCCACAGTTTGGAACAACTGCATTCATGATCCGGACATGTCCGAGGAATACTTCAAGGGTCACGTCTCCGGATAATTTGGTCTGGTAACTGCGGGCAAGACCTGAAAGCTCGCGGCGATCCGCATCAAACCACCCCCCCCGGTAAACAATTTCCGCCCATTGCTGATCCATTTGACGCTTGAGCTTCCGCTCAGAGAGCGTGAAGACGGCATCCTCAAGAAACTGATGGGCGCTGTAGAGAATCGCACTGGCAGGCGATTCGTAAACACCGCGTTCCTTGTATCCCAGTTCCGGGATGGTGTCCTCGAAAACGACAATCCTTCCCACCCCATGCTTCGCACCGATCAGGGCACAGTGTTCGATCAGTTCGTGCAGGGGCATCGATGTCCCATTGATGGCGACAGGCAGGCCTTCAGAAAAATGCAGGGTAATCCAATCGGGCTCAAGAGACGATGACCGAAAATCCTGCGTGACATGAAACACCCCTTTCGCCTCGACATCCTCAAGATCATTGAGGGGACCGCCTTCCAGGGCCCTTCCCCACAGATTTTCATCCTCGGCGATTCCGGCGCTCCTCCCGGGAGTCATGCCATAGTGCTGGAGAATTTCTATTTTTTCCTGGCGGGTCATCTTCCTGTATTTAAAGGGCGTCACGGCAACAAAGTGAGGATGGAGGGTGCAATGTTTCTCGATCCGGTAGCGCGTATTCTGATATCGTGTGCAGCCGTTGATCAAGTATCGCGTTTCACCACCCTCAAACGTGAGGTAAGCAGCCGCCGCCTCCACGATGTATGCCCGGGAAAGCGGCGTGATCAGTGGATATCCCCAGTAGGAGCCGTTCATCATCATGGCTTCCGATAAAAAATTACGGGCGAAATCGGCCCGGCCGTCAAGGGCGGTGAAGTCCAGGCCCAGGACCTTCGCGCGTTGTTCGGCTCTGCTCTTCCGGTTGACGAAACCGCCTAAATCAACGTAAAGCAGCAGCATCTCTTCCCGTTGGAGGCCAAGATCTTCTAAAGCAAGGAGCGGGGCTACCGTCGAATCGACCCCGCCGGAATATAAGGCTACAGCACGATATTTTTTCTTGGTCACTTCAGCTCTCCTGTAATAACTTGATTGCATCATCGGTGGACAGAACCTTGGAAAACATCCAACCCTGGATTGCACAAACCACCTGATGGACGACATCTGCCGACAAATCGCCTATTGGAAGCGCTGCCGTGGCGTCGCTCACAAAGACCACTTCATACCCGCGGGCGTGAGCCTCGCGGGCCGTCGTATCCACGCACATGAACGAAAGCAGACCACAGAGGTACAGGCGCGCAATGTTCCGTGACCTCAGATAAACGTCGAGATCCGTGTCATAAAAGGCGCCCGGCTTGGATTTTGTGATGATGTGCTCGCCTTCCCGGAAAGAGACTTCATCGGCAAATTCGAGATACCTGCTGCCGGGTGCAAACGTTACGGCACCAGGCTTCAGGCTGACATGACGGACATGAACCACGGGGATTCCGATTCTCCGGGCTGCATCGAGCAGCTTGAGGGAATTGGCCAGGGTGTCCGCGCCATCGGGCACCTGGAGCGGGCGTCCGGCGTCAAAATATTCCCTCTGAAGGTCAATGCAGAGAAGCGCAGATGATGGATGTTTCATAACCGCCCCTTATCAGATCACAGAGTCTTTGCAGCGGATCGGACGGCTTTGTTGTCCCATGCGTGACCATGGCCGCCCTTTCCGCCTCAACGGCCTCCTCCTGAAGCACGACCAGTCATGATCACCTTTTCAGGCCGCTTCAGCGCCGGAACATAAACAAGAAGGACTTAGCCGCAGCAGACTAAGTCCTTCTTTGAAGATAGGAATGGACAGAATGGATCTGCCCAGGCCCGAAACAATATTTCACCTCAAGTCACGCTGTCGCTTCCTTGCCCTTTTTGACGATGTCCCTCTGACCTTCCGGGGGAGGCGGGGGAACAGTCTCACCACCTGCCAGCTTCGTAAT
>JAVETB010000117.1:0-6874 GCA_034006265.1 Syntrophus sp. (in: bacteria) | reverse complement strand
GTTTTTCCCGACCAGCTCAGTGTGCCGCAGAAAGCGGCGTGAGAGATGAGGGTATGGCCCCTCGCAGCCGGCTTGCAGGAGCAGGCTGCAAACCACCGTAAGCGGCGCCGGTAAAGAGCCGGATGTCGTGAGCGTTACGGAAAAGGTGCTGTGAATGCATCAGGTGTGGATCAAGAAGACGAATGCAAATGAACCACTGCGCACGTGTCGAAAGTACACATACGGCGTCAAAACCGGGGAGTTGATGTTGCCCCGGGATGAGTCTGGAAGATGCCTGCTGACTGATCAGACGGCGCCCGGCATAGAGGTGGCGTGAGCTTGATCCGGGCTCTCATGTTGAACTGCGGGAACCTGTCGTCGCGATGTTAAAGAGAAAGGCACAAGCGGATAAACCGTGAGGCCGATAGTATCGATGCGCGGCACAGGGACGGACAAGTCCGTAGTAGTGATGAAGCTTCTGTAATGGGAGCGGAGCGAAGGGACTTGGTCACTCAGCAAGATTTTATGGGCCAACTGGAAATCAGGAGGAGCCGGTGAAATCAGCAAAGTCATTTGACATCTCCAAACACCTGGTATGGGAAGCCTACCGGGATGTAAAAGCCAGAGGAGGTGCAGCAGGGGTAGACAAGGAATCGATAGAGGCGTTCGAGGTTAATCTGAAGGATAATCTGTATCGTGTATGGAATCGAATGTCATCGGGGAGTTACTTTCCCCCACCGGTCAAGGCCGTACCGATCCCCAAGAAAACAGGAGGAACGCGGATACTTGGTGTACCAACTGTTTCGGATCGAATCGCACAGGCTGTGGTGAAGAAGGTGCTGGAACCGATCCTCGATCCCATATTTGATGAAAACTCCTTTGGGTACCGACCTGGAAAGTCGGCGCATGACGCTGTAGCCACAACCCGTCAGCGTTGCTGGCGGTACGATTGGATTGTTGAGTTCGACATCAAGGGACTGTTCGATAATATTGACCATGAACTCTTGATGAGAGCACTGCGCCATCATTGCAAGAGCCGATGGGTGTTGCTTTATGTGGAACGATGGTTGAAAGTGCCATTGCAGCAAAGCGATGGCACACTCATTCAGCGGGATATGGGCACCCCTCAGGGCGGAGTGATCAGTCCGATTTTGGCAAATCTGTTTATGCATTACGCCTTTGATGCCTGGGTCCGGCGAAAAATGCCACATATACCATTTTGCCGCTATGCAGATGATGGGTTACTCCATTGTAAGAGCAGACGACAGGCCGAATGGGTAATGGCACGGATAGCTCAACGCTTTAAGGAATGCGGGCTTGAAATCCATCCGGAAAAATCCCGGATAGTGTACTGTAAGGATAGGAATCGCTCCGAGGAGCATGACGTGATCAGCTTCGACTTTCTGGGCTACACGTTTCGCCCACGACGGTGCTTATCCGAAAGTCATGGTATCCATCCGAATTTTCTTCCAGCAATCAGCCGATCATCCAGGAAAGCCATCAACCAGGAAATCCGCAGCTGGCATATTCAGCTGAAGAACGACAAAACACTCGATGATTTGGCAAACATGTTCAATGCGAAGATCCGTGGTTGGTTTGCTTATTACGGTCGATTCTATCCATCCGAAATGCATTGGATTTGGCGGAACATCAACGGCTATCTGATTCGTTGGGTCCGACGTAAATACAAACGCTTTGCCTATCACAAAAGGCAGGCGCGGTGTTATTTGCGGCAACTCGCCCAGGGAAATCAAAGGCTTTTCATCCACTGGGAGCTTGGATGCATGCCATAAGGCTTGAGTGGTAGGAGCCGGATGAGCTGAGAGGTTCACGTCCGGTTCTCGGAGGGGCTGGGGGTGAAAGTCCCCGGTCTACTCAACCGTATATTCCCATGGCAAAGGGATTCTGTTATCTTGTGGCCATTATGGACTGGGCCAGTCGGATGGTTCTGTCCTGGCGCCTTTCCAATACTCTGGACAGTGCTTTCTGCGTGGACGCTTTGGAAGAAGCCATCGCCAAATACGGCTGTCCTGAAATCTTCAATACGGACCAGGGCAGCCAGTTCACTGCCGAAACATTTACATATGCCCTTAAATCCAGGGGGATTACGATCAGCATGGACGGTAAAGGCCGCTGGATGGATAATGTCTTCATCGAACGGCTATGGAGAAGCGTCAAGTACGAGGATATTTACCTAAAGGCTTACAATTCTATGGCAGAGACCAAGAGGGGATTGACCGCCTATTTTACGTTCTGTAATGAAAAGAGATGGCACCAGAACTTTGACAGGAAGACTCCAGCTATGGTTTACTTTGATTCTCTACCGCAGAAACAGGCTGCGGCATGAAACTCAACCAGGAGCAGTTTCCCACTTATAAATCCCTGTTACCTGTCCAATTTATCCCGACCATCTCTGAATACAACAAAAAAGGAAGATCGTTTTCATATAAACAAAGTGCTGAATAGTTACAGAAGATTTTGCTTCGGATGCGGCCTGAATGATACAACCATTGTCATTGACACATTAAAACCCTTAACCTATATTGGATTGCGATAGTTTTGTGTCATGGTGGTAAAGCGGCTTTAATTCTGTTTTGTAAAGGAGGTAAGCTTATGAACCGTTTCTCGGCGATCTGTGCGTTGGTGATGGCCGCTGTGCTGGCCGTTATGGTGGAAAATGCCTGTGCGGTTTCTCCCCCCCAGGCTGGAGGGACATTGCCCGATTTTGAACTGGCCGTGCCCCAGGATACAGCGGCTAGAAATTATCTTGGCCTTTCCCGCGGCCTGCCTTTCATGGGAAAGGGAACATTCAAAGTTACGCGGATTAAGGCAGACGTCGTTATTCTTGAAATTTTCAGCATGTACTGCCCCCATTGCCAGGCGGAAGCACCCACGGTGAACGCGCTTTATCAAAAAATTGAGAAGACGGCTTCCCTGCGGGGCAAAGTCAAGATCATAGGGATCGGCGCGGGTAACAATGCCTATGAGGTGGACACGTTCAGAAAAAAATACCAGGTTCCTTTCCCCCTGTTTGACGATGGGGACTTTATCCTGCACAAAAAATTCGGAGAGGTCAGAACCCCTTATTTTATTGTGCTCCGGAATTATCCGAACGGTTCCTATCGGATTGTCTATTCAAAACTGGGGGCTTTCGGCGATGCTGAATCGTTTTTGAATCTGGTAATCAAACTGACCGGTATTTAATGAGAGGTGAATCATGGCGAAATATTTCAGGAGTGTTGCAGCGTTCTTTATGGCCGCAGCCCTGTTTCTCCTGCCCGGCCCGGCAGCCTACTGCCTGTCGGACGCTTTCAAGGACAATGTCTATGATACGGGAAGCATGAAACCCGTCGACAGCGTGCTCAAGGTGAAAGTGGGCGATCCGGCTCCGGATTTCACTCTGAAGTCCCTTTCCGGGGAACTCGTTACGCTCAGCGATTACCGGGGAAAAAAGAACGTGATGCTTTCCTTCATCCCCGCCGCCTGGACCCCCGTCTGTTCCGATCAGTGGCCGGGCTACAATATCGTCAAGGAAATTTTCGACAGCAATGATGCAGTCCTGCTCGGAATCTCGGTGGACAATATTCCGACGCTTTACTCCTGGACGAACCAGATGGGGCAGTTGTGGTTCCCCGTTCTTTCAGATTTCTATCCCCATGGCGAAGTCGCATCCAGGTTCGGGATCCTACGTTCCGAAGGGATCGCTGAACGGGCCGTGTTTATCATCGATAAGCAGGGCATCATCCGATTCATCCATGTCAAGGACATCAATCAGCGGCCGCCTCTGGAAGTCCTGGTTCGGGAACTGGAAAAACTGCAGAAGCAGCCTGCAGGGGAATTAAAATAAGCGAAAGGCCGCTTTGGGTCATGATGATGAAAGGGCGTTCGCTTGAATTTCATACAGAGACGTAAGAGACATGTCCAGAATTCTGGTGATTGACGGGGATCTTTCAGCCCTGGAAAGGGTCAGGCACTTCCTGGCAAAGGAGGGATATGAGACGTATACGGCCTCCACAGGAACGGAGGGGCTTAATCTCTGCGTTCAGAAGGCACCGGAGCTGGTCATTATGGATCTGGCCCTCTCCGATGTAGACGGACTGACGATTCTGGAGGAGCTGCTGGAGGAAAATGAACGGATCAAAGTGATTGCGATGATGTCCTGTCCGGAGATGGAAAGCATCGTTCGGGTCATGAAAATCGGCGCCTTTGATTACATCCATAAATCCGAGGATATGAGCGAGCTGTCTGCGTCGGTGAGAAAAGTGATGAGCACCCTGGATCTGGACAGGAGGACGGACAGGTTCCCCAGGGAATCCACCCTGGAATTCAGGAAGGGGGACATCATCGGCACCGGGAAGGGCATGAGGGAAATCTTCAAGATGGTCGGAGTCATCTCCCAGAGCCGGACGACCGTCCTGATTGAAGGCGAGAGCGGTACGGGAAAGGAGCTTGTTGCCAAAGTCATTCACAGCCATACCTCACCCAATGAGCCCTTCATTGCCGTAAACTGTTCCGCCATTGTGGAGACGCTTCTGGAATCGGAACTGTTCGGCCACGAAAAAGGATCGTTCACAAGCGCCTTCAACCGGCAGCTGGGAAAGTTCGAGCTGGCTCGTTATGGGACGCTCTTTCTCGATGAAATCAGTGAAATGTCCGTCAATCTCCAGGCCAAGCTGCTCCGGGTGCTCCAGGAAATGGAGTTTGAGCGGGTGGGAGGCAAGGATAAAGTGCATGTCCATGCCCGGGTCATAGCGGCGACGAACAAAAATCTTCGAACGCTGGTCCGGGAGGGGAAATTCCGCCCGGATCTTTTTTACCGGCTGAATATCGTCTCCATTAAAATGCCCCCTCTGAGGGAGCGGCCGGAGGATATTCCGCGTCTGGTTCAATATCTTCTGGCCAAGGTTAACCGGGACATCGGCCGAAGGATCCTGGGGGTGTCCGACGACGTGATGGAGGCGTTTCTTTGCCATGACTGGCCCGGAAATGTCCGTGAGCTGGAGAACCTGCTCGTTCGCGCCGGCGTGATGGCCAAAGGCAGGATTCTGGAGAAAGGCGACTTTCCGGAACTTTTCGAAAAGACGGACCTGTCCGGATCGGAGCAGGCCTTCCGGCTCGAAGCGGGTGGAACGTCGCGCGAACTGCTGACCCTGGATGATGTGGAAGAGCAGCATATTCGGAAAATCCTGCAGCGTGAGAGAGGAAAAAACAAGGGGGAACTTTGCGACATTCTGGGAATATCGCGTCCCACTCTTGAACGCAAGCTGGAAAAATACGGTATTTCCTTTGAACGTGACGGTTTTGACAGAAGCCTTGAAGAGGAGAGGCTTGCCGTCGAGGAAAAAGCCGGCTCATGAAAATTGTGACTGTAGAATTTATAAAGAGTGCGACATCACCTTCGGGCTATCCCCGGGAAAGTCTTCCTGAAGTGGCGTTCGCCGGCCGGTCGAACGTTGGCAAATCCTCGTTGATCAATGCCCTCGTCCAGAGAAAACGACTGGCCCGGACCAGCAACACGCCGGGCCGGACGCAGTTGATCAATTTTTTCAACATCAACGGCGAGCTGCTTTTTGTCGATCTTCCTGGATACGGCTTTGCCAGGGTGCCCGAAGCGGTCAAAAGAGAATGGGGCCCGATGGTTGAAACCTATCTGCGGGAGCGGGATTGTCTGAAGCTTGTTGTTTTGATCCTCGACATCCGCAGAGATCCGTCCGCTGAGGATCTTGCATTGAAGGCATGGCTGGATTTTTACGGTCGAAGGACGCTCTTTGTCCTGACAAAAATGGACAAGCTTTCCCGGGGGGAAAGCAAACAAAGGCAGCGGTCCGTTAAGGAGCTTCTGAATCTTGACGATGTGCCGATTCTTTTTTCTGCGAAGACCGGCCTGGGGAGGGACGCTGTCTGGGAGGCCATTCAGAGGCCGGCGTAATTCCGGAATCGAATCAGCATGAAAAAAACAAAAGCCACGCCCTTCACGTAAAGGACGTGGCTTTTGAAATTTTAAAGAGCCTTGAAATTAATGAGCTTCCTCCATGGCGCCGCCGATATACATCATGGCCAGCAGCGTAAAGACCAGGGTCTGGATGAAGCAGATGAGGAGTTTCAGAATGAGAATTGGTACGGGAACAAGAAAGGGAGCCAGGATGAGCAACACGGCGATGACAATGTGACCACCCTCCATATTGCCGAAAAGTCGGATTGAGAGAGACACGGGACGGACGAGATGGCTGACGATTTCAATGGGGAGGATGAGGGGAGTCAGCCACCATACGGGCCCCATGAACTGTTTGATGTATTTGCCGCCGTGAACCTTGACCCCCATAACGTGAGTCAGGATAAAAACCACGATGGCCATGGCTGCATTAGTGTTCAGATTCGCCGTGGGACAGCCGAAGCCGGGGACAAGGCCGAGGAGGTTTGATACGAGAATGAAGAGTGCGATGGTGGCGATGAGGGGGAAAAAATTCCTTCCTTCATGCCCCATGGTGTCCGTAACTAATGAATCAAGCCCGCCAATGACGACTTCCATGAAATTCTGCAATTTACCCGGATACAGTTCCATCCCGCCCCTGACCAGCAAGCCGCCCAGGACGAGCAAGGCCATGACAAACCACGTGTAGGTTACGTGATCCGGGAAAAAGGGGTTTTGAAAAAACGAAAGAGCATGCATTGTTTAACGAACCTCCTCAAAATTTTTTTTATGAAACGTCACGATGACGGTGAAAACGATGTTGATGATGACGATGGAAAGACCCAGGAGCAGGCCCATAACGTCCGCTATGCGATAGGCAATGATGAAATAGAGAAGAACGGCGGTAACGGCAAGCCGGACGCCGTATTTGAGCAGGATGGATGACTTGGAGCCATCCATCAGGTGCTCGAACGTGTCGCGAAG
>JAVETB010000116.1:0-6896 GCA_034006265.1 Syntrophus sp. (in: bacteria) | reverse complement strand
GGAGATTGATCCTGTAGATCATGGCGACCAGACGCAGGCCCGTGGCAACCAGTATGGAGGAGATGATCTGCAGCGTTTCGCCCAGGCCGGCCAGTCCGGCGGCAAGGAAGCAGAGACCGCCGCAGAGGGCCGCCGTCGCATAAAAATCGACGCGGATCACCGCCGGGATCTCGCTGACGAGGATATCGCGGATGACGCCCCCCCCCGTGGCTGTCAGGACGGACATCATCACGATCCCCAGCGGGCCCAGGTCAAACTCGGCCGCCTTGGCTGCTCCGATGGCCGAGAAAACCCCCAGCCCGACGGCGTCCGCCGCCATGACCAGGTCCCAGCGGCGCGCGATCTTCGGCGCAGCCAGAAAGACGATAAGCCCGCCGAGGAGGCAGACGAAGAGGTATGTTTCATCGCGGAACGCCGCCGGTGGGACGGACCCGATGAGGATATCCCGGAGAATCCCTCCACCGACCCCGGTGGCCACGGCGAGCACCAGGACACCAAGGAAATCCAACTCGTATTTGACGGCCCGGAAGGCCCCGGAAACGGCGAAAACCAGGGTTCCCAGGATGTCGAGAAGATACGTCAAGGCCATTGTTCTTCCTGAAATCTCGCGAGTATTTTCACACCACTTCCCCATAGTATGTGTTGACCGGTTTGTCAATTGAGAAGGATTCGCTCCCGCCGGTTCATCCTCTGCTCCGCGCGGTGCGCGGGCTGTCTTTCTGAATCGATGAACACAAAATCTCCCCATTGATTTGCCGCAGGAGAACGGATAGAATGCGCCGACGCTGCACAGAGAGAATCCATATCAAGGAGGCTTGAGAAGAGTCATGAAAAGAATGTTTCTGGGGATAATGCTTCTGGCGGTGCTGACCGTCCTGCCCCTTTCCGCGAAGGCCGATGTCGATGTGGGGGTCCATATCGGCATTCCGCTGCCCCCGCCCATCGTATTTTCCGTTCCGCCGGTCACGGTCGTGATTCCGGAAACGTATATCTATGCCGTTCCGGATGTGCCCCATGACCTCTTTTTTTACGGAGGCTTCTGGTGGCGGCCATGGGAGGGCAGGTGGTACCGTTCGCCCCGCTATGACAGGGGCTGGTCTTACTACCAGGGCGCTCCCGCTTTTTACAGGCACGTCCCCACGGCCTGGAGAGACGATTATCGGAACCGGCGCTGGAAGGGGCATCCCTGGAATAGTAACAGAGTTCCCGCCCATCAGCTTCCCCAGAACTGGAGAGGATGGGAGCGGGATAAGCACTGGGAAAAGCAGCAGCATTGGGGTGTCCCGGCCATGAAATCCAAGAAGGGAGCGCCGCCGCCGCATCGCTCCGTCCAGCCGCCCGCACGGCCTGAACGTCCGGATATGCGCGGACCGAAGCCCCGTCCGGAACCCCGGGCGATGAACAGGCCGCCCCGCGAGGCGAAACCCCATGGAGGCGATGGATGGGGCTACAGCCACCAGAGGGAGAAGCATGGAAATGGGAAAGGCGAAGGGGGTAAAGGACACGGGCGTGGACACGGGCACGGCGACAGATAGCCGACAGCTCCGCTCGTCCCCCGTCATTCGTGTCATTGATTTATGGAAAATTTATGAAAACGGAGCAGCCGGCTCCGCGGCGCTGCGCGGCACCAACCTGGAAATAACCCGGGGCGAGGTCCTGGTGCTTCTGGGAAAAAGCGGCTCGGGCAAAACGACGCTGCTCAATCTTCTGGCCGGGCTCGACCGGCCGAGCCGCGGAATGATCGAAATCGAGGGGAAGAACCTGCAGACCCTGGGAGACACAGGCTGCACCCAGCTGCGCCGGACGCGCCTCGGCTTCATCTTCCAGTTCTTCAACCTCATCCCCACGTTGACGGCCTTTGAAAACGTCTACCTCGCTCTGGAACTGGCGGGAAAACCTGCTCCGGGACCTGCCTACGAGGCCCTGGAGCGCGTCGGACTTCAGGGCAAGGAACAGCGCTACCCGGGCGAGCTGTCAGGCGGAGAGCAGCAGCGGGTCGCCGTCGCCCGGGCCATCGTCAAGGAGCCGGCCCTGATCCTGGCCGATGAGCCGACGGGCAACCTCGACACCGCCACCGGGCTTCAGATTCTCGAACTTCTTTCGTCGCGCTGCCGGGAGTCCGGGATGTCGCTTCTCATGGTGACCCACACCCCCATGGCCCGCCGGTTTGCCGATCGCGTTCTGCGCATGGTTGACGGTCAGATCCATCCCGAGGGTGCCTGCGAAGAGGAGCCCGACTAGCCCGGTGCCCCCGGCAGGAAGCCGGAAATATCCATAAAGAGGCCCGTTCATGGGGACCGTTACCAAGGCGTTTTTGAGATATCTTCTTCGGAGGCGGAGCCTGACGCTCCTTCAACTGATGGGAATCGCCTTCGGCGTGGCGGCCTGCCTGGGAATGGGGCTTTCCGCGATGTCCGCCCTGGCGAGTTTTACCGGGGCCATTGAATTTCTCCAGGGGAAATCGACCCACCGCATCGAGCGGGATGCGGGACCCATGGACGAAGCGATCCTGCGGGATCTGATGCGCGATCCCTCCGTGCAATCCCTCTCACCGGTCATCGATCGCCGCCTCCGCCTGGAAAAGGGCAGCCAGATCCGGATTCTGGGCGTTGATCCCTTTCTGGATCTGGCCATCCGCCCCGAGCTGGCCCGCGCGTCCTTTGCAGGAGAACGCCTTTCCTTCGTTCTTGACGAAAAGGCCGTTCTCATGGAGGCCGGCCTGGCCCGGGAGCTGAACCTCGCGGCGGGTGGCAGAATCAAGACCTCCCGCGGGGAGCTGACCGTCCTGGGCACCTTTCCCAACCCTTCCGGAGAGCCCCTCCTGCTCATGGACATCGCCCACGCCCAGGAGCTCTTCAAAATGTCCGGCCTCATTGATTCCGTGGATCTCGTCCTGGCGGAAGAGCAGGGCTTCATAAGCCGCTGGGATGCGGGCTTCCGGATCAGGTCCAACCGGCAGAGCCGGGAAACCTTCGGCGCGATGCTGGGGGCCTTCCGATTGAATCTTGAAGCCCTGTCCCTGATGGCGCTCTTTGTCGCCGTTTTTCTCATCTACAACACCGCCATGTTTGCCGTCGTCAGCCGCAGGCGGGATGCCGGGGTGCTGCGAAGCCTGGGGGCGAGCCGCAAAGAGGTCGCCGGGGCCTTTCTGGCGGAAATCCTCATCCTCGGCGGCATTGGAGGCGCCCTGGGAAGCCTGCTGGGGTATCTTCTGAGCCGCTTCCTCATCGAGATCCTCGGCGGGACGATCACCAACCTCTACTTCTTTCTTCGCCCCATCCCCATGGCCTGGTCCTTCTGGATGCCGGCCGCCGGGGTGATCGTCGGTATCGGTGCGAGCCTCCTGGGAAGCCTCTTTCCGCTCATCGAGCTGTCGCGCACAGACCCCGTCAAAGCGCTTTCAGGGCGGTCCGTAAGCCACCAGTGGGGGCGGATGTCAAGGAGGGCCGCCGCTGCCGGCCTTCTGATTCTGCTGATCAGCGCCGCCGTTCTGCTCGTTCCGTCGAGCTCCATTTACGCCGCCTTCGGGGCCGTTTTCGGAATCCTCTTCGCGCTGAGCCTCCTTTCCGGATTTGCCGTGATGCTCTTTTCCCCCGTGATGGAGGGTTTCCTCAAGTTCCTGGGAGGGCTGCCGGGGAAGATCGCCGCCGGAAACATCCGCCGGAACCTGGGGCGGACCGCCGTCGCCGTCGCGGCGTTCATGGTTGCCCTTTCCATGTCCCTGGGGCTGTCCCTCATGATTGGAAGCTTTCGCGAATCGCTTCTCTGGTGGATGGATCGGCAGTTCCGCGGCGATCTCTACATTTCCACCGCGTCGGAGCGGCAGGTCCCGGAGGGCCTCTACCATGAACTGAAAGCGCTTCCCGGCGTTGATGTGGACGCCTATCGGAAGGTGCAGCTGAGCTACCGGAACAGGCCCATGTTCGCGGCCTCCGTTTCCGCCCCCGTGTTGCAGCGCCATGCCCGGTTCGCCTGGCTGGGCGGGGGAGGCGATGAGCACTGGGAAGCGGTCAAACGAGGTGATGTGATCATTTCGGAAAGTTTCGCCCGGAACTTCAGCGTGAAAGCCGGGGACACGATTCTCCTGGACACGCGGCAGGGGCCCGCCCGGCTGCGCGTGGAAGCCGTATTCTACGACTACTCCACGGAGCACGGACTCGTCATGATGGATCGGAACACCTACCTGCGCCTCTTTGACGATCGAACCATCAACAGCGTAGCGGTCTTCCTGAATTCCGGAGACCCAAAGCGGATGGAGACGCTCGACCTGATCCGGCACAAGGCCCTGCAGTATGATCTGCCCGTCTACACCCGGGAGCAGTTTTTCGGGAACATCCTGGCCATCTTTGACAGCACCTTTGCGATCACCCGTTCCATGAGGGTCATGGCCATCATCATCGCCTTTTTCGGAATTGCCGGCGCCCTCATGACCCTCTTTCTCGAACGCCGGAGCGAGTTCGGCATTCTCCGCGCCCTGGGCTTCTCGACGGGGCAGGTCTCCCTCATGACCCTGCTGGAGGCCTTCGGGATGGGGCTGCTGAGCTTTTTGTTCAGCATCGGCGGCGGGACGCTCTTCGCCGTCATCCTGATCCGGGTGATCAACCTGCGCAGCTTCAACTGGACGATCTTTTTCCATCCCCACCTTTCCCCCTATCTGATCGTCGCCCTGACGGCGTTTCTGGCCAGCCTGGGCGCGGCGCTTTATCCCATCTGGATGGTTCTGCGGACCTATCCGCAGATGCAGATCCGCGATGATTAAGGGAGGTGGAAGGCGTCAGGGGATGTTTGGAGATGGACGGAAAGGAAACGGAAGGGTTGTGATGAACCAGCGAACGAAGGGAATCTTGAGCGCGCTGATCGTGCTCGCAGTGATGCTTTCCTGCCTGCCTGCCCGGGCCGGGGACGCCTGGGAACAGGCGATCGGCCCCCGGGAGTGGAGGTTCCCCGGGGATCACGGCGATCACCGGCAGTTCAAGACGGAGTGGTGGTATTTCACGGGCAATCTGGTCGATGCTGCCGGGAACCGCTACGGATACCAGTTGACCTTTTTCAGGCACGGCATTCGACAGGCCGTGCCGCCACCCCACAATTCCTGGTCTCTTCGCGATGTCTATCCCGCTCATTTTGCCGTCACGGATTCAGCCCGGTCGAAATTTTTCTTTACGGACCGCATCAGCCGCTCGGGTCCCGGCCTGGCCGGTTCGGAAGAGGGAAGGATGAACGTCTGGAACCTGAACTGGTTCGCCCGGATGGGGCCGGAGGAGATCCGGATCCGGGCCTACCATGGTCAGACGGAGCTGGATCTGATCCTGAGGCCCGGAAAACCGCCCGTTCTGCACGGTCAAAACGGCCTGAGCCGGAAAGGCCCGCGGCCCGGACAGGCCTCCTATTACTATTCCTTTACGGACCTGGAAACGGCCGGCCGGCTGAAAACAGCCCAAACGGGCAGGGCCGTCGAGGTCCGCGGGACGAGCTGGTTCGACCATGAATTCGGCTCGAACACCCTGGCGAAAGATCAGACCGGCTGGGACTGGTTCTCCCTGCATTTTTCCGACGGCCGGGAGCTCATGATTTACCTTCTCAGAAAGGGGGATGGGACCCTGGAGAAGGAATCTTCGGGAACGCTGGTGGAAGCGGATGGGACATACCGCCATCTCGGGCTTTCGGAAATTTCGGTGAACGTTCTGGGGACCTGGCACAGCAGGAAAACAGGGGGCCGCTACCCGAACAGCTGGCAGATCGATGTCCCCGCCGCCGATCTTTCCTTTCGGCTGGCCCCCTCCCTCCAGGATCAGGAGCTGACGACGGAGGGATCGACCGGTGTCAATTATTACGAAGGGTCCGTGGAGGGCAGGGGCGTTTCGAAGAAACAGGCGGTCACCTGCGAAGGCTACATCGAAATGAGCGGATACGCGGGAAGCATCGGCGGCCTTTTTTAGCGGCAAAAGGGGACTTCCCCGGCGGGAGCCTCGTCCGCTGGCAACAGGAGATTTAACGCATCGGGATGTTTTCCATTGCAAATATCTTGATTGGGAGAGATAGTAACAGAGCGATATGTAGCGCAGGATCAAAGCGTTGCAGTGCGAAGATGGGAAAAGGAAGTGGCCGCGCAAGGGATCGTCTGAGCCGGCAGCTGCACCATTGCTGACCCGGCGTGAGCCGATTCGCGAAGCGTTCACAGGTTGGTGATCAAACTGCTCTGTTTCAGGAATCGTCTGGAACAGAGAAATCCGGAATTCGTGAGGAGGAAAGACATGAGACGCAGATGGTTGATCGTTTTCGTCATGATTGCTTTTGTTTCTTTAACCGGCTGCGAGACGCTGCCCACCGTATCGGACGAGCACAGGGGGGCGGCGACGGGTGCGGGAATTGGCGCGGCCACGGGAGCCGTCCTGGGGGCGGTTGTGGGCAAGGACGCCAAGGGGGCTGTGATCGGCGGTCTGGTCGGGGCGCTGGTGGGTGGCGTCATCGGACACTACTATTATGACCAGAGGCGCAGCGAAAATGACACGGCCAAGAAATACGGCTACGATGCCAGCCAGGGGACCCTGCTGAAAATTGAAGACGCCACGACGACCCCCCGGATAGCCGAACCGGGCGGTACGGTTGAACTCAAGATGACCTATGCCTTTCTGACCGATCAAAAGGACGTTCAGCATGAAGTCGTCGAAAAGAGGGAGATCCGGCTCGGGGGTGAACTCGTCGGGAATCCCGAGGTAACGATGCAGAGAAGCGGCGGCACCTTCACGTCAAGCGTTCCGTTGACGTTGCCGGAGACGGCAAAAAAGGGGCTCTATGTCGTCACCTTCAAGGTCAAAACAGGGAAGGTCTCCGACGAAATGCAGACCTCCTTTACCGTCAGATAAGGATGAACACCGTGAGGGGGGAAACGGCCC
>JAVETB010000115.1:0-6996 GCA_034006265.1 Syntrophus sp. (in: bacteria) | reverse complement strand
TAATCACTTGTCAAGTATAATGTAGCTTATTTTGGAACTGCAATGAGATTCACATCTGATTCACTTACATAAAAACAAATTTAGATTACCGCGTGATTTCAAATATGTAGAGCACAAGCCAAAAAGCCGGATTCAAGAAGATTCTGACGGCAGGACGAGAAATAACTTCAATGACAGGACATACAACAGGTCAGATATCATTACAAATTGTAATGTTTATTTAAGCATAGTGTAATCTGTTGTCAAGAAATATTGTTTATATTTGTCTGATTTTTTCGGAAACATGGAGAGGTCGGATTATTTCCAAGGGAGATCCGTCCAGGGAGCGAGGTTAAAACCTGGAGGCTCACTTTCTTGACGGATAGTCCGAAATAACATGATGGCAGGATCAAAAGGAAAAAAGGGACACCCCGCAGCGTCGGCGAGATTCGCGCTTTCACCGCAGGATTGGTTGCGGAATGATGAACAGGACGTTTCAGGATTCGTCCCCGGAGGCGGTCATCATTTCATTCCTTGGCAATGATGGTTCCCACATGTTCGCCCTTCAAGGCCCGGGTAATGTTGCCCTTTTCCAGACCGTTTATGATCTGGATGCTGTTGAGGACTTCACTGTTCTGCAGAATTTCAAGGCAGGGCCTCTCAATGATCAAATCGTCAAAATCCTGGGCGAGAAGTTCGGAAACGCTGATTCGAGAAACGAATTCCGCATCGGGATTTTTTTTGGGGTCATCCGTGTACAGACCCTTTTCATCCTTGATGTAGATGCAACTCCGCGCGCCGATCAAGTCTGCGAGGATAATGGTTCCCACATCCGTCCGGTGCACGGGAATGCGCCATCCCTTTGCCGGAATTGCGAAATAATCGTAGGGAGGCATTCCATGCATCACCGGGATGCAACCCTGGGCAAAATAGGTTGACAATTTAATGACTTCATCATGGCCGATCTTGAGTCCACCCGAGGAGGACAGCATGGTCGACACCAGCAGAGCATTCTGTTCCGAAATCGAGCTGCCGAACTTGGCGATAATGCCCGTTGGCATGCCCAGCTCCAGTCCGATGGAATAGATATGGCGGCTGCGTGTGCCGCCCCCCGTGGTGATGAGCATCTTGTGATCGTTTTTGTTGGCAACGATCTCTTCGATGATGGGGGGGAGGGCCTTGACGCCCCGATCACAGATGGACTGTCCGCCGATTTTTATAACGTCCACATCGGGGAAAAACCGCCGCTGCGGAGCAACGGTCATGTTCTCCATAAACGACCGGCTGACGAGGCTTTCCCCCATCAGTTTACTCTTTACATGCAGACGCCGTCCGTCCCGTTCACGCCAAAGCCCCATGATACCCCCCCCTTAGTCCTTCACTTCCACTTCCTCTTCCTTTTCCTTTTCGCCATGAGTCAACAGAACAAGCTCCGCCCCTACCGCTTCAGCAATCTGCTCCAACTCCTTTTTGCGCATGTGCTTCGGATAGAAGGTAAGATCCAGATCCGTTACGGCAACCAGAGTGTACCGCGGCTTCTTTTCCCCTTCACCGACTTTCCGGCGTTCCCGATAAAAAATTTTACCTGCCATGGTCATACCTCCTCTATGATGTGTTATTGCTTTTTCCGTTTTCCACCCAGACTTTCCCACTGGCCCTTGCCCGTCTGAATCACGGGCAAAACGGCGCTGTGCCCCCAATACCTGGGACGCAGCCAGCCCTTGGTGAAAACCATATCTTCCGGATGCGGGATCACGGCGTCTCTATCCAGGGAAACAACGGTTATTCCGCATTCCGTTAACCTGGACACGGACACCACTTCCAGATGGGCCCTCAGATCCCCAAACTCAATGAATCGCCCGCTCCACCCCCAGGCTGAAAGTCCCACCGCGGCAGCCGCTCCGATGATTCCGCCATTCGTTCCGCCATGACCGGATAGATGAACCCCCCTGGCTGCCTCCAAGGCCTCCTGCTGGGTGACGATTTTTTTCGTGCATCGCTTGCCGAAAGCGATCAGGGCGGACAGAGCAGGGTGCCCTTCCAGGCCCACGCATAATCCGGGATCGCTTCCCGGCAGGGATTCCCTTTCGATATGCTCGACCGCCCGCTTTAGAATGGCCTCGGTAAACGACACATCCGACATCTCGATCACTACGCAGGCAGAGCTGTTGTGAGAGGTGTAGGGGATTCCGGGATCAACGAGAAGCTGCTGCCTGACCACCCCCCACAGGCGGCAGCCGCCGGGAAGGAGGTCTTCAAAGTGCCGCGCCAGCTTACCGGTCCCGATGGTCGCTTCCGCATTGTCCGTGTCATCAAATCCAATGTACAATTTCATATAGGTGTTAAATCGATCCTTCTTGATTCCCAATTTCCAATATCATGAAATTTACTTAATCCATATTGGAAGAAACATAAAGCATTTTCTTCTTCAGACCGAAGCGTGAACCAATGGATGAATCAGGATCTTCCACCCGGCGGAAGAAGGGAGACGGGAACAAACTACGATGATTTCTTGATTACATGGATGGCCGTGGCCTTGAAGAAGGCCTTGACGGTCTGGCCTTCGCGGAGCCCCATAGAATCAAGGGATGTGCGGGTTATGTAAGAGATGAGGTCGAAGCCGCAGTTCAGATCCACGCGGTAAAACAGCCCATGGGGCGCAATGCGGACAATCCGGCCCGAAAAGGTGTTCCGGGCGCTGCTGTGCTCTTCAGGCGAGTCCGTCGAGAGGATGACATTCTCCGGACGAACAAAGCAAAGCACTCCCTCCCCTTTGGGCAGATCCCCTACAGCCTCGATTTCCCGTTTGCCGACGGCGAGGATCATCCGGTCGCCTTCCAGGATTTCCCGGACGGTACCGGTTAAAACCGTATCCATCCCGACGAAGGAGGCGACAAATTCATTGATCGGATGGTTCATCACCATGTCTGCCGAACCGGTCTGGGCAACCTTCCCCTGCTGGAGCACGGCGATGCGATCGGATAGGCGCAGGGCATCCATCTGATCGTGCGTGGCCATAACCGCCGTTGTGTCCGTTTCCGGCAGAAGCCGGTTGAGGTCCGAGATCAGGCCCTCGTGCGTGGGCGGGTCCAGCGCGGAAAAGGGCTCATCGAGGAAAAGGATAGCCGGACGAATCGCAAAGGCGCGGGCGATACTGGTCCGCTGCGCCTCTCCTCCGGATAGCTTGCACGCGGAACGTTTCGCCAGATGCGGAATCCCCATGCGCTCCAGGTACTCTTCCGCAATCCTTGTGCGCTCGCGCTTATCCACCCCCCTGATTTTCAGGCCGGAAGCCACATTCTCCAAAACCGTCGTATCAAAGAGAAGAGGATCCTGAAACACAACGGCAATCTTTCGTCGATAGTCGAGTTCGCTCTGTCGATTGTTGATCTCCCGCCCGTTGAAGATCAGCGTGCCCCTGGAGAGCTTCAGCAGGCAGGACAGGGTCAGCAGGAGCGTGGATTTTCCGGAACCGTTCGGTCCAATGAGGGAAAGAACCCCTCCTTTTTTGATCTCGAAGTCCGGAATATCCAGAACGGTAATTCCGCCTCGCTTGACCACAAGTCGTTTTCCCTGGAGGATCGGGGCGGACATGGTCATCGGGGGCGCTCCCGCTGCTGGATCCGTGTCAGCAGGTAGTTGATCATATAGGCCAGGAATAAGAGAATGATGCTCAGGGCAATGGCCGTGTCGAAGTTTCCCCGCCCCGTCTCCATAACGGTGGCCGTCGTGAGCACCCGGGAATATCCCTTGATGTTTCCACCCACCATAATGGAAGCGCCAACCTCGGAAATGACCCCGCCGAAGCCGGCCATGACGGCAGCCAGCAGGGGCAGGCGGGCCTCCCGGATGAGAAGCCAGAGCATCTGCATGCGAGTGGCCCCGAGGGCCAGGATCTGGAGGCGAAGATTGGGGGGAAGATTCTGCATGGCGGCCAGGGTGATGCCGGTAACGATCGGCGTGGCAATGACCGCCTGGGCGAGAATGATGGCCATCGGCGTATAGAGGATCTCCAGAAAGCCGAAGGGCCCGTTTCTCCACAGGAAGATCGTGACAAAGAGCCCCACCACCACCGGAGGAAGTCCCATTCCGGTGTTGATCAGGCTGACCACGAATTTCCGGCCCGGGAACCGGGTGAGGGCCACCGCGGTTCCCGTTGATATGCCGAGAAAAAGACTGATCAGAGTGGCTGTTCCTGATACCCTCAGTGACAGCAGCGTGATTCCAAGGACTTCAGGATCCAGGGAAACAAGCAGCTCGATGGCCTTCAGGAAGCCTTGAAGAATCAGTTCCATCTATTTCCCCAGGTCCTCCACGCGCTTGCCTGCATCGGGAAAAAACAGGGGGGAGCCGTACTTGTCCACGCCGAAGGTCTTGATGACCTTCTGGGTTTGGGCGGAAACCATGAAATCGGCGAAGGCTTTGGCGCCTGCCGCATTGACTTTCGGCCACTTGGCATGGTTGACTTCTATGGCATGATAGATGTTCAGCAGGATGGGGTCTCCCTGCATGAGGATGGGAAGGCCCAGATTTTTCTGCAGGGACAGCCATGTTCCCCGGTCGGTTAGAGTGTAGCCCTTCTTCTCCGCGGCCACATTCAGGGTCTGCCCCATGCCCAGCCCTGTCTGCTGATACCATTTCCCGCCCTCGGGGTTGATCCCCGCGGCTTTCCAGATGGCCTTTTCCTTTGCATGCGTTCCCGAATTGTCTCCCCTGGAGATAAAAAGAAATCCCCCGGCAATCTTCTTGAAAGCTTCCGGTGTTGTTTTGGAGCCTTTAATGCCGGCCGGATCGGCGGGCGGACCCACGATCACGAAATCATTGTGCATGACCAGTCGGCGATTGATCCCGTATTGCCCTTCCATGAATTTCTTTTCCGCATCGGGGGAATGGACGAGGAGAACATCCGCCTCACCCTTCTGCCCCATGGCCATCGCCTGTCCGGAGCCAACGGCGATCGTCTTGACGAAATAGCCTGTTTTCTTTTCAAACATCGGAATCAGCTTGTCCAGCAGTCCTGTATCCTGGGTGCTGGTCGTGGTGGCCAGAATCAGGTTTTTCTGTTTCTGTGCGGCCGAAGCGGTCGGAACGGCGACAAGCCCTGCAATCAGGAACAGGAGCGCAAGAAACACCCTCTGACGAAAAACGGATTTTAACGGTTTCAACTTCATGTTTGTCCTCCTTAGATCTTATTTTTTATGTTATCCAATGGATGATATATAGGACTGCGTCTTCAAAGATGCTCGTCGATTCTATCGTTTCTGACCCGGTTTCAGGCACTCAAAACCATAAAATCACTGTTTCCCCTGCGCATTCCGCCAGGCATCCGAATTGGGGAAGAAAAGCGGGGCGCCGTATTTTTCCTTACCGAAGTCCCGGATGATGATCTGTCCCTTGTTGGGATCAGTCAGCCAGTTGACAAAATGCATCGCGTCACTCGCATTGACTTTGTTGAATTTTTTCTGATTGACGGGAATCAGGCTGATATAGTTCAGCAGGGCCTCGTCTCCTTCGACGAGGATGATCAGTGCGACCTGATCCTTCAGGGCCAGGTAGGTGGCCCGGTCAATCACCGTGTAGGCTTTTTTCTCATTGGTGAACTTCAGCGTGGAGACATTTCCCTCTGAACCCTTTTCATAAACCACATACCACGGTCCGGAGGGTTTGCGGTCAGCCTTTGTCCAGAGTTCCATTTCAGCCACGTGGGTCCCCGATTTATCTCCGCGGCTGACAAAGGGCGCGCTTTTTTCCGAAATCCGCTGAAGCGCTTCCGCGGCCGTTTTCATCCCTTTAATTCCCGCCGGATCCGCTTCCGGGCCGACGATGACGAAGTCGTTGTACATTAATGCAATCCGCTGAGTTCCATACCCCTCCTGGACGAACTTTTCCTCCAGGGATTTGGCATGAACCATGACGAGATCCACATTGCCCTTACGGGCGATATTCAGCGCCAGGCCGGTGCCGGCGCCGACATGACGTACCCGGATTCCCTTTTCCTTTTCAAAGGCATTCTCGAGAACATCCACAATGCCGGAATCAATGGGACCAATGGTTGAAGAAAGCAGAATAAATTTGCTTCCGTCAGCAGCACCAGCCAATCCCGGAAAGCCCAGCACGAGAAACGCAAAAAGATATAAAAACAGCCTCTTCATCTTCATGTAACTCCTCTCCTTTCTCATGTCACGTTGTAATTAAAACATTTCGACATATTCGCCCATACGAGCCAACAGCCATACAGCTCCCGTCTACACGACCAACATGGTATACATCAATTAAAAGTCCCAGGAAGTCAATATGTTATAAATAACAGAAAACACGATGGGCATCTGCGGAAATAAGCATGGAAGGGATATTGGACGGAGGGGAAAGACTTGGTTGCTAGTGACAGGCCCCTTGGAACGGCTCATGGCGGAAAGACTTTGTATTCGCCGTTTCCGGCCAGGGGCTCAGGTGGTGGAATAAAGAATCCGTCCGGAATCGGAAAAGTCGTAGCGGCTCATTCCTTCAACCCGCTGACGGAATGCCGGATCATGGAGAACATCCATCAACGCCTGCACGGATTTTTCAAAAAAAATCCCCTGATCCAGCACCATGTCAAAGCGTTCGCGGGTGATGGAAACAAAATCCAGTCCCAGAAAGTTGGCGATGGCGATGGAGGCGATTCCGACATCGGTCGTTCCAGCGAGCACGGAGAGGCCGACCTCAAGGTGGGTACACACCTCCTGTTCGTAACCGGATATCAGCCCCTTATCGATGCCGAGGCGCTCCAGGTGGATGTCCAGAAGCACCCGGGTTCCAGCCCCCGACTGGCGGTTGATGAATCGGACCCCCTTGCGCACAAGGTCTTCAAATCCCTGGATACCCAAGGGATTGCCCCGTAAAGTTACAAAGCCCAGTTCACGGTAGAAAAGATTGACCACAACACCTCTGCGGTCGGGCACATATTGGGCCAGGTAGGGAATGTTGTACGTGTCATTCCGGGGATCCCACAGATGGGTCCACGCAATATCGGTATAA
>JAVETB010000017.1:0-41999 GCA_034006265.1 Syntrophus sp. (in: bacteria) | reverse complement strand
CCGGCGGAAGGCTTGCCGTACGCACCCGGTTGACACGACGTTCGGAACTGGTAAAGGTTCCGTCATTTTCGCTCCAGGCGGCGGCGGGCAGGATCACATGGGCAAAACGCGTCGTTTCCGTCGGGAATATATCCTGGCAAACCAGAAATTCAGCCGATTCCAAGCAGTGTTCCACGTGATGGATATCCGGTTCCGTATTCGCCAGATTTTCACCGAAAACATAAAAGGCTTGAACCTCGCCGGTGGTCAAACCTTCCATCATGGAAGGCATCATCAGCCCCGGTTTGTCGGGAAGCGACGGGACATTCCAGGCCTTCATGAATTTTTCTCTCGCTTCGGCGTTAGTAACGGGCTGATAGCCGGGAAAGACATTGGGCAGAGCGCCCATATCGCAGGCTCCCTGAACGTTGTTCTGACCGCGCAGGGGATTGACACCGCCGCATTCAAATCCGACATTGCCCAGGAGCATCTGAAGGTTGGCGCAGGACATGACGTTGTTCACGCCGCAGGTGTGTTCGGTAATGCCCAGGGTGTATATAAGCATTGCCGGTTTTACCGAAGCCAGCCGGCGAGCCAGCTCGCGAATGGCGTCAGGGGAAACGCCGCTGATTTCAGCAGCCCGCTCCGGAGGATATTCCATGACTTTCTGCTTGAGTTCATCAAATCCTGTCGTGCATGATTCAACATACGCTTTGTCGTAGAGATTTTCATTGATCAGCACATTCATCAGGCCGTTGATGAAAGCCACGTCGGAACCCACTTGAATCGGCATATGAAGCGATGCACATTCAGCAAGGCCCGTGTATCGCGGATCAATGACAATCAGCTGGGCACCGTTGAAAACCGCATTTTTGACAAATGTTGCAGCAACAGGATGCGCTTCGGTCATATTGGAGCCGAAGACAACAAACATTTTTGCTTTTTTGAAATCGGCAAAAGAGTTTGTCATGGCACCGGAACCGAAGGAAGTCGCCAGACCGGCGACTGTGGGGGCGTGTCAGGTGCGCGCGCAGTGATCGATATTGTTCGTTCCTATGACCGAGCGGAAGAGCTTCTGCATCTGATAGGAGTCTTCATTGATGCTTCGGGCGCAACTGACACCCGCAATGGCATCGGGACCGTGTTTTTCGATAATGCCCTTGAATTTATCCGCCACGAGGTCAAGCGCTTCATCCCAGGACGCCTCGCGAAAATCACCGCTCTCCTGGCGAATAAGCGGCGTTTTGAGCCTGTCTTCCGAATAAATGAAGTCGTAGGCAAATCGGCCTTTAACGCACAGCCGGCCTTCATTCGGCTGGGCATTCTCAACGGCCGTGACCTTGACGATCTTGCCATCCTTGACATGCAGCAGCTGCTGGCAGCCGACACCGCAGTAAGGGCAGGTTGTGCGGATTTTCTGCGTCTCCCAGGGACGTCCGAGACCGATGGCCTTTTTTTCCGTCAGTGCCCCGACCGGGCAGGCTTCCACGCATTGCCCGCAGAACACACAGTCACTGTTCATGTAGGGCTGATCGCCGCCCGTACAAACCTTGCTTTTCGCGCCGCGATAGCCCAGCGAGATCGCCCTGTTGACGACCACCTCGTTGCACGCCTGCACGCAGCGTCCGCAAAGGATACAGCGGCTGAAGTCGCGCACGATAAAAGGATTTTCCGCTTCGGCCGGATAGATCTCTTCGCTTTTTTCAAATCGCAGGTCGGTTATTTTATAAAAATAAGCCAGATCCTGTAGCTTGCAGTTTCCGTTTTTTTCACAGACCATGCAATCGTGCTTTCCGCTGGAAAGCAGAAGCTCAACGTTGAGTTTCCTTGCCTGATGAACCCTGTCCGTTTCGGTAAATACTTCCATACCGGCTGCTACAGGGGTGGAACAGGCCGCCATGAGCGATCTGGCCCCCGTGACTTCCACCAGACAAATTCGGCATGCTCCTGTAGGACTGGATCCACTCAGATAACAGAGTGTAGGAATCTCAACTCCCCCGTTGCGCGCCGCCTCCAGAATCACCTGACCCTTTTCGAAAGGTGTTTCTCTCCCGTTTAATATAAAAGTATTACTCATTTTTTCCCCATCCTTGACCAAGAATATGCGTCATTGTTGATATATGTCAAAATTGTACTTTGATGACCGATATAAGCCTAAAATGCAATGCGAAATAAATACTAGACTTGCGACAATGGTTACTAGTATATGAAGGCGCAGGGGGAAGGTAACCCCCTGCTGCGGGCCGATTGGGCATCGTCTTCCCTGCTGTCGGCAGGGGGCAATCTGAAGCGAAGGGGGATCACCATCGTCGCTATGCGGAATCCGTTGCAAAAAGCGCCACTGCGAAAAAGAGCGGAAGAACGATTGGGGGGGCTGCAGGAAGCCTCTTCCCGGATCGGTGTGGATATCGAGTGGCTTGTTCATGAACTCCGTGTGCATCAAATCGAACTCGAGATGCATAATGAGGAAATGGACGAAATCAGGACAAGGCTCGAAATGGGGTTGGAACGCTTTCCTGAATTCCATGATTCCGTTCCCATGGGATTGGTGAGCATCAACCGCGAAGGGGTGATCCGCGCGGCAAACCGGGTTGCCGCCGACCTGATCGGGATGGAACGTTTCCGGCTGATCAACCGGCCATTGGACCGATTCGTTTCCGAGACGGAACGTCCCGCCCTTAAAACGTTTCTGGAGCGGGTCTTTGCGGGCGGAGTGGATGAAGCCTGCGAACTGAGGCTGGCGGGCAATGGAGGCACTCGATCCGCCGTTACGGTCAGCGCGACGGTGTCCGAAGACGGAAAGGAGTGCCTCGCCATCCTGGCCGACATCACCGAGCTGAAAAAAAAGGAGGAGGCCCTCCGCGAAGAGTTGCAACATCACCGGGACCTTTTTGAAAATGCCCTCGTGGCCATTTCCCAGGTGGATGAAGGGGGAGCCTTTCTCCGCGCCAATAAATGTTTTGAAGAACTGACCGGTTACACTCAGGAAGAGCTCAAGGACGTGAACATTTGGGAAATCATGAATCCGGACGGTACCGGCCGGGTGAAAGAGATGATTGCAGAACAGATCAGCGGCGAGGGCGCCCCGATTTTTCTGGAAGAGTCCTATGTCTGCAAGGATGGGTCGAGAAAGGGGGGGGAGATCCGGTCCATGGCGATACGGGATGAGCAGGGCAGGTTTCTTTCGGCTGTGGTGGCCATTGTTGACAGAACCAGGGGCAAGCAAATAGAGGTACTCGCCAATAACGAATCCCTTGGCGGGAGCTTTTTCGAGAACGCATCGATCGCCATGTTCCATGCTACCCTCGAACCAAACAGGCTCCTCCGTGTCAATTCCGCCTATTCAAGGATGCTCGGATACGAATCGCCGGAGGATCTGATGTCGGCCTCTGCCGGCATGGACGCCTTCCCTGTTGAAGCCTGGGACCGCAAAGCGTTTCTCGCCGCCATGGAGCAGCGGAACTGGTATGATGGCGACTATCCCATGATTTGCAGGGAGGGCGGCATTCTGATCGGAAAAGCGGCAATCCGCAGCGTTCTCAAACCGGATGGCTCGATAGACCACCTGGAAGGCCTTGTGGAGAATATCACCGAACGGAAGCGGGCTGAGGAGGTCTTGCAGAAGAGGGATAGAGAATTACAGGAAAAAACGAAGTCTCTTGAGGAAGTTGATGCAGCCTTGAAGGTGCTGCTGAAAAACCTCGAAAAGACTCAGGAGGAATTGACGGAAAGATTTTTGATCAACATCCGGGAGCAGGTTCTTCCCTGCCTGGTAAAACTGAAGAAAACGCCTTTGAACCAGGCCCAGAGGGCGTTGATAAACAGTGCAGAGGCCTATCTGGATGAGATCGCCTCACCCTTCGTGCAGAAGCTGACGTCCAGTTATTTGAACCTTACGAAAAAAGAGGTTCAGATCGCCGTGCTGGTCAGGGACGGCAAGACGTCGAAGGAAATAGCCGAGATCGTAAACGTTTCAAAAAGTGATGTCGATTTCCACAGGGGGAAACTGAGGGAAAAACTCGGGTTGAAAAATCAGAAGGGAAGTCTTACCGTTTTGCTTCGCACCCTCTCTCATGAGGGGCCCCGGGAGAGGGCATGAGAAAAACCCTGTTCATGGGCACATCGCGCACCGTTGAATCACCCGGAATCGGGCTCAGGCGGGCAGGTCATATCGCTTTGCGATAAGTTCCACCGTTGGCCTCGCCGGCCTGTGCGTTCGGCCATAGAGAATTTTGTCGCTTTTTTCCTTTTTCTGTAATAATAAAAACATGTTGTATATTTCCTGCCGGAGGGCCGCGATCCTCCAATGTTCTTGCGGGGAGTACGCCCCAGGGACGATTGCCTGCCAAGCGCCCTGAAGCGGATCATGACGGATGTGTCGGATGGTGCTTGCCATCCCTACAAGAAGGAAGGAGAAAGGTCACGGGAAAAAATCCTCAGGGAATTTTTTCCCCAAAGCGTTTCAGCATACCGGTATGACGAGCAATGGATAGGTTCAGGAGATTAGAATCATGAATACCCTTTTTGAAATTGATGTCGAAAAATGCAAGCGTGACGGCACCTGCGCTGCAGTCTGTCCACTGAAGCTGATCACCTTGCGCGAAGAAGACGGCATTCCCGTCCCGATCGAGCGGGCGGAAAAGCAATGCATCCGCTGCGGTCATTGTGCCGCCGTTTGCCCCTTTGGCGCCCTGTCGCTGAAATTCATGAAACCGGAGGAATGCCTTCCCGTTGACCCGCAACTGCTACCTTCGGCGGATCAGGCCAGACACTTCCTGAAGGCCCGGAGATCGATCCGCACTTACAGAAAGCAGCCGGTGGGCCGCGAAGCCATTGCCGCCATGATCGATACGGCCCGTTATGCCCCTTCTGCGGTGAACGCGCAGCCGGTCAAATGGCTGGTCATTGAAGATGCCGGAGAGGTCAGGCGTCTGGCCGGCCTTGTTATCGACTGGATGCGGCAGGTCGTTAAAGAGGATCCTGAACTGGCCAAAGGACTCAACATGAAACGGTTTGTTGCAGCCTGGGATAACGGTGAGGATCGAATCTGCCGGGGGGCTCCGCATGTCATTGTGGCTCATGCCGACGGGGCTCTGGCCGTCTCGCAGTCATCCTGCACCATCGCCCTGACCTATCTGGAGCTTGCCGCCTTTGCTGCAGGTTTCGGGGCCTGTTGGGCGGGATTTTTCACGAGAGCCGCCAACCAGTATCCGCCCATGATTGAAGCGCTTGGGCTTCCTGATGGGCACCAGGCGTTCGGGGCCATGCTGGTCGGTTATCCAAAGCATCGTTACCGCTGTATTCCGTTGAGAAAAAAGGCTTCAGTCACCTGGAGATAGGCTTTTTGCCGGGTTGCCCGGCTTGGAGAGGGTGACAAAGGGCCGTGATCGGGATGGCATGATGGATCTGGAGTGATGGGCAGAGGGGACGATGGATGTTTTTCAACCAGATGAAGGGGCATGGATGAGACGCAACAGCGAAATTCCCCTGAAGCTCTGCCCCAGGGGGACACCCTTTGGCTCCGTGGCGGTGCTCTGGTCGATTTGCGAAAGAGAGCCGAAAGTCTTCCGAATCCTTCTGTCTTTTCCGGGGGGGATTTCGGCCGATGCGGCCGTAGAGAAACTCGTTCCAGATGTGGAAGCTTCTTCCTGCCCGGAAATTGACCGAATTCTTGATCAAATTGAGGCGTTTCTGTCCGGGGAGGAGATTCGTTTTTCTCTCGACAGGCTGTGCCTCGATCTCTGTTCCCCCTTTTCACGGAGAGTTCTCCTTGCCGACTTCGCGATTCCCCGGGGCCGGGTCAGCACCTACAGGCGGATCGCTGAACACCTGAGTAGCCCGGGGGCTGCCCGCGCCGTGGGAACCGCTCTGGCGCGGAATCCCTTTCCCCTGATCATCCCATGCCATCGGGTAATCCGATCCGACGGGAGCCTGGGGGGCTTCCGGTATGGCCTCCACATGAAAAGACGGTTGCTCGAGATGGAGGGGGCTGTCATTCAGGATGAACGTCACGTTGCCGTGCCGGATTTCTTTTACGGGGGCTGGCTGGAGTGAAAAGGCAGAACAGGGGACAGGGCGCAGGGCGAATTGACAGGGAGATATTGAACGCCCAGCTGCGGCACTGGGAAAATGTTTTTTCAGAGGCAGAGGACATGTTCGGCCTGGAACCCAGCGAACCGGCCAGGATGGCAGCGGAGCTCTTTCAGGCAGAGGGAACGGAAAGGATCCTTGAACTGGGTGCAGGGCAAGGGCGGGATAGCCTGTTTTTCGCGTGCAGCGGGTTTTCAGTGCATGCCCTGGACTATGCGGAGAAATCTACCGCAACCCTTATGGAAAAGGCCCGGCAGTTCGACTTGTCCGCGCGGATCACCGTTATCCGGCATGATGTCCGGGAGCCGCTTCCCTTTGATGACGAAACCTTCGATGCCTGCTATTCGCACATGCTGTACTGCATGGCCATGACGACGAAGGAACTTGAAAACCTCTCGAGCGAAGTCCGCCGGGTCCTCCGTCCCCGCGGGCTGAACGTCTACACCGTGCGCCATACGGGAGATGCCCATTTTGGGGTCGGCGTTTGCCGGGGCGAGGGCCTCTATGAAACGGGAGGATTTGTCGTCCATTTCTTCAGCGGGGAAAAGGTCAAGCGGCTGGCGAAGGGATATGATCTGGTCGGCATCGACGAATTTGAAGAGGGCGACCTGCCCCGGAAGCTGTTTCGCGTGACCATGCGAAAGAGATGAACGGCTCATCCGGAACATGGAAAGGACCGAAGCGAAGCGTTACGAACGGCGGAATTTGCCTGTGTCTTCCATGGGAATGGGGCGCACGGTCTCATCGTGGACGTCTGGAATTCAAGACGGCAACGCGTTTGCTGCCGGGAGGGCACCGTTCAATCGCAGAGTGCCGACGGTCGCTTTGCCGGTCAGGATCATGAACCCGTTGTCAAGGCGGGGCGCATAGACAATCAGCCATATCCGTCAGAACTCGTAGGTCATTACCGCATGTTGATATCCCGTGAAACCCGCACCCGGTCGAACTTTCCTGCCGATAACGGCGGGACGAGGCTTGAACGGGCGATTGCTCCAGCGGTTGCCGCGCATCCGGGAAAGTCCGGCATCTATCCCCTTGCAGATTCCCGTGATGCCTTTGCCGCGCGAATCCTCCTGGCAAGGGACGCGGAGCGGTCTCTCGACCTTCAGTATTACATCTGGCGCAAGGACCTTTCGGGAACGCTTCTTTTTCAGGCCCTTCACGATGCGGCCGACCGCGGTGTACGCGTGCGGCTTTTGCTTGACGATCACGGCAGCTTTGGGATCGATGACACGCTGGCGGCTCTGGATGCTCATCCGAACATTGAAGTCCGGCTGTTCAATCCGGTCTCTATTCGCAGCCCGCGCTGGATCGGTTATCTGACCGACTTTCTGCGCCTGAATAGACGGATGCACAACAAGTCTTTTACGGCGGACAACCAAGCTGCCATCGTGGGGGGACGCAATGTCGGAGACGAATACTTCGGTGCCGCGGAGGGAGTGCTCTTTGTCGATCTTGACGTCCTGGCTGTCGGGCCGGTCGTTGAGGAAATTTCGGTTGATTTTGACCGGTACTGGCACAGCGCTTCCGCCTTCCCGCTGGGCCGATTGCTGCCGTCTGCCGATTCTGCGCGACTGGCTGAGCTTGCCTCGGCTGCGCTGGGCATTGAGTCCGATCCCGCGGCGGAAAAATACATGAGCGCCTTACGCAATGCCCCGATCGTCCGGGAACTGATTGAAGGATGCCTGACGTTGGAATGGGCTGCCACGCAAGCGGTCAGCGATGATCCGGCAAAAGTCCTGGGGCTCGCCGCTGCTGAGGTAAACCTGCCTGAGAAGCTCAAACAGATCATCGGAGAGCCGGCATCGGAGGTACTGCTTGTGTCCGCCTACTTCGTTCCCACCGCTGCCGGTGTGGATGCCTTTGTTGCCATGGCGGACCGCGGGGTAGCCGTCAGGGTGCTGACCAATTCCCTGGAAGCCACCGATGTGGTCCCGGTCCATGCCGGTTACGCAAAGTGGCGTAAGCGGCTGCTTCAGGCGGGGATTGCCATCAGTGAATTGCGCCGCCTGTCCCCGGCCCGCGGGAAGAGAAAGCGAAAGGGCTCGTTCGGCCGGTCTGGATTGAGCCTGCACGCAAAGACATTCTCTGTGGATCGTTCACGCCTGTTCATCGGCTCCTTCAATTTTGATCCCCGGTCGGCGAATCTGAACACCGAGATGGGCGTTGTCATCGACAGTCCGGCACTGGCGAAGCGGATCGCAAAATTTTGTGAAAACCGCATTTCCGCCAACGCCTATCATGTGGGCCTGTCGGAGACGGGGGGGCTTTGCTGGATCGAGAATCGGCCCGGAGAGGTGATCCGCCATGACACGGAGCCGGGTACGAGCCTTTGGCGGCGCGCCGGGGTCCGGCTTCTCTCTCTTTTTCCGATTGAATGGCTGCTGTGAGGTCTGGTGTCTCTTCGGACAAGAATTCCATCCATGTTTTCCCCTTTCCCCTTTTCTTTTCTAAAACGGTTTCTCTCAGGGCGGCAGGCGGCAGGTATATCCGCCTGATTGACCCGGAGACGCCCTGAAAATCCTTAAAAAAATCCGCTACGATTTCGGTAGTCATGCTACTATATAAATAATTTAATTACTATCATTCATATGGTAAAAATTCTATTAAGTATCTGATATAATAGTAATATATGATTAAAAATTTTTGGTTCCAAAATTGCTTAGCTTAAGATACAGCTCAGCTTAGGGGAGCACTATTCTAAAAAGGGAGGGTTATCATGGGAACAGAAATGACGTTTAATACGATTCCGACTTTGATCAACCGCAATGTAATGCTGTATCCAGATCGTGTGGCGATCAAGGAGGTGGAGGGCAACCGGGAATATTCCTTCACCGATGTTAAAGACAGGGCAAACAGGATGGGGAACGCCCTGTATGGGCTCGGGCTGAAAAAGGGGGACCGGGTGGCCATACTGAGCCAAAACAGCGTAGAATACACGGAGGCGTCCTTCTACGTCCCCAATGCAGGCTTCATCTTCGTGGTCTGCAATTTTCGGCTGGCGGCGCCGGAAATGCTTGCCGTTCTGACCGATTCCGAACCGACCGCGCTGATCGTCCAGGATCAGTTTGTCGGAATGGCCCAGCAGCTCAAAGATTCCGTTCCTTCGGCCAAGCACTTCATCTATTTCGGGACACCCGACAAGAAACCCGAAGGATGGCTTGATTTCGAGGAAATGATCCAGAAGGCTTCCCCGGCGGAGCTGGACGTGGATATCTTTGAAGATGAAATCGCTATGCTCATGTACACAAGCGGCACCACGGGACTGCCCAAGGGGGTCATGCAGACCCACGCCAATTTTGTTCATGCCGGCCGCGTCTGTTCCAGACTCAACTTCCTGGATCTGGACAGCCGTGTCTGCATCATCTGCCCCCTCTATCACATTACGGCGCACTACACCCTGTTCGGGGCTTTTTATGTATCGGCTCCGTCCTATGTCTTTACGAAGTGGGACGTGGATCTCTTCCTGTCATCCACGGAAAAGTTCAAACTGACGGGCGGCATGCTTGCCACGCCGATGGTCATGATGATCCTCGATTCGCCGAATTACAAGAAATACGACGTCTCAAGCTGGAAGCACCTCTGGTTTGCCGGCGCAGGGATCATCCCCGCTGTTTACAAGAAATTCATTGATACCTATGGAAATATTCTCGGCGAACACCACGGGACGACGGAAACAACGGGCGTCACTACCAATCTGGGCCCTCGGGACATCCAGGACGCCTTTGATAGAGGCGACAACAACATCCTGGAATCCTGCGGAAGGGCGTCCTTCGACATGGAAGCCCTGATCGTGGATGAAAACGGTAAGCCGGTTCCAAAGGGCGGCGTGGGCGAGTTGATTGTCCGGGGCCCCGGTGTCACGCTGGGCTACTGGAGAAAGGAACCGGAGACCAAGAAGGCATTCCGGGGCGAGTGGTTCCATACGGAAGATGTCTGCTCCATCGATTCCTTCGGCTATATCCGCATTATCGACCGCCTGAAGGACATGATCATCACCGGCGGCGAGAATGTATATCCCGCAGAGGTCGAGAAGGTGCTGCATTCGAATCCGGCAATCAAGGAGTCCTGCGTCATCGGTACCCCACACCCGACCTGGGGCGAAGCCGTGACGGCGGTCTGTGTTCTCAATGCAGGGGCCACCATCACTCCGGCTGAGGTGACGGAATACTGTAAGGGAAAAATCGCAGGGTACAAGCTGCCGAGGGTTGTCCATATCGTGCCGTCCCTGCCTCGCAACGCTGCAGGAAAGATCCTGAAGAGAGATTTGCGTGAGCAGTTCGGGGGCGGCGCAAAATAGAAGAAATGCTAAGTAGAAAGAACTGATACATAACATAATTAAGGAGGGAATATTATGTCAGATCAGCACGGTGCAGGATGGGCTAATCCAATGCCCGCCGGATTCACAGCCTTGGCGATTGCAGTGATTATTTTCTACGCGGTGTTAACCGGGAAAGTAGGAAAAGAAGCCATGCCCATTGCGGGTATCTGGTTGATCGGTGGCTTCTTCGTGCAGGTGATTGTAGGGGTCATCGAGCTGAGGCTGGGCAATTCCTCCGGTGGCAACACCTTCACCTGGTTCAGTGCTTACTTCATGCTGGTAACCGGCTCCTTATGGATTTTCCAGTATTTTGCCGGCGTCTACGGGTGGAAGTTTGATCCCCGGATAACGGGATGGGCCTGGTTAACCATTACGCTTATCCTGTGGATGGAGATTCCGATGTTTGCCAAATCCATGCCGCTAGCCCCATTTGCAGCGATCGTTCCCATGTGTCTGGCTTTGCCGTTCATTACCGGCATATACATGGGGTTCCTGGATCACCATACCTATGCCCCGATTGCCGGCAATCTCGCTGGATTGTGTGGGGTACTTGCCATTTACGCAACTGCAGCGATGCAGACAAACATGGTATTCGGCAGGCAGGTATTGCCCTTTCCAGGCCCGATCATCAAGTAAGGTTTGTTTGAAACCGCAAGAGATGCCATGATAACCCCCGGATTTTCCTTCCTGTCCGCGTCCCCTGTCAGACAGGGAGGAAATCCGGGATTATCACACACCCAAAAACTGCACATCATCTTCATGCAGCATCAGGAACATCGGAAATTCTCAGAATATCCCCGGGGAATTCACGAAAGATCAACGGGAGATTAATCCGTCCGCGAAAAAGTCTGTCAGGAAAAGTTCGAGGACCAGGCTGAAGTATTGAAACAAGGTCAGGGAAGATGGTCAAGAGCTTAAAAGTCTGTGATTTCACGCCCAGGGAGGAGATTGAGAGAAGGCTGGATGCCTTGAGAGGGTTAATGGCAGATCAGGGCATCCATTTTGCGGTCATTCTCCAGAACGTGGACCTCTTTTACTTTACCGGCACGGTGCAGAAAGGCGTTCTCGTTGTTCCCGTGGATGAGCCCCCTGTTTTTTTTGTGGAAAAAAGTCTGTTTCGGGCTCTCTATGAATCGCCCCTTGAGATCACACCCATCAAGAAGATCAAAGAAACCAGGGAGATCCTCAGGGAGAAGAATGTGCTCAGAGGAAACGGTGCCATGGAGCTCGATGTGGTTCCCTTTCTTCTCGCTGAAAAATGGAAATCCATCCTGGGTTATGACCACGTGGCAGACGTGTCGCCTTTGATCAGGCAGGTGAGGCTGGCGAAAAGCGAGTTCGAAATTCGACAGATTCTCAAATCGGGAGAGATTGTGTCCCATGTGTTTCGGAAAGCCGTGGATGTTGTGAGGGAGGGAAGGCAGGAGGTTGCGATTGAGGCGGACCTTGTCGCCGAAGGCAGGCGCAGGGGCCATCAGGGGCTGCTGCGCATGAGAGGATTCAACCAGGAGATGACCTGTGCCTTGGTGACCCAGGGCTATTCGTCCACGGTTGCATCGGGCGCCGATGTGCCCATCGCGGGGTTCGGACTGACACCGGCCGTCGGCCAGGGTTCTTCCGCCAACATCGTGAAAAAGGGCATCCCTCTCATCGTGGATTACGGTGGGGGGTACAACGGCTATGTCACCGATGAAACGCGGGTCTATGTGGTGGGGGAGATGAAGGAATGCTTCCGAAAGCCATATGAGGTGTCACGGGAGATCATCGAAGACATGATGGATTATGTGAAGGAGGGCGTTGATACCGTGGAGAGCTTCACGAGGGCCCTCGATCATGTGAAACGGGCAAAGCTGGAGGAGTTTTTTATGGGCCACGGCGAAGGGCAGGTGGCCTTTATCGGGCACGGATTTGGCCTCGAACTTAACGAAATGCCTGTCATTACGGCGCGCCACAGGATGGTGCTCCGGGAGGGCATGGTCATGGCCGTTGAGCCGAAATTCATCATCCCCAACGAAGGCGCTGTAGGCATAGAGGTCGATTTTATCGTGCGAAAAGATGGGTTGCAAAGGATTGTGGAGACGCCTTTCGACATTGTGTCTATCCCCGATTCCCCGTCGGGATCAAGAGACCGTGGTGACAACTGTCCGGATGCTTGAGGCTCCAGGGGATTTCATGGGGGATCAAGGCTGTTTCTCGAAACCGGGAAAGAGGAATGATTACGGCGGTGGAGCAGCAATGGCAGGGGAAGAAACCTTCCAGGTCAGGGGACCGGCTGTTTGCTTTTTCGATGAGGCATATATTTTGCGTTTCTTAGGGCATTCGTGGGGGGAAGCGGTTGCAGTTGACTGAAGATCAAGATTCCAACATTAATTGGATAGCGAGGAAAGAAGGTGGAAGTTATGGAAAATCTGTTGACTGATGAAACAAAAATGTTCCAGCAAATGATTCACAGGTTTTGTGAAAAGGAAATAAGACCGATTGCCGGAGACATTGATGAAAAGGAAGAATATCCTTCTGAGATATTGGCAAAACTGGCAGAGATGGGTGTCGGAGGCATCATTACTCCCGAGCAGTACGGAGGCAGCGGATTAGGCTGGGTCGGGGCTTGCATTGCCATGGAAGAACTGGCCCGCGTGTCGGCAGCGGTCGCGTTGGCTGCCGGGGCCACCAGTTTTTATTTCGCCTATCCGATTCTGGAGGCTGGGACTGAAGAACAGAAAGAAAAATACGTCACTGCCGCCGCCTACGGAGAAAAAACGGGAACCATCGCCTTCATCGAGGCCAATTCCGGTCCAGATATAGCAAAAATAGAGACAACGGTTGAGGATAAAGGGGATTCCCTGGTTTTGAAGGGTAGCAAGATGTCGGTAGTCAATGCGGACAATGCCGACGATCTCCTTGTCTTTGCCAGGATGATAACGGGTGGACAGCCGGGCGATTTTGTCCTGGTCGCTGTGGACTCAAAGTCACCGGGGATTGTGGTCCGGAAAATTCCCAAGATGGGCATGAATGCCGTATCCACCTGCGAGGTGGACTTCAATGAGGTGCAAGTGCCGAAAGAAGCGCTGATCTCTTCAGGCGAGGCATGCCTTGGCCTGCTCACCAATGCCCTGGACCACTTCCGCCTGGTCTTCGGGGCGGTCGGACTGGGGATCCTGCAGGGCGCCTTTGAAGAGGCCCTGGCATATTCGCAAGCCCGGCTAGCCTTTGGTAAACCGATCTGTGCCTTCCAGGCGGTCGGATTTTACCTGGCCGATATGTTCAAAATGAGCCGGATTGCCAGGATTATGATTTACCAGGCCGCTTTCAAGGCGGATCATGGCCAGGACATTTCCCTCGATGCGCAGGTTGCAAAGCTTTTTGCGTCGGAATCCTGCATGTGGGTTGCAGACAGGGCTTTGCAGGTGCACGGTGGATACGGATTTTCCGTTGAATATCCGATTTCACGATATTTCCGGGAAGCACGGCTGATGGAAGTCGGTGAAGGGACATCGGAGACGTTGAAAGAAACGATCCTTCAAAGACTCGGGTTACCGACATGACGTACAGGTTGGAACCCGTTATTCTTTAAAAGACAAAACCTTTGTAGCATCCGCAAGACCGCCACCTTTCTTAAGCCGTAACCCGTTGATCGGGGCCCGGCTCAAGGAAGGTGGTTTCCGCATGTAAGGCAGGTTCTTTCTGGCTATATTATCTCATGATCCTGAGTGTTTAGAGACAATCATTTTGTGAAATTCAAAACTGGATCACATGAGTTGAATGAGACTCGGTCCGATAGCTTTTATAATTTCAAGAAATACAATATGTTGCAAATACATTATTTAAATTAATTCAAAATCGAATTATAATGTCCGGCAAAACCGGTTCGGTAACATGTTCTGTTGTTCAATTCTTTCTCCCGGCAAGACGATTTCAAAGACTCGATGGCGTAGATTTGGCTGATTTGACCCATAAAAACCCGGTACCGTATTTTTTATTTTGACTCTTTCCGGCAGGCGGCTTTAAAATAGCCTGTCCAAGATAGACTTGGGGCAATGCACCTTTCATAAAAGGGATATCGGGAGCATCCATGAGCCGCAATACGTTCCCGGCGCCTGTCTTGGAGGGTACTATTTTCTCAAAAGCCGGATTATTCATAACACTGGAAACATGCAACCAGGAAGCGCAGCCGTTCTCATTCGACAAAAGAAAACAGGCCACAAACAGAAGTTCAGTCCTGATTGCGAGGATATTAACAGATCAATGGAAACGTTCAACATCACCGGGGCTGTTGCTCGAAAAAATCCACTCGACAGCCGAAGGACCTGCATTCCGGAATAGTGTTTAAAACAGCGAGGGTATTATGGGCAGCGATATGATTTATGAAATGGTTACGGAAGACATCATCAGTACCATAACCGATGAGATCAACATCGGCAGCCTGGCCGTTGAAAGAGTTTGCCAGATTTTAAGCGACAGCGAAGTAGCGGGAGAGGTTTTAACCCGCGTCATAACTCGAGAAAAATTCCACGGCTTGAATTTGCTGGACGTGATAAATAATGAATTTAAGGAGTTGAATTCAATATTTCAAGATTCCTATGACGGGATCAGCGTCGTAAACAAAAACGGGATGGTCACGCGGGTCAATAAGGCCTTTGAGAGATTGACCGGCATAAAGATCAAGCATGTCCTCGGGGTTAATCTCCACAAGATAAAAAAAGAAGGGAATTATTTTGATCCCACTGTGGCGCTGAAGGTGCTGGAAACGGGTAAACCGGTCACCATCCTGCAGAAGTTTGCCAAGGGAAAGGAAATCATGGCCATCGGAAACCCTGTTTTCGATGAAACCGGAAAAGTCATCTGGGTGGTGGTCAACCTCAGGGATGTGACGGAATTGAAGCAGCTCGAGGAAAAGCTGAGAAAAACACAGGAACTGAATGCCCAGTATCTCTTTGAAATGGAGAACATGAGAAAAAAATATACCAGCGAACATTGCCTGGTATCCAAAAGCAAAGAGATGGAAAAAATTATAGAATTGGCCACAAGGGTGTCCATGGTGGAAAGCCCGGTGCTCATTCAGGGAGAGTCGGGAGTCGGAAAGGAAATTATTGCCAATGTCCTGCACAACATGAACACCAAAAGAAAGAAAGGCCCCCTGATCAAGGTGAACTGTGGCGCCATTCCAAAGGAGTTGATAGAGAGTGAGTTTTTCGGCTATGAGCCCGGTGCGTTTACGGGGGCGAGTCGATGCGGAAAGCCCGGTTTTTTTGAGCTGGCTCACAAGGGCACCATTTTTCTTGATGAAATAGGAGATCTTCCTCTGGGCTTGCAGGTCAAACTATTGCGTGTCCTGCAGGAGCATGAGATTACCAGGCTTGGCGGCGTGAAAACGATCAAGATTGATGTACGGGTAGTGGCGGCGACGAACAGAGACCTGGAAACCATGATAAAGGAAAAATCTTTTCGTGAGGACCTTTATTATCGAATCAATGTAATCCCCCTTAGAATCCCATCGCTGCGTGAACGAAAGGATGATATCGCTCCCCTCCTTTTCCATTTCCTCGACACCTATAACAGGAAATACGACTTGAAAAAAAGCCTGTCGGATGAAGTGGTGGAGTGCCTGCTGAAATACGAATGGCCGGGGAATGTCCGGGAGTTGATCAATTTGATCGAAAGGCTTGTGGTCACGACCGATGTTCAGCAGATAGGCCTGGAGCATCTGCCCCATCGATACCGGACCCAGGTGGACAATAATTTTTATCGGATGCACCAGATGAATCTGACTGAGGCCATTGAAGAACTGGAGCGTTATATGGTAAGCAAGGCCGTAAAGTCTCAAAAGAGCACTTACAAGGCGGCTAAAGTACTGGGAGTAAGTCAAAGCACCGTAGTGCGTCTGGCTAAAAAATATAAGGTGAATCATTGCTGATGCGGCTCTGTCTAAAATGATTCTTCTGTAATGCGATGTTTCATTTTTATCTGTAGAGGAAACGCAGCGGCAGACGCTTTTTGAATCATGAAGCATACGATCATACATTTCAGATACTTGCGGGTATGCGTATGGTTGATGTTTCTGTGCTCGCCCTTTTGAAATCTGTTTTCCCCCTTCTTTTTCAGCCGAAGTATTTTGACTTGAATAATTATTCACCCAAATATTCCGTGATTTGAAAGCGCAGAAAACCGGATGAATCATAGCCGGTTTGTCCGAGTTAAATATGACTTATTTTGTACAATATGGTAATCCATTGCAATCATTCATTTTTAAGATAGTTCATTCTTTTGAGTCAACAATGAATCAAAAATGTTTGGACTCCTTTGAGTGAAGAGGAGGCTCTTAGCGCTGCCTGTAAGGGTTTTACGGGAAATACCAAGGGCATATTTTTTGCGACATCCCCTATTAACTGAAACATAATCATTAATTGGAAAGGGGGCTTCGTCGCAGGTTCTTCTGGCAGCTTGTAAAAGCTTTCCGACCGGTAATGGATTAAAAACTAAAGAGGGGGGGGTAAAACTTAAAAGCCATGTATGAAACGATCAATCTGATAGTTGAGGAAGGGATCGCGACGGTTACCTTGAACCGGCCGCCGGTAAACCCGTTAAACAGCAAAATGTTTGCTGAGCTTGGTCAGGTCGCGGCTGAGCTTGAAGCGGACCCGGCTGTCCGGGTGGTCATCATTACCGGTTCCGGCGACAAGGCTTTTGTGGCAGGCGCAGATATCAATGAGATGAAGGATCTTACTCCGGTAGCAATGTATAAATTTTGCCAGGTATCCGGATCCGCATTTCGCGCCCTTGAAAATATATGCAAACCGACGATTGCCGCGATCAACGGGCTGGCCTTCGGCGGCGGCTGTGAGCTGACCTTGACCTGCGATTTCCGAATTGCGGCGGATACGGCCAAGTTTGCGCTTCCGGAAATCAACCTGGGCATTATGCCCGGTGGTGGAGGAACGCAGCGTCTGCCGCGCCTTCTGGGTGCTGCCAAGGCGAAAGAGATGCTCATGCTGGGGGATATTATCGATGCCAATGCCGCCTGTCAATGCGGTCTGGTCAACAAGGTTGTTCCCCTGTCCGAACTGATGAACGAGGCGAAAGCCCTGGCGAAAAAGCTGGCGGGGAAATCATCCCTTGCCCTGTCCATCATTAAAAATTCGGTGAATCAGGGCTTGAACATGAACCTGGGAGAAGCCCTGGATTTCGAGACGAAAAATTTCATTCTGGTATTTACCGGCGATGATCGCCGGGAAGGGTTCAGCGCCTTTGTGGAAAAGCGCAAACCGAAATTTACATAGACAGGGGTGCCGGTATCGAGGTGCCGTCATCCGAAGGGCGCCCTTTCGGGGGCGTGGTGAATTCTGAGTTGAGGTGAATCTAAGTTCAACGAGATTGGAGGGGGTTTTATATGAGAAATGTTTGTATTATTGCTGGTGGCCAGAATTTGTGGGGAGTGCGTCAGGCCACACAAAGAGACATGATCCAGGAGGCCGGCAAGGCTTGTTTCAACGATAATCCGGCCGTTACAAATAAGGATATTGACGGGTTTATCGTGGGAGCATGCCATACGGAGCGCTGTTCCTTTCAGACCCACCTGGCGCCGCAGGCTGCAGAATGCCTGGGTATCAAACCCGTCAACCTCTGTTGCCGGGTCGAGCTTCTGTGCGCAACGGGAAGCACCGGTATTATTTTAGCTGATGCGATGATCCGAAGCGGCAAGGCGGACGTGGTCATGGTGGTGGGTGTGGAAAAGCTTTATATGCCCCAGCGCTGGGAAATACCATTCAGCGAGTTGGGAACCTGCGACCATGAATTTGACTGTACAAATGGGATGGGGCTTCCGCCGCCGGCCTTTGCAACAGTCGCCCAGCAGCACATGAAGCTCTACGGCACGACGGAAGAGCAGCTGGCCATGGTTGCGGTCAAGAATCGCCGCAACGGCTTGAACAACAAAAATGGCCAGATGCAGAAAGCGATTACCCTGGAAGAGGCGATGAGTTCGAGAATAATCGTCCGCCCGTTGAAACTGACGGACTGCTGTCCCGTTACGGACGGCGGGGCGGCCGTCATCCTGGCCTGTGAGGAAAAGGCCAAGGATCTGACCGACAAGCCCCTTGTTTACATCCGGGGGACCGCACAGGCGACCCAGCACCAGATGTCTGCCAATTTCAACAACGGCATCTGGTCAACGTGGGATACCTTGAGGATTGCAGGCGAGCAGGCCTATAAACACGCCAGGGTGACTCCTCAGGATATCGATGTCGCCCAGACCCATGACTGCTTCACGATTTCGGAAATCGTTGAAATGGAAGAACTCGGATTCTGCAAAAAGGGAGAGGGAGGCCCCTTTGTCCAGGCGGGCAAAAACGACTTCGGTGGCCAGGTGGCCGTCAATACGGATGGAGGTCTGCTTTCCTGCGGTCACCCCTTCGGGGGAACCGGCCTCCGCCAAGGCATTGAAATCATGCACCAGTTAAGGGGCGATGCCGTGAAGCAGGTGGAGGGGGCAAGAATCGGTCTGACCCATAATCTGAGCGGCTTGATCTCTGCACACACAGTCTTAATTTACGGGAGGGATATGGAATAATGAGTATCACAGAAGGTAAATATGCAGCTTCAATGGATATGTGGCCTCTGCAGGGCAAGAAGTTCACCCGGATTTACCCCTTTTTCGACAATCTGAAAGAAGGGAGGCTGACGACCACCAAGTGCAAAGATTGCGGTACCCTGTCGTTTCCCCCCCGCGGGGTGATCTGCCCTGAATGTTTATCGGAAAACCTGGAATGGGTCGATCTCCCCACCAAGGGTACGGCTCTGAGTGTAACCTATGAAGAGGTGGGTGTGCCGATCGGCTTTGAAACCCCGCTGGTTCACGCAATGGTTGATCTGGGCGGTGTTCTGACCCTTTTCAGCCGCATCAAGGACTGTCCGATGGGGGCCTTGAAGGTGGGGGACGAAGTGAAACTGGTGGTTTTCCCGGTGGATCCGCAGCCCTTTGACGGCAAAAAGGGTGAAGATAATGTGATTCAGAGAGTCTTTTTCTGCTTCGAAAAGGCCTGAAATGAATAGACGCCGTCATCCCCCGGAGGATCCTCCGGGGATGACGGCTTATCCTCTGCTTTAATATTTTTTGAGCAGTCAACCGTCAAGGGGGGTGAGCACTTGGACTTCGAGCTTGATCAAGATCTATTAGCACTCAAGGAATCCGTGCAAAAGCTGGTGCAGGAAAAGGTGGCGCCAAGGGCTGGGGAACTCGATGAAATCGGTGGTTATCTCTGGGATATCAAAGAGGCTTTCGCGGAGAACAGGATCCTGGCGATTCCTTTTCCCACGGAATACGGCGGCACTGGTGGCAAGGCCCTTCCAATGGCGATCGCTGTGGAGGAAATATCGAAATTCAGCTGCAGTGTGGCCATGATGCTGAGCGGGCAGTGCCTTGGCTCGGCGGCAATCACCATTGCCGGAACGGAAGAACAGAAACAGCGGTTCCTGCCGGACCTGGCTCGAGGGAAGACGCTGGCGGCCTATGGGCTTACCGAGCCCGACGCCGGTTCGGACGTAGCCAGCCTTCAGACCACAGCCGTGCGGGATGGGGATGACTACGTGGTAACCGGATCCAAGAGGTTTATAACGTATGGAGATGTCGCGGACATCATGACCCTGTTCGTAAAGACCGTCGATTCCGATACCAAGGAAAAGAAAGTGTCCTGTCTGGTGGCGGAGAAAGGGCCAGGCTGGATTGTCAGCAAGTTGGAGCATAAAATAGGTATTAAGGGGTCGACAACGACGGAGTTGTTCCTCGAAGACTTTCGGGTTCCTGTGAAAAACCTGCTGGGCAAGGAGGGGGACGGATTTAAAATCGCGATGCAGGTACTGGATAAAACGAGAACGAGCATTGCAGCACAGGCTGTCGGCATGGCGCAGGGCGCCTTGGACTGTGCGGTTCAGTTCGCCCGTGAGCATCTGCAGAGCGGCAAGCCGATCGGAAGAAAGCAGGGCATCCAGATGAAGCTGGCCGACATGGAAATGAAGACGGAGGCCGCGCGCTACCTCACCTATATGGCTGCGGATAAATATGACCGTCACGATCCGGATCGGGGCAGGTACTCGGCATGCGCCAAAGCCTATGCCTCCGATCTGGCCATGGAGGTGATCGGCGGCGCGATCCAGGTGCTGGGGGAATATGGCTACACCAAGAATTATCCGGTGGAAAGGATGTTTCGGGATGCCAAAGTTCAGCAGATTTACGAGGGGACAAATGAGATCCAGCGGATCGTTATCGCCCGGAGTCTGTTGGGGAAAGGTTTTTAAAAAAATATTCAGCTGAATTTCTGCACGGCCCTGCGCAGGCCGTTTGAAATCGAAAGGGAGGCGGAGAATGAAGGAAGTCAAGACAGTGGGAGTGGTGGGTTTCGGTGTGATGGGTGCTGCCATCGGGCTCAATGCCGCAATGAGCGGCTATCGGGTTGTATTCAAGGAACTCAATGACGATCTGGTCAAGTCCATGTATGACAAGTTCGTGGCTAAGGCCATGGCCAAGAGGGTGCAGTCGGGAAAGATGTCTCAGGAGGAGGCGGACAAAATTTGCGGGACGATCACGGGAACTTCCAATTTCGAAGATTTGGCCGTATGCGATCTGATCATCGAGGCCGTCGTGGAAAACATCGATCTGAAGATTCAGGTCTTTGAACAAATTTCGAAGGTGGTCCCGAAGGATACCATCATTGTGAGCAACACCTCGACCTTTCCGATCGCAACGCTCATGCAGAAGGTCGACAATCCGGCAAGGACCGCCGGTCTCCATTATTTCTTCCCGGCGAACGTCAACCGTCTGGTTGAGGTGATCCGTCAGAAGGCAACCAGTGACGAAACCTACGAGGCGCTCATGGCCTTTGCGAAAGGGAATAAGAAGGTGGCGATCACGGTCATGGACTTTCCCGGATTTGCCGTCAATCCTGTCTTTATTGCCGCATACATGGTTCTCGATAATTTTGCCGGAGATAAATACAACATCGCGACGCTGGAAAGCATCTCCCAGGAGTTCCTGGGCCTGAAATTCGGCATCATGTGGGTGCAGAAGGGTGCCGGTCTGGGCACATGCTATCATGCCGCGGTTTCGATGGTTGAGTATCTCGGCAATACGGACATCGGATATCCGCCGGTTCCGGCTTTCCTTAAGAAAAGTTTTGAAGAAAAAATGGATTGGAACCTTGAGGAAGGTCCCGTTCTGGAGGATAAGGCTGCCCGCAGTGCGGTGGGTGACCTTCTGCTTGGCTCGGTTTTCTGCATTTCCAAGCATCTGATCGCCAAGAAGGTCGTATCCGTTGAGGATCTGGACCTTGGGATCCGGACCTCCCTCGCGTGGCCGAAAGGACCCTCCCAGATGATGAATGAAATGGGAGAGGAAAAAGCCCGCAAACTGATGCAGCTGGCAGTTGACAAAGGCTTTTTCAAGATGCCGCCTATGTAAGATTCCTCGGAGTGCTTTACTCCTCTTTTTCGGCTTCCAGGCAGTCCCTGCTGTCTGGAAGCCGTTTTTTTTATCGTTCATCCAAGCCGGGTCACTCGTCCCGATGCTGGAACACGACATTACGGAAAAACCGGACGAGGGCCTGTTTGCGGGTGCGCTCTTCCAGCTGATAGGGGATGAGTTTCTGGGGGGGCCAGCGGAGCAGCGACATTTCATATTCCATGATTTCGCCGTACGCGTTGTTCAGATACCACGCATACAGGAGTCCGAAAAGCAGGCCTGGAGGAAGAAATCCCTCCCGGTCATTGAGCGTGATCCCGAATGTGTTCGGGTCATGGGGCTTCGGCATCATGCGAGCCAGGCGGAGATAGGTTCGCAACGCTCCATCATCGAGAAAGCATCGGCGTTCCTCCACAGGACGCAGCCGGATCTCGTAACGCCGTGCGCCCCATTGATTTCCGTTTTCCGGATTGATCCAGCATCTGCTCTCCACGTACTGCCCCAGCAGCGATTCACCCAGGGCGATGAGAAGATTATCCCGGATCCGCTCCGGATCGTCGCTGACCTGTTCGTGGATCTTCAACAGGCCGTCTTCGGGATCATAGTATCCCAGGACGTTATCCCATTCCTTGCTCCTCGTCCATCGGGATGCGGGGATGATCTGCGCCGCACGGAAAAAGTCCAGGTGCGTGATTCGGATATCCCTGTTTTCCCAGATAATTTCGCGCATGATTTCTCGAAGGCTCCGGGGATGAAACTGCTTTTCCGCCAGCACGGCGTCTGCTTCCCGATAGTAGCAACAAAGAGGCGGGGCTCCTGTAACGGTGTTGTTTGACGACCGTGTCGGTATCGCCCGCGAAGAGGCGTGCTTGCGGTTAAGCCCCAACCGCTGATGCGCGACAAGAAGCGTCCGCACGGCAAGGGCAAATTTCTGGGGATCGTGGTGGATGACACCGGCACTCTTGAGCCGTTCCGGGGAATAGACCGTTGCCTCCAGCGGGAGAACCCCCAGGCTTTCGACGCGGCTGCGGTCAAGATAAATGGGGCTCTTCCCTTCCAGGGCATAGTTGCGGAGCACATCACCCGAGATGTGCTCCAGATTGGCGCTTAAGACGACGTCGAAGAGGCCCTCGGCGCCGCCTTCAACATTATGTCCATACGCTTCCACAAGCTCAGACACATAAAGGCCGCGATTCCACCGGCGCCTCGATATGTCCGTCTCTCCTGCCTGTACCAGGAAGTTGGCTCCGAGGATTTTCAGGGCCTTGCTGTTCTCCCGAATCGCCTGAACAATAGCTGGGACCTGGAGGATCGGCATGATGCTTGTGTACAGGCTGCCCGGCGCGAACAGGATGACGTCCGCCTCTCGAATCGCATTGCAGACCGCCTGGCTGACGAGGGGAGCATCGCAGCATTCGATGGATACGCGGTCGATCGGCAGATGGCGGCGTGTGATCGCCGATTTATCCTGCCCCCTGACGGCAACGCCATTGCTGTATCTCAAAACCAGCTGTCCGGGGGTTGCCGTTGCAGGATGAAGCGTTCCGGGAGGTACTCCGATGGCGCGGGAAAGCAGCTCGATGCCTTCCGTAACGGCAGCCAGCCCGGGCGGGTGATCGATCGTCCGTCCGGCTGATTTGAAAATGGCGGAGGTGAGCATCAGATTGCCCAGGCAATGACCTCCCGGCGAAATGGTCGGCCCGTCTCCGCCCTGGGAAATATAGGTTCCCAGGGATGTGAAAAGGTTTGACAACGGCTTGGGTACGGATTTGCGCAGATCCTGGGGCAGCAGCAGGATAGGATTGGCCACGTATCGGAATTTTCTGAATCCTTCCGGAAACCGGTAATTAAAGACGGTATGAATAGCGCGGACGAGCTGTCCGGTTGCGACATCATCAAGGCCGTAAGTCTCCTGGAGGGTTTCGCGCAGGATCAGGGAAAGGAGAACCTTGCGAAAATCGCCGATTCCAATCATCGGCAACTCCTTCAGGAGCAGCCCTGTCGAGCCCCCGTCATCCGTCGTGCAAACCACCACATCCATGGTGGAGAATTCCTGCTTCAATCCCACGAAGGGATTTTCCGGCCACTCGGCCAGCCGGGAATTCCCGCCGACGACCGTGGAGAGGCCGGTTCCGCCGCCGAAAACCACGACCCGTTTATCACAGCCTTCGCGGGAATAAACCGAGTCAACCAGACCGAAGATGGACCCTCTGTGGGGCCCCTTGGGGATCGTTTCGTTGATGACCATCTCCAGAAGCTGGTCAACGTATTGGCCGATTTCTGATGTCTTCATTGGAGATAGAACTTACCTCATGAGAAGAGCCCTGTGAAGACCGGTGAGCTCAAGAATTGATAAGATGTAAGGGATATAAACCTGATTTTATAAGAAGAGGATATAGGGAAATCACTTCTGACTGTCAATAAAAAAATGAGGAAAATTTACGGATCGATCAACTTTGCTGCGCATGATCCGCACCCGGATGATCAGACCTTTGCGCACCGAATGCTCATCGCCTGATCCGGAGACATTCTCTTTTCTTACAGGCTGAATATTTGCAGGGTTCCCGCACAGTAAATTTTTTTAAAAAAACCTTGATATCTCATTAAATTCATATATTATTCCGCAACTTGGAGGAGATTATGAACAGTTTGCCAAAATGCTACGACAAGGTTGCTTCGTTAATCAAAAAGGGCGTCGATATTCCCAATCCCCTGACCATCGATCTGGGTGATGAGGTGGCCGCAGATCAGATTTCCGGAACGGGTGTCAGGATCTATCCCGGATGCAGAATTTACGGAAAAGAGACGGTCATATCGGCCGGGTGCCGGATCGGGTATGAAGCTCCGGTTACGATCGATAATTGCCAGCTGGGACCTGACGTCGAACTGAAGGGGGGATTTTTTACCAAGTCTGTATTTCTGGAAAAGGCCAACATGGGATCCGGGGCACAGGTGCGTGAAGGCTGCATCCTTGAAGAGGAGGCCAACGGCGCCCACTGTGTCGGAATAAAACAGACGATCCTTTTCCCTTTCGTGACGCTTGGCAGCCTGATCAACTTCTGTGATTGCCTGATGGCCGGCGGAACAAGCCGGAAGGATCACAGCGAGGTGGGCAGTTCCTATATTCATTTCAACTTTACTCCGGATGGGGATAAAACCACCGCGTCGCTCTTCGGTGACGTTCCGCGGGGCGTCATGCTCAATCAGCCCGCCATTTTTCTCGGTGGCCAGGGCGGCACGGTGGGGCCGTCGCGAATGGGATACGGAAATGTCGTTGCTGCCAATTCGGTGCTGAGAAATGATTTTATGGAGGACAATCAGCTGATTGTCGAAAAATTGCAAACGGGAAAGAAAACGGATTTTCGGCCCAGGGCTTATCCCGGCATCCGCCGGGTCGTAGAGAACAGCATCATCTATATCGCAAATCTCATGGCCCTTGAGCAGTGGTACTTTTATGTCAGGAAGCCGTTTCTGGATCGGCAGGAATTCGGTGGGCTCATGTTTTCCGGGCTGCTTGATAAGCTGGCGCTGGGGAGAAAAGAGCGGATCAAGCGTTTGCAGGTGCTTTCTGAAAAGGCAAAAATGTCTCCTCAAAAGGATGAGGGAACGAACCCGGAAGCCGCTGGAAGAAACGAATTCTCCGGCAGGTTTGACGAGCTAGAAGCGCTTTTTGCCGCGGGCGCAAGGGAGCATGGGAACGAACAGCCCCGCGATGAGTTCCTCTTCGCCTTTGATAGCGCAAGGGGTGGGGCGCAAAACGATTATATTGCCGTCATACAGGGGCTTCCCGCGGAAATCTCCGGACAGGGAACGCGATGGCTTCAAGGGATTGTCGATGACGTTTGTTCAAAGGCAGGGGAAATTGTGCCCTCGCTCAGATTATTCGGCAACTGATTTTAATCCATTATTTCAAGGGAGGAATGTTATGGGGAAACTGTTTGGCACTGATGGAGTCCGGGGAGAAGCAAATCGGTATCCCATGAACGCGGAAATCGCCTTCGCCATAGGGCAGGCAATTGTCTATATCCTGAAAAAAGAGCATACACGTCCAAGGATCGTGATCGGGAAAGACACCCGCATTTCAGGATATATGCTTGAGAGTTCCCTCGAGTCGGGGATCACCTCAATGGGAGGCAATCCCTATCTGCTCGGCGTTCTGCCCACTCCGGGGATTGCTTATATTGCCCAGAGTATGCGGGCCCACGCAGGGATCGTCATTTCCGCTTCACACAATCCATATCAGGACAACGGCATCAAGATTTTCTCCGGCACCGGGTTCAAACTTTCCGATGAGCAGGAGGAAGCTATTGAGAATCTCATGCTGAGCAATACCCTGCATACCCTGGTGCCGCCGGTCAAGGATATGGGGCAGGCCTTCCGCGTGTGGGACGTACACGGCCGTTATATCGTATTCCTGAAGAACACGTTTCCCCGTGATCTGTCCATAGAGGGCATGAAGATCGTTCTCGATACCGCCAACGGCGCAACCTACAAAGTTGCCAGGGAGACTTTCTGGGAGCTGGGGGCGGATCTGCAGATCATCCACGACGAACCGAACGGGATCAACATCAATGAAAATTGCGGGTCACAGCATACGCAGGATCTGAGGAAAAAGGTTGTTGAACAAGGCGCCGCCATCGGCCTTGCCTTCGATGGCGACGGAGACCGCCTGATCGCTGTCGATGAAAAAGGGCAGGAGATAACAGGTGATCAGATCCTTCTCATTTGCGCCAAAGTGCTCAAGGAGCAGGGCACATTGAAGAACGATCTCCTGGTGAGCACGGTGATGAGCAACTTAGGGTTGCGGGTGGCCTGCAGGAAATACGGGTTCAAACACCACGCCTCACAGGTGGGGGACCGTTATGTCCTGGAGGACATGCTGAAGTTGGGCGGCGTTATCGGCGGGGAGGAATCGGGTCACATGATATTCCTCGAGCACCACACAACAGGGGACGGTATCCTTACCGCTCTACAGCTGATTGCCGCCATGGTCCGGACCGGAAAACCCCTGTCTGAGCTTGCCGCGTTGATGGACATTTATCCCCAGAAACTGATCAATGTCGATGTGAAGAGCAAGCCTGACATCAGTACCGTACCGCAGGTCATGGAGGTCATAGGCCGGATAGAGAAGGAACTCGGCGAGGAGGGCCGCATTCTGGTCCGCTATTCCGGAACGCAGAATATGTGTCGGGTCATGGTTGAGGGGCCTTCCGTGGCGGTGACAGAGACATATTGCCAGGAGATTGCGAACATTGTCAAGAAGTCCATCGGCTGAGACCGGAAAGAGGGGCGGCTCCGCCAACAATTCAATTCGAGGAGAAAAGGTATGCCTATAGAGGTTTTCATAACGAACGACTTCGAACACATGAGCCAGGTTGCGGCGGGTCTGGTAAAGAAGATAATCCTTGATGTGTCGGAGAAAAAAAAAGAGATTGTCCTGGGGCTGGCCACCGGGAACTCGCCGACCGGAATGTATAAGCATCTGGCCCGGGCGGCCAATGTCGGCGAGTTTGACAGCCGCCGAATCAGAAGCTTCAATCTTGACGAGTATGTCGGTCTGCCCGGCGAAAACATCCAGCAGCGGGTCATCCACCCGGAAAGTTACTGCTACTTTATGATTCAGGAGTTTTTCGGCCTGCTGGAAAAAAAATTCAGGGAAACAAGTGTGCCCTTCGGTTCCCTGATTGATCAGAAGGTGCTGATCCGGGAGCTTGAGAACCATCCCGGGGACTGGGAATACAAAGGTACGAGCGCAGGGAAGTCCATCGTCATAAAGCAGAAAACCCGGTCGGAGTACCTTGCGTGGATCAAGAAAGACATCCTGGACGGATATCGGCGCAAAATCAGAAAGGCCGGAGGAATCGACCTCCAGGTCATTGGTGTCGGAGGGCGCGGGCATGTCGCCTTCCACGAATCGGGAATCCCTTTCAAGGGGAGTTCGGTCATGCTGGTCAAGCTTGACGAGAACACCATTCATAACTCAGTGACAGACGGGCATTTCCCCTCGGTAAAAGACTGTCCGAATTACGCCGTATCCATGGGGGCGGAGCTTGTCTACCAGGCTGAACATGTCGTTCTTCTGGCGAACGGAGAGCGGAAGGTCGAGTCGGTGACCCGGTCCCTTCTCGAGGACGTGACCCCCGATGTGCCGATTTCCTATGGGCAGAAATGCGCCGACAACGGCGGCAACCTCATCTACGTCCTGGACAAGGTCGCAGGCGGAGAACTTCTGAAAAATCACGATGTGCTGAAAGCCAGGAAGATTGTCCTTCAGGACCTGACCTGAAAGCCGGTTCATCTGCCCATGGGTATAAATCTGCCCATGGGTCAGCTCCTTCGGGAGCCCCGGTAGCTCAGGGCGGCTTCAATGAACCGCTGGAACAGGGGGTGGGGCTCCGTCGGCCGGGACTTGAATTCCGGGTGGAACTGGCAGCCGAGGAACCAGGGATGATCCTTGATCTCCACAATCTCCACGAGCCTGCCGTCCGGTGACCGGCCTGTAATCTGCAGGCCGCACGCCTCGAGCCGTTCCTGGTAATGCCCGTTGAATTCGTAGCGGTGGCGGTGGCGTTCCCCGATATTCCGCTCGCCGTAAGCTTCATAGGCCAGGGAGCCGGTGGAGAGTTCGCAGGGGTAGGACCCCAGCCGCATGGAAGCCCCCATATCCTGGATGGTTTTCTGCTCCGGAAGCAGGTCGATGACGGGATGGGGGGTATCCTCATCAAATTCCGAACTGTTGGCCTTGTCCAGCGAACAGACATGCCGGGCATATTCCACGACGGCCATCTGCATCCCAAGGCAGATGCCGAAAAAAGGCACCTTGTTTTCCCGGGCATAACGGATGACCTGAATCATTCCCTCGATGCCCCGGTTGCCGAAACCGCCGGGAACCAGGATGCCGTCCACGTTTTCCAGCTGATGGTTGAGGCCGTTCATCTCAATCTTTTCAGAATCGACGAAGCGCAGATTGACCTGGCAGTCATTGCCGATCCCCCCGTGCACCAGGGCTTCGTTGAGGCTCTTATAGGAGTCGGTGAGATTCACGTATTTGCCTACAATGGCAATGTTGACTTCGTAGGAGGGTGACGTGATCTTCTTCACCACATTTTCCCAGGCTTCCAGATGGGGCTGGCCCGTCCAGATGTTGAGCAGGTCGACGATTTTCTGATCGAGGCCCTCCCGGTGGTAGATCAATGGAACTTCGTAGATGCAGCTCACATCTTTTGCCGTGAAGACAGCGGCCTCTTCCACGTTGCAGAACAGGGCGATCTTGGCCTTGATTTCATCCGACAGGAATTCCTCCGTCCGACACAGGAGGATATCCGGCTGGATGCCGATTTCCCTGAGGGCCTTGACGCTGTGCTGAGTGGGTTTGGTTTTTACCTCCCCTGCGGTTTTGATGAAGGGCACCCAGGTGAGGTGAATGAAGATGGCGTTCTGCCTCCCCACTTCGTTGCGGAACTGGCGGATGGCTTCCAGGAAGGGGAGGCTTTCGATATCGCCGACCGTTCCTCCGATCTCCACCAGGGCCACATCAAAGCCCTGCGATGACTGGCGGATATAATCCTTGATCTCATTGGTAATGTGGGGAATGACCTGAACGGTCTTGCCGAGATAGTCCCCGCGCCTCTCTTTTGATATGACGGAGAAATAGACCTGTCCCGTCGTCAGGTTGTTGCTTTTCCCCATGCGTGTGGAGGTAAAGCGCTCATAATGGCCCAGATCCAGGTCTGTTTCGGCGCCGTCATCGGTGACGAAAACCTCGCCGTGCTGGAAGGGGCTCATCGTTCCGGGATCAACGTTGATGTAAGGGTCCAGCTTCTGGTTCGTCACACGCAGTCCCCGGCATTCCAGTACAGCGCCGATGGATGCCGCCGCCAGTCCCTTTCCCAGGGATGAAAGGACTCCGCCTGTGATGAAGATAAATTTGGTTCTCATGCTTGTTCCTTCTCCTTTTCCCGGTTCGCAAGGTTCTTCCGGATCGTTTCCACAATGGTTTCCGCCGGTTCTCCAAGCAGGATTTCCAGGGGAATCCGCTCCAGATAGGAATCCTTCCAGGGCAGGTTGTATTCATTAATGAGGTTGCGGATGTCGTTATATTTGACGTCCAGAATGTCGATCGTCTTTTCCAGAGGCAGGGCCTCGTTGAAGGCGACGTGCACCAGCAGCAGATTTCGGACGGCATTTTCCTCCCCCAGCACGGGTAGAATCAAAATGGGCATTCCGTCGAGTTTTCCCTGACCGATATAGAGCCTCCTGGTTCGGGCTATGATTTTTTTCGTACCCATGAGCCGGTTGGAGGATTCCGTCCGGGAGGTCATTTCCTGCGAAATGCCTCCCCGCTTGAGAATGGCAATCGTCGCTTCGTCCCCCGGATTGCCGTCCGCATCAAGGTTGTTGATGCCATAGAGGGTGTATCCCCGGACGTCGGCAATGGCGGCCTGTACCCGGTTGAGGTCCATAATCGTCTTGCCGACCAGCGCCTTGGTGGAGAATCCGAGATCCTTGAGGAGATTGAAGAGGATCCCGGAAAGGGGCTCCTCCTTCCGGCTTGTGCCCACCGTAACCGTCTTGGCCTGGTGGCGGATGGCGTCGATGGGGCGGGACAACTCATCAATGGCCTTCCCCAGGGAAATGTCCAGCAGGTCTATTGGAGACAGGAGGTCTCCGCCGTTCTTGAAGTCATTCCAGTAGTCCTCCAGGGGAAGCTTGCCCACCACGTATTTCAGGAGGAGGGCGATATCCGAGACGGTTTTGACACTGGTAAAGGAAAAGGCGCCCGAGTTTCTCATCTGGTGGAACTGCGCTGAGAAATCACGGATCAGCCGGCGGAATTCCCGGTCGGCAATCCGGTCATAAACGGAGGCCCTGCGCTTGTCCTGCTCCACCATGATCCGGTTGAGCTGGCTTCGGTATTCTTTGAGGAACTGGGCGTCTTCATCGATGCTGAGGGCGGCGTAGTAGCCCAGAAGATGACCGGCCACGGTGTTGAGAATGACGGGAAGGGGCAACCGGGCCCACGGGATCGGGATGACGGCATCCGCCAGACCGTCAAAACGGCCCTCGCCGGAATCGGCGAAAACCACCACCGCCGCCTTGTGCGCCTTGAAGATGGCCACATCCTTTACGATGTCCCCCATGACCGCTTCCGGATTGCCGGCAGCGCAAACGACAATCAAAGGTTCCGCTGACAGGTCGATGTGCTTTTTGTTTTCCACGACGTCGGTGGAGATGGTTTTATAGCAGAGCTCGCTGAGCTTGATGCGGATTTCATCTGCGGCGGCTTTGTTGGGGCCGCTGCCCACAACAGCCCAGTACGGTTTGCGCTTGGCGAACTGCTCGGCGGCCTGGCGGATCTTCTCCTTTTGAAGCAGGACCTGCCCCATCAGTTCGGGTGCCTGTTCGAGAACGGCCAATTCATCGGCAATGAAGGAATCCTGCTGCGAAAGGAGCAGTTGGGCGAAGCAAAGGGCCAAAAGATGACCGGCGACGATCTGGGAGTAAAACGCCTTGGTGGAGGCTACGGACATCTCGATGTCCCGGCCGTCGCTGGTGTAGAAGACCCCGTGGCATTTCGAGGTGATGTCCGATTGACGGCGGTTTACAATGGCGAGAACCGTGGCCCCGCGCTCCGCCGCCATGGCTACCGCCCGGTTGGTGTCGGTGGTTGTTCCGGACTGGGTAATGGGGATCACAAGGGTGTCGTTGAGATCATCCTGGAGGCAGAAGCCGCTGAGTTCCGAGGCGATCCTGGCCTCCACGGTCAGAGGCGCGCCCTGCAGGTATCGCTGCATGGCATCGGCAACGGCGGAACCGGCTACGGCCGCCGTGCCGTGACCGATCACAAGGATGCGGCGGATGGTGCCGTTCCGCAATGCCTCTTTCAACAGTGCCGGAAGGACATCGGGGCCGAGGTTGAAGAAGACCTGCTTGTCCTCGTTCTTCCCCCCGGATATCCGGTACCTGCCCCGCAGGGTTTTCTTGACGGATAGAGCGGATTCCGTAATTTCCTTCAGAAAATAGTGGGGATAGATTCCCCTGTCGATATCGCGGGTGGTGATTTCCGCCGTCTGCACGTTTTGATCGGTCAGGGGAAAGGGGGTGCCGTCGTAAAAGAAGGATGAAATTCCCGAAAGGGCCCCCTGACCCTTCTGATCGAGGACAAAAATCTGTCCGGAACCCTGCCCGTCTGAATTTCCTGAGATCTTTTCCCCATCCATTTTTACGAACCGGGATGCGCCCTCCACGATTCCGTACAATTCCGATGCAAAAATATACGAATCCGGAGCGAGGCCGACGTAGATGGTCTGGCCGCTGCCTTTCAGGGCCAGAAACACCTTTTCAGGGGCGAGATTGCTGACCATGGCGATGGCGTGAGAACCTTCGAAATCGCCGACGGCCCGGCGAAAGGCCTCCTGGAGGTCGTGGCCTTCCAGGAGGTGTTTCTCAATCTGCAGGGGAATGATCTTGGTGTCGGTGGTGACTTCACGGGGGATGACCTCCCGTCCGGCCTCCAGGGCGGTGCGAAGAGACGCGTAATTGTCTATGTCGCCGTTGAGGACCACCGAGATAAACCAGTTCCCTGTCCCATAGGAGGGGTATGTTTTCTCCTGGATTGGCCATTCCGTGCCCCCGCTGTTCTTGTTGGCCGTCAGGGTGTAATTGTTTACGGGATGACAGTTTTCATCCGTGATGGAGCCGACGGAAGCCCATCGGGTGTGGGCAAAGGCTGTCTCAAAACCGGCGTGAAGACCGGCAAAGACGGCAAACACGGGATCCCCGGCGATGGCTTCCCTCAGCTCCCGGACGTTGCGGCCCAGTTCCCCGATAATGGACGAAGTTTTGTAGGTAAAAGCAACGGTGGCTTTTTCCCGGCCGCCCTTTTCCTGATCAAGAGAAATTCCGATCGAGCCGTTGAGCAGATCGCCCGGCTGGCTGCGGCGGAGAAAATCGTTGTACAGGGAGTTTTCTCGGAGATCGGCCATGGCCCTGTCAAAGGCCTCTTCGTCGTCCAGGGTGAAGGAGATCTGGATGCCTGCGGAGTCACGTCCGCGGACTTCCAGGCGGTCGAGGCAATTCAGGAGGACGTTGAGCTTCCGGTATTTATGAAAGGCTTCCCGCGACACCTCGTCGCCGGAAAGAGCGGCGATCCGTCCGAGGTTACCTAGGATGTCCTTTTCCAGTATCCAGATGAAGTCTTTCAGAACCCCCAGGCGGCCGTTGATGATTTCCAGATCGTGTGTCCTGAAGGAGCCTGCGGAATGTTCCAACTGGTTCTCCTCTGCGGAAAGAAAATCCCGGAGGGATGAGACCAGTTCATGCAACCCGGCCGCTTTCTGTCGGGAAAAGAAAAGATGTTCCGTGGCAGCTTCCCGCTTGAGCTCCTGCAGGGAATTGGACAGCCCTTCCAGAAGGGAAACTCCGCTGAGGTATGAATCCACCTGGATCGCTCCGGAAAGAATCCCCGGGATGTTATTTTGTTTCAAGAAGGGAATTCCCTCTTCAATGTGCCGAATTGCCGTTTCAACAGTCTCAGGCGGTTCGGAGGCCCCCTTGATCATGAGGATTCCGGCCAGGCCGCAGCAAAGCACAGTGGGTTCGAAGGGAAAGAAAATAAGGGCCGGTCCGGAGACCCTTTCGGGTGAACATCCGATGCCGATCCGTGTGCTCCGGAAAAACGAACAAAATCTGCCGATCCAGTGGTTCAATGTCCTGAAAATGATCATGAGGCCTCTTATCCTCGGTTCTTTGTTCATGCCTGCAGGTGGGAAAAGATGCTTCAGAGCTGCCTGCCTGGATAGCAACGATTTTCCAGAGGCCAGGTGATCTCTCTGTAGTTGGTTGCGGTTCCAGCGCCGGAATGCCCCCGGATAGCTGCTGACCGTTCAACAGGGACGCTCTTGACTTTTTCCGACAGACGGTCCGCCTTGTTGCCGGCCGGATATCCCGATTTCAGGGCTTTGAAGAGTTCAGGCCCAGCTTGATCATTTTCTTTTGAAAGGTGTTCCGGTTAATGCCTAGATATGCCGATGCGGCGCTTTTAACATGATGATTGCGTTGCAGGGCAATCCGGAACAGGCTGCGTTCAACCATGGCCATGATCTCCTCATAAAGTGTGCTTCGACCGGAGTCCCTGGACTCAAGGACCGTTGCCATATCTTCAAACTGTTTCTGCAGGATTTTCTCAAAGACGCAGGCAGGCGAGGAAGGAACTTCTTGATCCGCTTCTGCAGCAAGATGATGGTGATCAGCACAATTCATGGGAAAAATTCACTCCTTTCTGAAGCTGACACGAACAAAAGGATCAATGGAATAGTTTGAAAACGATCAGAATCAGTAGAACCAATGCGGCAATCCAGATCTTGAGATTTTCGAAACGGTGAACCTGAGGATCGTTCATCTGGGCGCGAACCCCCTCTTCCACCTTATCAGGATCGACATGCTCGGAAATATCCTGGAGAAGATTCGTAAAATTCTCATAGGTATTTGAAATGCTCACAAAGCCTTTCACCGTGGTCAACAGGAGATACGTTCGCGAGCGGAGGGCCAGGACCCCGACATTGGTGATATCAGACCACTTCAGCTCCTTGCTGCGCAGAAATTTTTCCAGCCGGATGCCCTGGCTATGCAGAATGATCTTCCGCGAGTAAAGTTCGCAGAAGACATAGAGGGAGGGTATCAAAAAGGCGGCCAGAATCATTCTTTCCAGGGATGATCCCCCGACAAGGAAAGAAAGAGCAAAAAGCACGCATAACAGCAGAACAACCACGCCGAAAGAAACAGCCAAAAGCTTCCTTATTGCGTAAACCTTACTTTCCATGAAAGGATCACCTTGAGAGACTGTCCATTTCCTGAAGGCAGGGGTGGGCCGCTGAAAAGGTCGAAATGACAATCCCTCATGATCCGGATACGGAAGGTGGCAAGGCGCCGGACCGAATGAAGGTTCCACTCCTGCCGCCCTGTTTGGACTGCAGGAAGATTTCCGAAATCACCATTTCCCGGTCAACGGCTTTGCACATGTCGTAGATGGTCAGGGCTGCGACACTGACGGCGGTCAGGGCTTCCATTTCCACTCCCGTCTTGCCGACAGTTTTAACGCGTGCTTCAAGGGCGATTTCTCCGCGCTCCGGGGTGCTGCTGAAGGAAACGTCAATTCCGGTCAGCATCAGCGGGTGGCATAGTGGAATCAATTCCCAGGTCTTCTTGGCGGCCATGATCCCTGCTACTCTGGCCACACTGAACACATCCCCCTTCGGGAATCCACCCTCCAGAATAAGCCTCACGGTTGAGGGCTGCATCTTGACGAGGCCACAGGCCACCGCCTCACGGGTTGTTTCAACCTTGGCGGTTACATCCACCATTTTGGCCTGACCCTGATCGTCAAGGTGGGACAGCCCGGCCTTTTCTTTGCTGTTCATCATCCGGTTTGAATCTTTCGTTTATAAAATGCTTAATTAAATCAATACCGTACGTATTGAATCCGTCAAACTGGGATGGACTCTAACACAGGCTATTTTATTCGTCAAGACGGCAAATTTCTGGCATGAAGTTAGAATTAACTTGCCAGAACTCTTCTTGTTCGGTAAGTTTTAGGCGCTTATTACCCTCAGGATTAGAGGAAAATCTCTAAGGAAAAACCATTATGAACGATGATGCGCTTGCAGACGGGGCTGTCATCCGAACTCGTGGGTGCGACGGCATCGTCTGTGGAGAAGAAAAACCATGATGGTCAAGGTAAGCAGCGCCACACTGGTAGGAATCGAATCCTATCCGGTGGTGGTTGAGGTGGACGTTGCCCGCGGTCTGCCCCAGTTCTCCACGGTTGGATTGCCCGATGCCGCTGTGAAAGAAAGCAAGGATCGCATCCGGGCGGCCATCCGGAATTCCGGCTACAGCTTTCCCCGAAACCATGTAACGGTCAATCTTGCCCCCGCGGATATTCGAAAGGAAGGGACCGGGTTCGACCTTCCCATCGCTCTGGCTGTCCTGTCTGCGGAAGGGGTCATCCCGGGGGACGGCGCCAGGGACTACATGCTGATGGGCGAGCTGTCCCTGGATGGAACGGTCAAAGGGGTCAACGGGGTTCTGTCTGCGGCGCAACTGGCCAGGAATCTGAATTTCCGTGGGCTGGTCGTTCCGGAGGAGAATGCCTCTGAAGCGGCCATGGTCCAGGGAATTGAGGTCATCGCCATTAAAACCCTGCCTGAGATTGTCGATTACTTCAACGGGGTCGGCGATATACATCCCGTCTCATCCAGCAGCGAACGTTTCTGGGAAAGGTCGCCCCGGGCCGGAGGGGATTTCCGTGAAATTCGAGGGCAGGATCAAGCGAAAAGAGCGATGGAAATCGCTGCAGCAGGCGGTCACAATCTCCTGATGATCGGTTCGCCGGGGTCCGGAAAAACGATGCTGGCCGAGCGCCTTCCATCCATTCTCCCCCCTCTGACCTTCGAAGAGGCGGTGGAAATAACGAAGATTTATTCTGTCGCGGGACTTCTCGACAGGGAAGAAGTGCTGATCGGCTCACGTCCTTTCCGGGCGCCTCATCATACGATTTCCGATGCCGGGCTGGTCGGAGGAGGGCAGAATCCGAGGCCGGGGGAAATCAGCCTTGCTCACCACGGGGTGTTGTTTCTTGACGAGCTCCCGGAGTTCCGCAAAAACGCCCTGGAGGCCCTGAGGCAACCCCTGGAAAACGGTTCCGTGACCGTCACCCGGGCATCGATGACCGCTTCTTTTCCCTCAAGGTTTATGCTGGTTGCGGCGATGAATCCCTGCCCCTGCGGATACCACGGCGATCCCGGCCGCTCATGCCGTTGTTCTCCGAGGCAGATACGCCAGTATCAGGCCCGCTTGTCGGGTCCTCTTCTGGATCGGATCGATATTCATGTCCTGGTGTCTTCGGTCAAATACCGGGAGCTCACAGGGCCATATAGCGGCGAGTCGTCGAAGGTCATAGCGGAGCGGGTTCTGCGGGCGAGGAAAAAGCAGCAGGGGCGGATGGCCGGGAGCGGAACGCTGTGCAACGCCCGGTTGCCCGATCGGCAGATCCATGATTTCTGCGCCCTTGACGAGGACTCCCATCGGCTTCTGGAAATGGCCATGGAGCGTCTTGGCCTCAGCGCCAGGGCCTTTACCCGGATTCTGAAGGTTTCCCGCACGATTGCCGATCTTGAAGAGTGCGAATCGATTGCGACCCGCCATGTTGCAGAGGCGATTCAGTACCGGAGCCTTGATTCCTACCGGATATAGCCGATACAGAACGAAAGGAAATACCGTTTGATAAAAAAAAATGAACATTCTATTATTCCGAATCGCTTGACTTGGAAAGAAAACGGAATTCATTAAGGAGACAATGGGTATGGAGATTAGAGTGAATCCGGCCCCGCCGGAATCCAGAAAAGAGAAACCGGCTGATGAGGCGAGATTGGGATTCGGTAAATTTTTTACGGATCATATGTTCACGATGACGTATACTTCAAAAGGGGGTTGGGAAAATGCGGAGATCGGCCCCTACCGGTCTCTCTGCCTGGATCCGACGGCCATGTGTCTTCATTACGGCCAGGAAATCTTTGAAGGGATGAAGGCCTATCGCGGCCGGGACGGAGAAATCTACCTGTTCCGCCCGCAGGAGAACATCCGGCGCATGAACAGGTCGGCAGAACGGCTGTGCATGCCCGGAGTGGACCCGGATCTGTTCCAGGAGGCTGTTGTGAAGCTGGTTCTTCTTGAAAAGGACTGGATCCCCCACGGACGGGGAACGTCCCTGTATATCCGGCCGACCATGATCGCTACGGAGGCGGCCCTTGGGGTTCATCCATCAGACCAGTACCTCTTTTTCATCATTGTCGGACCGGTGGGGGCCTATTATCAGGAAGGCTTCAATCCGACGAAAATCTATGTCAGCGAGGAATATGTCCGTTCGGTGCGTGGAGGGACGGGAAACTGCAAGAATGCGGGCAATTATGCCGCCAGTCTTTATGCAAGCCAGATCGCCATCAAAATGGGCTATACCCAGGTCTTATGGCTGGATGCCATCGAGAAGAAATATGTTGAAGAGGTGGGAACCAGCAATATCTTTTTCCTCATAGGCGATGAACTGGTTACTCCCCCCCTGGAGGGGACCATCCTGGCCGGAGTGACCCGGGATTCCGTCATCCAGATTGCCCGGCGCCTGGGCCGGACGGTCTCGGAAAGGAGGATTTCAATGGATGAAATCCTCCGGGCCGTCGAGACCGGAATGCTCAGGGAAGTCTTTGCATCCGGAACGGCTGCCGTCGTGTCTCCTGTCGGCCAGTTTTTTTATCAGGGAAAGGAATACCTTGTTAATGACGGAAAAACGGGGATACTGACCCGGCATCTTTATGAAGAAATTATAGGGATTCAGTGTGGAGAAAAAGAGGATCCATTCGGTTGGAGGATTAAGATCGCCGGTTAGAAGATTTCCCGGGGATCTCATCCACAATCCTGTGGAAAAGTCTGTGGATAAAACTGTTGATACGTTGGGTAAGTCTATAATTGTTACGAATATAGACCGACTTGCGTAAGAATTAGGCAATAAGATAATGAGTAATATTAGGCAGATAGCTCTTCTATGCCGAAATTCTTGAAAAATTGCGACGGCCCGTCCTATCAACATTAAATCAAAAATAAAGTTGGAATTTCTATGAAGATGAATCTTTTGGGAAGAACGAAAAACCTGTTGCCGTGGTGGGTTCTGGCCATCGCTTTCCTGCTTTTCCCGAGTATCCTGCCTGGGCAGGGAAGCTGCCTTCAGGCGGCCGATGCCCCATCGCATCCGGCCGTCATCAGCCGGATGCAGGCGGCTTACGAGCGGACCCGTGATCTAAAGGCCTCCTTTGTCCAGGAAGTGAGCCTGAAATCGGTAGGAAAAACGGATCGGGAGGAAGGGATTCTTTATCTGAAGAATCCTCGAAGGATGTACTGGGATTATCAGAAACCCGGGATCAAGAAACTGATTGTCAATCCTCAGAAAGCCTGGCTCTATATGCCCGGGGACTCCGTTGTTTATGTCCAGAATGCCGATGCGCTCTACAAATCGAAAATGGCCGTTCGTTTTCTTTCCGGTATGGGGAAGCTCCGTGAAGATTTTCGTGTCAGCTTTGCCGAGTCGGGCGCCGTCGATCAGGAGGGGAACTATCGATTGAAACTGGTTCCGAAAGCTCCGGGCCTGGGGACGGATCAGCTCAACCTGGTTGTGGACAGAAGGAGTTATCAGATTCTGGAGGGCAGTTTTACCGATCCGTACGGAAACGCCACCCGGATTCGATTCGGAAATATCCGGACAAACACGGGACTTTCAGACCGCATATTCAACTTCACTGTGCCCGCGGGGGTGGAGGTCTTTAACATGCCTTAAGGCGGAGTGACGGTTTGATCAAACGCAGAGGGGAGGTGCAGCGATGATGCAGATGAAATGGGATCAAGAGGTTCCGGGAAGCCGGGAAGCGGCCCTGGAACTTGAATGGCTCGAAACCAACGGGCTGGGCGGATACGCTTCCAGCACGCTTCTGAATTGCCATAGCCGCAAATATCACGGTCTTTTGGTTGCCAACCTGAATTCTCCTCCAGGGCGTCACGTTCTTCTTTCAAAAGTGGAGGACTCCCTTTCGGCCGGTACCGAGGAAATCTTCCTGTCCTGCCATCAGTATCCGGGAGTGTTTTTCCCCCCGGAATTTCCCATGAAGGCTTATATCTGGGATGATTATCCCAGATTTATTTATGCCACGGAACACCTTCAGATCCGGAAAAGCATTCTGATGGTTCCCGGGGAAAACCGCGTCCTGATCCGTTATGACGTGGATGCATGCCCGCCGAAGGCCGTCCTGAGATTGAAACCCTTTGTCGCCTTCCGCAATCATCACGCCCTCACGAAGGAGAATACCGAATTCTCCATGGAGGCCCAGGAAATAAAAAACGGTTTCATGATGAAACCGTACCGGGATCTTCCATCGCTTTGTTTCCAGAGCAATGCTAAAAGTTCCTTTTTCCCATGCCCGGTGTGGTACCGGAATTTTGAGTACCCCGTTGAAGAGCGCCGTGGTTATGACTGGCGGGAGGATCTTTTCTGCCCGGGCGTCATGGAAGTTCCGGTGAAAACGGGCAGTGTGGTCATCGTGACGGCGGCGACAGCGCCGCTGAAAGGGCAGCTGAAAAAAATCTGGACGGTCGAAGAGGAAAGGCGCCTCCATCTTGTCGAATCCTGTGACGCTCTCGGGGGGCAACTTGACAGCGAGGAAGACAGAAACCATTTGAGCCGCCTGCTCTTTGCCGGGCAGCAGTTTCTGATCCGCACGCCCTTGGGCCGTCCGGGCGTTATCGCCGGTTACCACTGGTTCCAGGATTGGGGGCGGGACACTCTGATCTCGCTCCCGGGACTGACCTTCTGCTCCGGACGATCCCGGGAGGGGATCGATATCCTCAATGCGATAGCCTCCAGCGAAAAGGACGGCCTGCTGCCCAATTACTTTGCCGAAGGCGGAGATGAACATGCCTACAATACGGTGGATACGGCCCTGTGGTACTTCTGGGCGGTTCAGCAGATGCTGAAATACACGGGGGATGTGGAAGCCGTCAAAGAAAAAATGTGGCCGGCCATGAAAAGGATCATTTCAACGTACATGGCCGGGACATCCTTCAACATCGGGATGGATAACCGGGGCCTTCTTTACGCAGGCGATGGCTGGCATGCCCTGACCTGGATGGATGCCATTGTCCATGGGCGTCCTGTGACGCCCAGGCATGGAATTCCTGTGGAAATCAATGCCCTCTGGTACAACGCCCTGTCTTTTTACGCCGAGTTGGCGCAACAGTTCGGGGAACCGCCGCTGATTCCGGAGGATCTGCTGGCGAGATTGCGCAAGGCCTTCCAAGAAACCTTCTGGATTGAGGAAAAGGGCTATCTGGGCGATGTTTATTGTGACGGGGTTCTGGACCGGTCGATACGTCCCAATCAGATACTGGCTGTCTCCCTGCCCTTTTCACCCCTGGAGCCCTACCAATGGAAGGGAATTGTTTCCTGTGCCCGGAATCACCTTCTGACCCCCGTCGGGCTCAGAACGCTCAGCGCTGAGGATTGGAACTATCGGGGGATTTATGAGGGGGATCAGCCGACCCGTGATCGAGCCTATCACCAGGGAACGGTATGGCCCTGGCTTCTGGCCCATTACGGAGAGGCCTGCCTGCGCATCACCGATAATCCGGCCGAAACAAAGGAATATTTATTGAGCCTCATCCGCGACTTTATGGAACGGCATATCGGTGAAGCGGGGCTCGGGTGCGTCTCCGAGGTTTTCGACGGCAATCCGCCCCACAGGCCAGGGGGTTGCATTGCCCAGGCCTGGAGTACGGCAGGGTTGATTCAGCTGTACCTTCGTCTTCATGATGCGGTCTGACCGGAATGGTCCCTGCAAAAAAGCGCTGCAAGCGGATGCCGCCGCTCTGGCAAGGAACCCGGTATGCCGTGGTACGTAAAAAATCCGCTCCGGCCGTCAGGGAGCCATGAAGCTGCCATGCACCTGACGATCTCTTTGGGTCGGGCGGAGAGAGACGTTGTCCTGATGGGCGAATTCTTCCGCCGGACGAAGAATCGATTTCCGGACCTCCGGGCCTTTTACCCCGTGGAGCTTCAGGGAGACTCGAAATAGTGGCGAGAAAATCCATGACAAGGGAACAGTTCGTAGCCGAACTGGAAGTTATGAAGAAGCAGGCATCACAACCTGTGATTTCCGTCGGGGACGAAATCCGTTCGGATATTCTTCAAGGGCCGGAAAGGTACCGCCTCCTTCTCGAAAACCTCAATGATGCGATTCTTCTGCTCAGGATTCCCGGGGGCGTCTACGAATACGTCAGCCCCAACATTACCGATGTGTTCGGCTATCCGGCAGAACATTTTTACCGGAAGCCCCTTTTTCTCAGGGATATCATTCACCCCGACTATTTCGACTACTGCAAGGAAAATTGGGAGGCTTTGCTCGAGGGGAACGTCGCCCGCAGTTACGAATACAAGATCATTGATCAGAAGGGACGGGAGCGATTCATCGAGCAGTCCAACAAGGGCCTTTTTGATGCGAACGGTCAATTGATCGCCCTAGTCGGACTCTGCCGGAATAATACCGCCTCACGGCAGATGCTGACCTTGAA
>JAVETB010000114.1:0-7229 GCA_034006265.1 Syntrophus sp. (in: bacteria) | reverse complement strand
CCAGTCAAAACTTGTTCAATCGTGGCTGTTGCAAAGCAATGCGGAGGTTGGGGCGGCAATAAGGCCTTACACCAATCTCAATCATCAAGTCCACGTAAGACCTTAAGTTCGTCAACCGATTTCCTTTCCAAGAACCTTACGGGTCTCTTCCATCACCTGCAAAACTAAAAGCTGTATGTGACGATGGCGCCACCGTAAAGGAAATTGGAGTCCCGGCCCGTCATGCTGAAATATTTCATCTCCCGTCGTGCATCACCGCACAGGGGAAAGGTGTAGGACAGGGTCGGGGTAACGTAGACGTTATCCAGGATTTTGTAAGGAAAACTCACCGTCAGGATCCCATCATGGAAATTGTTGAATTTCCCGCCGGTCACTCCGCCATCTTCGCCAACCTCGGGATACTCCTCCGAATCGGTGCTGACAAGATACCCTGCCGAAGCGGACAGGTCTATTGCCAGCCGCTCTGAAACGGGGAAGGAGTGGCTTAGAGTCAGCAGAAAGTACCAGTAGAGATCATTCATGACTTCACGGTAAACCGTCAGACTCGGACTCAACGGCACATCAATCCCCAGCTTCAGGGATACCTCCTGAGAATCTTCACCGCCGACCGCATTGTAAGACATATAGCCGATTTCATAGTTCAGCAGACGGTATTTGCCTCCGTAAAAAAGCGAAACGTCCGTTTCGTTCCAGCGCTCACCCCCCTCGCCATGAGGATCCGAATCCCAGTTTCCCCAGAGGTTTGCCGAAAGTCCCCCGTAGTTCAGGGTAAAAGACGGCTGCAAGACCAGGCTGTGACGGCTCAGTTCCTGCCCGCGCCAGATGTAGGCACTCAATGCGGACAAAGACACCTCCCCGGAAAGCGTGCCCTCCCCTTTTTCCGCTTTATCGACTTTCTCCGCTTCGGCTCGGCAGGGGACTGTGGTAATCAGAATCCAAAGAGAAGCAGCCAAAACATAAAAACTGCTTTTTGATAACATCGTGAAAACTCCTCCATCACACTGTTCGACTCGACGCCACCAGTTCAATTCTGCCTTCTGCGCACGGCTTGCATGCCATGGGAAGATCGTTGAAAATTCGAGTCGGTCAAGTCCACTTCATCGGAATGACGCAATGGCGATGAGACGCAAAAACGCACAATCCGTACCAGAACATTCTGAAGGACGTCTCGGAAGTAACACCTTACAGAGACTCTTACTTGAAGCAGGGAGGGCACGAGACTGAGCACAGGGCATCTTCCCTGGGCAGAAAGGCGCACGTCTGCTTCCACCGTCACGATGGAGTGCTGTTTTCCGAAGGGGCCTCTACCCTGCTTTTTCTTGAAATCCTTTCCTGATTTTGTCTTTCAAATACCAGGCATACCCTCCTGCCTGCCATCCGCGGCCGCCTTGACCTCTCCACGCTCCCATGCCCCCACATTCTCCCTTTCCGACAAGGCTCGCTCCCCTGTGATTAACCTCCCCGGGAGTTCTTCTCATTTGACCTTTTACTCTCTTGACAGAAGGCGGCAAATAGTGAGATGCAGATGCTCACCGAAACTGACTTCCCGAGGGCCTTGAGAGGTCAATGCATCCTGCGGATATGGATGGAGACGACGGGATGACGATACCGCCCGCAGAAACAGGAGGCGGGAAGGATGCCGGGAGAAAAGCAGGACAGCCGAATCCTTCCCGCTGGCTGCCTTGAGAATTTTTGATTGAGAGGAAAGGAGTAACATTCGATGATCAGAAAATTCAGAAATCCGATGTTCGCCATGTTTCTCGCCCTGTTCTGGTGCCTCTTCGTGACGTCACCTGCAGGTGCGGCCATGGTTTCTTCACAGGTCTCTTCAGAACATCAAGAAGGCGCGGTTCTCAAAATCCAGGACATCGACAAAATCAAACTCGCCCTTGAAAACAAGATCGTCCAGGAAAAATTGCGCGCCTATGGCCTGACTCCCGATGAAATCAAGTCGAAAATCAGCGGGATGACGGAAGAGCAGGTCCACCTGCTCGCACATGCCTCCGATTCCGTTCTTGCGGGCGGAGACGGAGTCGGATTCGTCATCGGCGTACTGGTCATCATCATTCTGGTGATTGTCATCCTCAAGCTTCTGAACAAGAAAATTGTCATAGGCTGAGGGCTCCATGAGGTTTCTTTCCGTTACGTTCCTGCTTTTGATCGTCATCAACGGCGTGCCTTTTGTGAAGCAGGAGCCTCTGAAGTGCGGCCCGGCCGCCCTGGCATCCGTTTTGTTGTTTTACGGCTATCCCGCAAGCGCTGATGACATTGCAGCGGAAGTGTATTCCGGCAAGCTGCGAGGGACTCTCATATCGGACCTGGAAAACTACGCCCGCAGCAGAAATTTCAAAACGGCCATCGGCCAGGGAACAGTTGATCAACTCAAGCAGTATCTGGACTCAGGAAAGCCGGTCATCGTGGCCGTCGATACCGGATTCTGGCGCATTTCGAAGCCTCATTACCTGCTGGTCTATGGGTATGGAGAATCGGGATTTGTTGCTCACAGCGGAACGGATCCTTCACAAATATATTCTTATTCCAAATTTCAACGCCTATGGAACAAAACAGGATGCACCTTTCTCGTCGTGTTTCCATGATCCTGGTCATGGGTTTGTTCTGCCTTGGCGTTTTTGCCTGCACGCTGCCGCGGATCATTGAACTCAAGGATCCGCTTTCTGCGGAAGAGCATAACGATCTGGGAGTCGCCTATGAACACAGGGGAATGCCTGAACTGGCAGAAAAGGAATACAAAACAGCGTCCAGGATGCGCCCGGACTGGGTCGTACCCTATTTCAATCTCGGCAATCTCCACTACCGATCGGGGGATCTCGGAAAGGCGGAGGATGTTTACCGCAAGGCCCTTTCCATCGACAGCAATCATGCCGATACGATGAACAACCTCGCGTATCTGCTCTATCAGAAGGGGAACATCCGGGAGGCAGGATTCCTTATCGACAAGGCGCTTGGAATCGCCCCTCGAAAAGAGTACCTGGACACCTACAACACGATCCACGGAAAGTAAACTGCGCACGGGAAGAATCCGCCGCGCAGTTTACCTCTCGGGTCAAAACTGACGATTCATCGGAGCGGATGTTTTCGGCGGGGTCAGATCGCCTCGATGGTGGACGGAGGCTTGGTGCCTATGTTATAGGTGACGCTGACCACGCCGGGCACAGTCCGGACAATCTCGGCCGCCATCCGGGTCAAGATGGCGAATGGAAGCTGGGTAGGCTCAGCGGTCCGCGCATCCACGCTGTCCCAGCAGCGCACTTCGATCTGCAGGCCGAAGTCGCGTTTGCCGTCGCGAATCCCAGTCACGCGGTCTTCGTGAAGGATGGCCAGGTACTGGAAAGCCCCCGAATCTTGAAGCATGCTTTCCACAACGGCCGTGGCCCTGCGGACGATCTCGATGCGCTCCGGCGTCACCGCTCCGATCACCCGGGCGGCAAGGGCCGGTCCGGGAAAAGGCGGCCGATTGAACACTTCCTCAGGAAGCCCCAGCGCTTTGCCCACTGCGCGGACGCCGTCCTTGCGAAGTTCAACGAGCGGCTCGATAATCCGATAACCGAAGGCATCCTCAGGATTGATGCCGAGCTGCTCGAAGACGTTGTGCTGCCGCTTGATCCCGGCTTTTGTTTCGTCGATGTCGGTAAGAATCGTCCCCTGAAGAAGATACCTGGCCCCGCTGGCCTTCACGATACGCCCGAAGACATCGCGGTAAAAGGTCTGCGTAATGGCTTCGCGCTTCTCTTCCGGGTCGATGATACCGGACAGGGCGGAAAAAAATTCGGCGCGGGCATCGGCGACGTCAACCGTAACGCCCAGGTCCTTGAACCAGTTCACCACCTGCTGGGCTTCACCCTCCCGCATCAGGCCGTTTTCGACAAAGACTGTCTTCAACCGGTTTCCCAGGGTCTTATGTCCAAGAAGGGTGACCACCGCCGAATCAACACCCCCGGAAAGGGCATTGATGGCGATGCCGTTTCCCACCGTGTTCCGAATGGCTTCGACCTTTTCTTCAATAAATTTTCCCGCGTCCAGCTCCTGCAACGTAATTTCCCCTGCCATAAAATGATCCTTTCAATTCGTGGTATTCTGATCCTGGCGGCTTACGGAAAGTCGCCTGGCCTTCCGTGTCGCTTCCTGATTTGCACAGGTTGAATCTATAAAGCATAATTTCTTCTTTGTCCACAAGATGCAGGAGCAGTTCCGATTTCCAGGGTCGGCTCAGGTTACAGGCTCGGAATCCCATGGACGCAGATCATCTTTGAAAGCTGGGAGCCGTTGCGCCGGCACCCTGGCCAACCCTTATTTGTGGCCATGAATGGGCAAAGGGATGGTCTCATATAGGAGACTGTTATTTTTACAATGGTCGCATTTATACGACCGAGATCATCTTTGCACCTCGTCTCGACAGCGTCACATCTGATTCAGATTATTGTAATTAATTAACATTTTACCTATCGAAAATTTGCCTCCGCTATGGCACAAATCGTGCGATTATTAGAATCGTGCAGGCCTATTTTCCACGATCACGAGACAGAAGCCAGTCCCCAGCCGAGTCGGAATCTCTTCCGGATTGACCCTTCGGGCGGGGACAGTTGCGGAACAATCAGAGAGAAACGGGAATAAAGGCACAAGCCAGAGAAAGGACCGGTAAAGACATGAAAATATCTGTAGCCAGCGGCAAGGGAGGAACAGGCAAAACGACCTTCAGCGTCAATCTGGCCTACGCACTCGCTGAAAGCGGTAAACTTATAAGACTGTTAGATTGTGATGTGGAAGAACCAAACTGCTATTTGTTTGTTCAACCGAAGTTCGACACTCCAAAGGCGGTCGAGGTTTTAAGGCCTTTCTGGAACGAGGATTTGTGCACCGGCTGCGGCGAATGCGCAACGGCGTGCCGTTACAATGCTATTGCCGTGGTGAAAAACAAGGTGCTGATTTTCAAAGAGCTGTGCCATGCCTGCGGTCTCTGCTCACTGGTTTGTCCCGAAAAAGCCCTGACCGATACTCCATCGCCGGTCGGCACGATTGAAATATCCCCCCGGAATCAACCATTCTTTTTCGCACACGGGACATTGAACGTTGGCGAGGCCATGGCCCCTGCAGTCATCCGTAGAGTAAAATCCCTCGTTGATCCTGATGCCATTAACATTATCGATGCATCGCCGGGAACATCCTGCCCGGTGATCGAGACCGTAAACGACACGGACGTGGTTGTCCTGGTCACGGAACCTACGCCTTTCGGCCTGAACGACCTCAAGTTAGCCGTCAACATGAGCCTGAAGAAAAAGATCCCCACCTGCATCGTCATCAACCGTTCTGAAGGAGCGGATCAATTGATCGCCGACTATGCGGAGAAGGTGGGTGTTCCCATCGCCGGCCGTATCCCCTTTGAGCGGAAATATGCCGAGTCCTACTCCAGCGGCACGATTCTCACACATATCTATCCGGACTTCAGGGAAAACCTGCTTAATATTTTTTCGGCTGTTTCCTCTCTGGCCGGCTCTGTCCCCCCGGAGGTTCCACCGGATGAACCGCTTACCCTCTCGACGGAAAGCCTGGAGCCCTTTTCAAGGGGAGAGTCTTCCGATTTCAAGGAAATTGCCGTGATCAGCGGCAAAGGGGGATCGGGTAAAACCACTGTGATCGCCTCCCTGGCTATGCTCGCTAAAAACAAGGTGTTGGCCGATAACGATGTGGACGCAGCCGATCTGCACCTGCTCCTCAGGCCCATCATTCGTGAGGCACACGATTTTGTCGGCGGATTGAAAATGTCCATCGATCCGGCTAAGTGCACAGCCTGCGGTCAATGCGCTGAACATTGCCGATTTGGAGCGATATACCCGGATGGACCGATAAACAATCAAGGAGTTACAGCCTTCCGGATTGATGAATTATCCTGCGAAGGATGCGGCGTTTGCGAGTATCTCTGTCCTTTCGATGCAATCACAAATAGACCGAATACCGTGGGCAAATGGTACGTTTCAGGCACGGCTTATGGTCCGATGGTACATGCCCGTCTGGGAATTGCGGAGGAAAATTCCGGCCGTCTGGTCACCAGGGTCCGGAATGTCGCTGCGGAGCTCGCTGAAAATCTCGGCAAGGAACTTATCCTCAGTGACGGTCCTCCCGGAACAGGATGTCCCGTTATTGCCTCCGTCAGCGGCGTCAATATCGTCCTTATTGTCACAGAACCAACGGTATCCGGAGTGCATGACATGGAACGCGTCCTGGAACTTGCCGGTCATTTCGGCATTCCATCGCTGATCGTCGTAAACAAATCCGATCTCAATGCCGAACAAACCAATCGGATTAAGTCCATTGCTGCTGAAATGGAGGCAAAGGTAATTGGTGAAATTCCTTTTGATCGCAATGTAAATGATGCCCTCATGGCGAGCAAAACCGTTTTTGAATACGGAAAGGGACCGGCGGCCGACGCGATAGCCGGACTTTGGGGTAGACTGGAATCCATTCTTAAGAAAGGGGTATGACACCATGAAAATCGCTATTACATCCACGGGTCCGTCGCTTGATGATTCTGTTGAGGTTCGTTTCGGGCGATGCAGGTATTTTTTGGTCATTGATCCGGACACATTAGAATCTGAAGTGATTCAAAATCCTAATATTGACTTGGGAGGAGGTGCCGGCATTCAGTCCGCCCAATTGCTGGCCGACAAGGGGGTTACCGCCGTACTAACCGGCAACTGCGGCCCCAATGCCTTTCAGGTTTTTGGCTCAGCCGGAATCAATGTCATTTCCGGCATCTCCGGAAAGGTTCGGGATGCTGTTGGAATGTACAAATCTGGAGCTGTATCCAGCGCATCGGCCCCCAGTGTACAAAGCCACTTCGGCATGGGCAGAGGGATGGGGCGGGACATGGGCATGGGTACCGGCAGAGGCATGGGACGCGGCATGATGAGGAGTCAAGGCATGGGGAAGATAAATCCAGAGAATTCACCTTCGATTTCTTCCCCGGAATCAACAGGAAGAAAAGACGAAATTTCCGAATTAAAAGAACAGGCCGAAGCCCTGAAAAAGCAGATGGAGCAGATAACCACCCGATTAAAGGAACTGGATGGGAAAGATAAGTGAAAACGCCAGCCGCAGTAAGGTAGCAAAATGACGATCAACCCAGGAGAAACTTTTGGCAGATAGCGCCCATTTTTTTTCAGCACTGACGATGGGGTTAAATCCAGGAGAATCAACATTTATTGTTGATTCTG
>JAVETB010000113.1:0-7293 GCA_034006265.1 Syntrophus sp. (in: bacteria) | reverse complement strand
GCTGGATTCGATCACCGCGCGGCGAATGCCCCGCTTCCCGCATTCCTCGAGCAGATCCGGAATAGCGGCTGCCGGGGTAATGAAGAGCGCCACATCCGGCGTCTCCGGAAGGCTTGCAATTTCCCTGTAAATGCGGATGCCGGCAATCTCGCCTTCCTCGGAACCGACCCCGTAGAGCCGGACCTTGCAGCCCAGCCGGACATTGTTCAGAATAATCAGATGCCCCAGATTTTTCTTTCTGGGCGACGCCCCCACCACCACCATGCTCTGCGGATAAAAAAAAGTCCTCATGATCCTCTCCTTCCGTCCTGCCCCGGGTCTGCTGCACGAGCGATTCTTCATGAGCGCAAAAGTATTGGAAGAATGGGCTTCAAAGTCAAGCAAAAATCGGCGGAGATCGTTTCCCTTTTGAAGTGACGACTTGCGGCAAGATTCCGGTTGCGTTCGACGGGTTAAGGGAGATAAAAGTTTTTTGTTAACGCAGGGGATTCGGCATGCTCAGAGAAAAGGGACATCCTCAGGAGGGGGACATGGAAGGCGGGAAAGAAAGAGAAGGGGCACTCCTTTATTCCCAGGACGATTTGCTGATTTTCAAGGAAAGGATCGAGACACTGCTGCGGGGCCGGGAAGGAATTCTTGCCCCCGGAGAGGGAATGGCCGCCTCGGGCCTTGCCTTTCTGGAACGGCCCTACGGGGAGCACACCCTGGAAGGGAAAGGTCCGGAGCGGCTCGTCATCAATCTTCGCGAACTGGACTGCATGACTTTTCTGGAAAATGCCCTGGTTCTGGAGCGGCTGGTCCGAACCGGCGCGACGGACTTTGCGGATTACGCCGCAACCCTTCAAAAGGTCCGCTACAGGAAGGGCACGTTGAGCGGCTATGCCTCCCGCCTCCACTATTTTTCCGACTGGCTTTGCGATGCACAGGACAAGGGGTTCGTCCGCGCGATGACGGAATCCCTCGGGGGGCAGCCTCTGCTGAAGCCGATCTCCTATATGACACGGCACCGGGAGCTTTTCCCCGCCCTGGCGGACCCTGAGACGTTTCGACAGATGCGGGAGATCGAGGAGCGGATAACGGCCAAGCCGCCCTGTTACCTTCCCGGGGAAAAGCTGCGGTCGGTCGAGGACCGGATCCACGATGGCGATCTTCTGGCGATCACGACGCGCATGCCCGGCATGGATGTGGCGCACGTGGGAATTGCCCTGCGGCGGAGAGGCAGGATTCACCTCCTCCACGCCTCACGGCTCGCCGGGAAGGTGCTGATCAGCCCCGAAACGCTTTACGGATACCTCAGAAAAAAGAAAGAGCGCACCGGGGTCATGGTGGCGCGGGCGGTCTGACCGACAGTTGCCGTTCCCTACCTCGGAGCGCCTGCAAAACGTCGGTCCATCGGAGGGGAAAAGATTATTCCTGCTTTCCCCGGATCATGACCAGCAGCATTTTGAAAGGCTTTTCCGCAAAAAGGGCATGAGGAACGCCGGCCGGCATAATCAGCATCTCCCCGGAAGCAACCTCCTGCGGATTGCCTCCAATGGTAATCCTCGCTTCTCCATCAAGGAGATAGACCATCGCATCAAAAGGGGCGGTATGCTCACTCAACCCCTGGCCGGCATCGAAGGAAAACAGCGTGACCGTTCCGGCAAGGCTGTTCAGCAGGGTTTTGCTGACTACGGAACTATCGGCGTACTCAATCTCCTTTTCCAGGTTGAAGGGAATCCCCTTCTCTTTCACTTTCGGCTTTTCCATGATCCCTCCTTGCAGGATCTCCTGTTTTTTATTCGGGTAACTCATTCCCCCCCTCCCCGGCAGAAGGCAGTTAATAAACGTTTTCTCCACTTTTTTATAAGCATACAAGTGTTCTACCTTCCTGCACCCGTTTTCCCTGGCGGCTGATCACCACGACTTCCAGGGGGATGCTTTGACCGGCAAGCTCCATTCCCCTCCTGACAATTCGCGGCAGTCCGGAACAGCAGGGAACCTCCATGATGGCCACAGTAACGCTCCTCACACCGGAACTGCGGAAAATCCCGGCAAACTTCTCTACATAGAGATCGACCTCATCGAACTTCGGACACCCCATCAGGAGCACCTTTCCCGGAAGAAGCGCCCCGTGAAGATCGGGAAAGGCGACGGGGACGCAGTCGGCCACGATGAGAAGATCGGCGCCCGAAAGGAAGGAAGCACCCTCCGGAACCAGCCGGATCTTGACCGGCCAGGAAGAAAGGGCGGAAGGCCGATCTGCCGCGGGAGGGATTTCCGGGGGGATATTCAGGACCACCTGTGAGGAAGGGCATCGATGGGCCATTTCCACGGCATGGGGATCAAAATCGTCCGCCTCCCGCTCCACGATCTTCAAAGCACCGGTGGGACAGTCTCCGATGCAGGCGCCAAGCCCATCGCAGAGGTTGTCGGAGACGACCCTGGCCTTGCCGTTCACCAAGGCCAGGGCGCTTTCCGCACATGCCGACACGCACTGTCCGCAACCATTGCAGAGATCCTCGTCTATTTCGATGATCTTACGAGTCGTTTTCACACTCCTACTGCCCCTTCATCATGGCCGCAATATCATCCTGCACGGTTCCAGTTGGTTTGATGTCGAATTTATCCACCAGGACCTTGGCTACATTTGCTGAAAGGAAAGCCGGCAGTGTCGGTCCGAGGCGAATCCCCTTGACGCCGAGGAACAGCAGGGCCAATAAAACGGCGACGGCCTTCTGCTCGTACCAGGCGATGTCGTAGGAGACGGGCAACTCGTTGATGTCTTTCAGCCCGAAGGCCTCCTTGAGCTTAAGGGCAATCACCGCCAGCGAATAGGAATCATTGCACTGACCGGCATCAAGCACGCGGGGAATGCCTCCGATGTCGCCCAGGGGAAGCTTGTTGTAACGGTATTTGGCGCAGCCGGCCGTCAGGATCACCGTATCTCCGGGCAGGTTCTCGGCCACTTCGGTGAAGTAACTCCGCGACTTCTGCCTTCCGTCGCAGCCGGCCATGACCACGAAACGTTTGATCGCTCCCGACTTCACAGCTTCGATCACCTTGTCCGCCAATGCCAGAACCTGATGATGGGCGAATCCGCCGACAATCTTTCCAGACTCGATCTCCTGGGGCGGCTTGCATGTTTTCGCCTGCTCAATCACGGGAGCAAAATTTTTCGCCCCGCCCTCCGGCCGATCTGCAATATATTTGGCGCCTGGATAGTTGACCATGCCGGTGGTATAGAGCCTTTCCAGATAGGTGTTATCCTTCTTCACGGGAATCAGGCAGTTGGTGGTCAGGATAACGGGGCCGTTGAAGGATTCGAATTCCTCGTTCTGGTGCCACCACGAACCCCCATAATTCCCCACGAAATGGCTGTATTTTTTGAAGGCCGGATAGTAGTTGGCCGGCAGCATTTCCCCGTGGGTATAGACGTCCACGCCCGTTCCCTCGGTCTGTTTGAGCAGCTCCTCCATGTCTTTCAAGTCATGGCCGGAAATCAAGATTCCAGGATTGTTTCCGACCCCGATGTTGACCTCCGTGATCTCGGGATTTCCATAGGCGGTCGTATTGGCCTGATCCAGAAGGGCCATGGTATTTACAGCCGTCTCCCCCGCCTTCATGACCAGGGCGATCATCTCATCCACGGAAAGATTCCTCGTGGTGGATGCCAGGGCCTCCATGATGAAACCGTAGACCTCATCGCTTTCATGGCCGAGGATCTCCGCATGCTCGGCATAGGCGGCGATTCCTTTGCACCCGATAATCAGCAGCTCTCGAAGGGACCGCACGTCTTCGTTTTCCGTCGCCGTGATGCGCACTTCAGCGGACTTGGCCTTGTTGAGAATGGCGCCCCTGTCCTCTGCGAACCAGGTCGCGCAATCCGGAAGCGAACCGGGCAGGGCGGCTCCCACCTTGCCCCTGACGGCGTCCCGAACCTTGAACCCTTCCTTGATCCGGCCGATGATGGCATCGTCGTCCCATGCCGCATTGGTGATGGTCGTGAAAAGCGCCTTGCAGACAAAACGGCCTGCCTCCCTGTCAACCGTACCCATTTCCTTCAGCTTTTCGCCATAGATGGAAATTCCCTTGCACACGTAAATCAGGAGATCCTGAAGATCAGCAGTCTCCTCCGGCTTGCCGCACACGCCTTTGATGGTGCATCCTTGATTTTTGGCCGTTTCCTGACATTGAAAACAAAACATCTGAATCCTCCTTTCACAATGGTCAAACTGAAATTTGTCTTTCACCAGGGCACTCTGTTGAATGACACCCTGAATTCCTGGCGCCATTACCTCACAATCAGGAATTCTTATCCTTGACTTAGATCAAGGAGAGGATTTTTTATTCTGTGATCGATCCGCACCTGCTTTCTTCCCGGATTGCCGACAGCCGCGGGACGCCCGGCCTTTCAACCGGCCTGAAGGGCCTTTCGCTAAACCAGTCCGGCCATTTTCCCGCCAAAATCCTCGCAGGCCTTTACGGCTTCTCCGTCGGGGTTCCATTGAGCGCGAAGCCCGTCATCAACGACCTGGAAACCCGCCTCCTCCAGTCGCCGGTTCAGGATTTTTACCGACTCTCCGCTCCAGCCATAGCAGCCGAAGGCCGCCGCTTTTTTCCCCTTGAATTTCAGGCCGCTGATCTCCTCAAGGATTCCAGCCACAGCCGTGAGAATTCCCCGGTTGATCGTCGGGGAGCCCACCAGGATGCCTTTTGACTTGAAGACTTCCGTAATGACGTCATTCTTGTCCGAGTGGGCCACGTTGAAAAGCTTCACGTTGACATCGGTATCCACCTGCCTGATCCCGCGGGCAATATGCTCCGCCATGATCCGGGTTCCGTTCCACATGGTGTCGTAGAGGATCGAAATCTGGTTTTCCTGGTAATCGTCCGCCCACTTGAGGTACTGCTCCACAATCCGGGTGGGCTCCCTGCGCCAGATGACGCCGTGACTTGTGCAGATGATGTCTACGGGAAGTCCCAGGGCGAGGACTTCCTTGATCTTCCGGGCCACCATGACGCTGAAGGGCGTGAGGATATTGGCGTAATACTTGATGCACTCCATCATGAGTTCATTCTGATCCACCAGGTCATTGAACATGTATTCCGACGCGTAGTGCTGGCCGAAGGCATCGTTGCTGAAGAGGATGTTTTCCCCCGTCAGATAGCAGAACATGGTGTCCGGCCAGTGCAGCATGGGGGCCTCAAGAAAAACCAGTTCCTTGCTTCCCAGGCTCAGCCTGTCCCCCGTCTTGACGGCCTGAAAATTCCAGTTCTGATGATAGAGCCCCTTCAAGGATTTGATGCCGTTTGCCGTACAGTAGATCGGCCTGTCGGGAATGCGGCGCATCAGCTCCGGCAGGGCGCCGCTGTGATCGCTCTCCCCATGGTTGGCAATGACGTAGTCGATTTTATCCAGATCGACGACACTCTCCAGGGCGGACACGTACTCCCCGGCGAAAGGCCCCCAGACCGTGTCGATCAGGGCCGTCTTCTCCTCTTCAACAAGATAGGAATTATAGGTTGAGCCGCGGTGGGTCGAATACTCATCGCCGTGAAATCTCCGCAGCTCCCAATCGATCTTACCCACCCAACGAACATTTCCCTTGACCTTAAACGCCATGATTTCCTCCCGTTCCTGATGAAATGTGTTTGTACCCGCCAGCGAACCTTTTTAAGTTCTCCTTGATTTACGGAGTCATTGCCCAATATGATGTCATTTTACCTTGATAGAGATCAAGGGCAAGGAAAATTTACAGATTACAGGGGACGAACCATGGACAATGTTTTGAAGATGATCGGGGCGATTCCCCTCTTCCAGGGACTCAACGAAGAGCAGCTTGGCCGGCTCCGGAACATTGCGCGGGACACATCTTTCAATAAGGGGGGCATGATCTTTTCCGAAGGCGATGAAGGAGAAGGGTTCTATGTGGTGGTCGCCGGGCAGGTCAAAATCTACAAGCTTTCCCAGGAAGGAAAGGAGCAGATTCTCCACATCTACGGGCCGGGAAACTCCTTTGGCGAAGTCGCGGTCTTTGCCGGAAAACACTTCCCCGCCAATGCAAACTCTCTGACGAAAAGCCACCTCCTCTTCTTTCCCCGGAAAGACTTTGTGGACCTGATCGCCGGCAATCCGTCCCTGTGCCTGAACCTTCTGGCCGATCTGTCGCTTCGGTTGAGGCAGTTTACGTTGCAGATTGAAAATCTAACCCTTAAAGAGGTCCCCGGACGGCTGGCCTCCTACCTCCTCTATCTCAGCGTTGAAGAAGGACAGGGGGATCATCTGACGCTTTCCATTTCCAAGGGGCAGCTGGCAAGCCTGCTGGGAACGATTCCCGAAACGCTCTCAAGGATCCTTGCCCGAATGAGCGGCGGCGAACTCATCGACGTAAAGGGAAAGGAGATCATGATCCTGGACCCGGTCGGCCTGCAGGAGCTGGCGGACGCGGGCCGACTGAGTGATCAGCGCCCACCGCCTGAAAGCTGATCCGTCCAGCTTTGCAGACATTCCGGGGCAACCGAAACTTCCCGATAGATATGCCGGACGAGTTCGGCGTTCAGCTTCCGGAAATCCCGTTCGACCGGAACGACCAGCAATCCTCCCATCTCAACGCTGGCCGGGCTGATCAGGATCCGGTCAGAGCCTTCCCGGTCATAAAGATCCGGGCGATTTTTCCCTCGAGGGAACAGCAGAAGCCGCCATGCTCCTCCTTGATAAGCCGCATGGAGGTTCAGCATCGGTTCCGCCCCGGAAACGTCGGCGACCTTCATAACCGTCAAGACCTTTTTGACGGCTCCTTCCAGGTCGGTTAAATCGGAACCCTTGATCACCAGCACGGCCCGGCCGAGGCGCTCCGCCTGACAGACGGAGGCGGAAACGTGCCTGGCGATTACGGGAACGGGGCGGCCGTCATCAATCTGCGCTTCGATGGGCAGGCTGCCTGCCGGACAGGCCTGAAAGTGCAGATGATCCGGCGCCGAAGCTCCGCAGGAAGGGCCGTTGTAGAAAACCGACAGGGAGGGAGCGAGGTCTCGAGCCAGCAGAAGGATGGTACCGATATGCCCTTCCAGAAATTGAGGGCGATGGATTCGATGGCTGATCACAAAATGTTGAGGAAAGATGGGGAAGGGATTACAGAGAACAAGAAAATCCCGGCGATACAGGATCCCCTGCTGCTCTCCGGGAAGGTTGGCCGGGCAGAGAAAACAGGGGCGCGCCGCGATGGAGGCTGGATCCAGCCGGGCGCCGCTGCTGACGATCCGTTGGGGATTGAACTGAAGAACCACGGAGAAATCTCCGCAGTCGACCGT
>JAVETB010000016.1:0-44085 GCA_034006265.1 Syntrophus sp. (in: bacteria) | reverse complement strand
AGGGCGAGCACATGGGGATAATCGTTTTCAAAGGGGATGGAAAAGGCGATAATATCAAATTCTTTCAAGGGTTTCCGTGATTCCAGGCTGACAGGACCCTTCCCCCGGGGCGCATCGCCTTCTCCCGGTGGAGAGAAAAAGACCCTCTCGCAAAGACAGAACGGGAGATCGTTCAGAAGGCTGTAGACCGTCTGGTAGCCGAGATTTGCCATTCCGATGCGGTAAGCATTCGGGTAGGCAAGACAGACCGTCAACTTGTCTCCCCAGACCTTCCGGCAGTATCCTTTCTCCTGCGCTAAAAACTGTTCATTCCTCTTGTGCTGCTTCCAGGACATGGCAATACCAGATCCGCATGAATTCCCGCTGCGGCGATTTCTCCTTCCCGACATGTGCGCGGTTCATGGCTCTGAATCCCGCAATCGGCTTCCGGGTAGCCCCCTGTCAAAACCCTGGCTGCGTCCGGATCGCCGTGCCGGCCTTGTGAGATGCAACCCGGGATCAATCCGCCTGGCGACGCAGGAATGTTGGAATTTCCAGGTCGGGATCCTCCGTATCGTCAATCAGCCCCATCCGGATGATGTTCATATCTCCGTTGCCGGAAGCGCTCTTGCGCATGAACGCCGGGACGGCAATGTCGCGATTGCGGTTTGCGCCCAGGGAAGCCAGATTGGCCAGGCCCTGACGCTTCTTTCCAACATCCTCGAAACCGGTGGCGATGACGGTAATCCGTATTTCATCGCCCATGGATTCATCGACAACCGTACCGAAAATGATATTGGCCTCATCATGCGCTTCCGCCTGAATCAGCGAGGATGCCTCATTGATTTCAAAGAGGGTCATGTCCGGACCGCCGGTAATGTTCAGCAGCACACCCCGCGCCCCCTGGATCGTATTGTCCTCCAGAAGCGGCGAAGAAATGGCCCTCTGCGCGGCTTCCACCGCGCGGTTTTCCCCGCTGGCTGAACCGGTGCCCATCAGGGCCAGACCCATTTCCGACATGACGCTTTTCACATCGGCAAAATCCAGGTTGATCAGCCCGGGAATCGTGATCAGGTCGGAAATCCCTTTGACGGCCTGATACAGGATGTCATCCGCTTTTTTGAACGTCTCAAGAAGAGATAGGTTTCTTCCGCCCAGGCTCAGGAGTCGCTGATTGGGAACGACGATGAGGGTATCGACAATCCTTCTCAAGTCATCAATGCCTTCATCCGCCTGGCTGTTGCGCTTCTTGCCCTCGAACTGAAAGGGCTTCGTCACGACGGCCACCGTCAGGGCGCCCAGTTCCTTGGCAATTTCAGCCACGACGGGGGCTCCCCCTGTCCCCGTGCCCCCGCCCTGGCCGGCGGTTACAAAAACCATGTCCGCCCCTTCAATGTGCTGACGGATCAGGTCCCGAGTCTCCATAGCGGCCCTTTTCCCCACATCCGGATTCGAGCCGGCCCCGAGACCCCGGGTGACCTCCTCGCCCAGCTGAATTTTCACGGATGCGAGCGATTGCCCAAGGGCCTGTGCATCTGTGTTGGCTACGATAAAATCAACCCCCTGAAGGTTGGAGCGAATCATGGTATTAATTGCGTTTCCCCCACCACCACCGATACCAACGACTTTGATCTTTGCCGAACTGAAATTTGATGATTCTGACAATTCAAACATGATTCCCCCCTAGAAGAATTCTAATAACCATTTTTTGAATCTGGCGAATGCGTCCCCCGCATTAACCTTATCGCCTTTCCTCACAACGATCTTGGATAGATTCTTGCTGCCATACAGGACAAGGCCGACCCCCGTTGCATGCATGGGGCTGTTCACCACATCGGTCAACCCCCCGATGCCCTTGGGATACCCTCTTCGGACCGGCATATTGAAAATCTGCTCCGCCAGCTCCGTAATGCCTTCCAGGAGGGATGTCCCACCGGTCAGCACAACGCCCGCGGCCAGAACATCTTCATAGCCGGAACGAACGATCTCCTTATACGCCATGGTCAAAATTTCTTCGGCACGCGCTTCAATGATCCGTCCCAGAATCTGCCGCGATACGGAACGGGGCTCTCTACCCCCCACGCTGGGAACTTCAATGGTGTCCTCCTTGGAAATCATAGGCGGATAGGCGCAGCCGAAGTCGATTTTTATCTTTTCCGCCTCATTGAGGGGCGTCCTGAGGCCCGTGGCAATATCGCTGGTCACATAGTTTCCGCCGACGGAAATCACCGCCGTGTGGCGGATACTCCCCTCACCAAAAACGGCGATGTTCGTCGTGCCCCCTCCGATGTCCAGCAGGGCCACCCCCAGATCCCGCTCGTCATCGCTGAGGACGGCCTGGCTGGCCGCCAGATGCTCGAGGACGATGTCGTTGATGTCCAGGCCGACACGGGTAACGGATTTCTCAATATTCTGTATGGATGTCCCTGAACCGGTAACCACATGGACCTTGGCCTCCAGCCTGACCCCGGACATGCCCACAGGGTCCCTGATCCCGTCCTGTTCATCCACGACATAGCTCTGGGGAAGGGTATGGAGAATTTGCCTGTCCAAGGGAATGGCGATCGCCTTGGCTGCTTCGATGGCCCGCTCCACATCATCGCTTCCGACCTCCCGCCCCTTGACCGCTACAATGCCGAGACTGTTTTGCGCCTTGATGTGCCCGCCGGCGATTCCCGTGAAAACGGAGCCGATTTCACACCCGGACATGCGCTCAGCCTCTTCGACCGCCTTTTTGACAGCCTCTACCGTGCTGTCGATATTGACCACGACCCCTTTTCTCAATCCGTCCGAGGGATGCGAACCAATGCCGATAATATCAATTCCCGTATCGGTTATTTCTCCGACAATGGCACAGGTCTTTGTCGTGCCTATATCCAATCCGACGATGACATTTCCCTGCATACCCATTTATTCCGTCCGCCTTTCTTGATAGATGTGATGCCGATCCGATCTTCCGATTGCGCTACAGCTTGTATTCCCGCTGTCGATTTGCAGTCCCTGCGGGAGCGGGAATATTTCTCCTGGAAACGGTCACCTTCAGGGGATTTCTCAAATCGATCCGAAAGAATCCTCCGCCAAGGGGACGCCGTTCCAGATCCTCGAGAATCGGAGACAGGCGCTGCAATTTGTCCCCATAGCCGTCAAACCCAAGGACAAGGCACAATCCGTTATCGGTAAAAACCGTAAGCCCCAGAACCTCATTGCCTTGAATCTCCGATATCCTCTCAAGGGTTGGATACGATTTGGAAACCGAAAGATCCCCCAACAGCCGCAGTGCACTCTTCAGTAGCGGCTCGTTCAATTTGCCCTGAACGTAAAGACCCGTCAGCACAGGAAGATCGATTTCATCGTTCTTTCCCAGCTTCTTGAAGATAACACCTTCCCGATCCATCAGATAAAGATTGGCGTCCTGCCGGATCACGGCAACGGCGGAACGCTCAACAATCTGAAGCACCAGGCGATCCGGCAGCTCTCTGCCGATCGTGGCCGTTTTAATCCAGGGATTCGCTGTGATCCGCCGCAAAATGGCTTCTTCATTCAACGCCAGCAGACTCTGTGAAGACGTTACCGAACCGAGACAAAGCACTTCCTTTTCCGTGACTTCCCGGCACCCGCGAACGACTGTTTCCCGAACATGGAAACAGGGTGCGCTGATGGTGAAGTTGTAGGCGAAGATCAGCAGAACGCCGATGACCATCACCGCACAGATCAGCAGAATCGACCGGGTCATATCCAGAAGGATGGTTCTGCCTCGACGTTTCAAGCGATACTTTCTTGCTTCCAGCTTTCTCCTGAAAGCCCTCTTCATCCATCCTCTCCGACAATCTGGACCTCGGCTTCCAGATGGACGTCCCGACAGTCCTTGACCCGAATCCTGACCTCTTCCATCAGATCCATAATTTCGGCAGTCCGGGCATGCCCCAGATTGACGATAAAGTTGCCGTGCAGTTCAGAAACCATGGCGTCTCCCCGGCGCCTCCCCTTTAGCCCGGCTTCCTCAATCAGCCGGCCGGCAGGCATACTTCGAGGATTTTTAAAGATGGAACCCGCATTGCGCAGGTTCAGCGGATGCTTTCTTTTCCGCAGGGAAAGGATGTCTTCAATCTTCGCCGCGATCTCTTCCCTGTTGCCCGGAGACAGGACAAACTCGGCACTGACGATCACAGCGGCATCAGGAAGAACCAGGCGGCGGTATTCAAAAGAAAGATCCCGGCGGGACAGGATCTCCAACTCCTGGTGCTCATTCAGAACGGCAATCTCCGCCACCACATCCTTCATTTCGATCCCATAGGCCCCGGCATTCATTCGAACCGCCCCACCGACACTGCCGGGGATACCGGCGCAGAGCTCCATGCCGGTTAGGGATTCCCGCTGGCAGAGACGCACGATCGCTGCAAGGGCGACCCCCGCTTCGGCCCGGACCCGCACCTTCCCTTCCGCACATGATACCCAGGACAGTTGTTTGAGCCCCTGCAGAGAGACAACAACCCCACGGTACCCTCCATCCCGGACAAGCAGATTGGTCCCGTTACCCAAGGCCAGAAATGGTACCCGGCTTTTCCGAAGGAGGCAAAGCAGTTGAGCCAGCTCCTGCCGATTCTGAGGGAAGACCAGGACGTCCGCAGGCCCCCCCACCCCCATGGACGTATAACGGCCCAGAGGTTCATCAAAGAGGACGGAGCCCGAAACACAGGATGTCAACTGCTCTTTGAAAGAAGCATCAAGCGGCACGGGATTTTTTAACCTCCTTCAGTCGGTTCAACAGGGACATCCCCACCGAATTGACGCTTCCCGCTCCCTGGGTGATGACCAGATCCTCCGGCTGAACGATGGACAGCAGATAATCCGTGATCTCTTCAAAATCAGACATGTAGAGCACTTCACGCCGGGTGAAGGAACGGATGCCGTCGCAAAGAGCAGACGCCGTCACCCCCTCAATGGGATCCTCACTGGCGGGATAGATATCCGTCACGATCAGGAGATCCGCCTCAGTAAAGGCTCCCAGAAATTCGCGGAAAAGGGCCTGGGTACGCGTGTAACGGTGGGGCTGAAACACCACGATCATCCTGTCCTTCCATACCTGTCTCGCCGCTGCGAGCGTCGCGCTGATCTCCGTGGGGTGATGGCCATAGTCGTCCACAACGGTGACTCCGGCCTCTTTTCCCTTGATCTCCAGTCTTCGGCCCACACCGACATAACTTTTCAATCCCTCCCGGATGGCCGCCATGGCCATATCCAGTTCCCTCGCCACCGCAACCGTGGCCATGGAATTATAAACATTAAAGAGACCCGGAACGGAAAGCTCCACATTTCCAAGATGTTCCGTCCGGAAATAGAGCTCGTACTCCGTCGCTCCCCCGTTAAAGCGGATATCCTCCGCCCGGTAGTCCGCGGTCGGCTCCAGACCGTATGTGAGCGTCTTCCGCTTGATGTCCGGAAGAATGGCCTTGACGTTGGGATCGTCCTGACAAAGAACGACGGATCCGTAAAAGGGAACAATATTGGCAAACTGGAGAAAGGCAGCCTTGATGTCCTCGATGTCCCGGTAATAATCGAGATGCTCCCGGTCGATATTGGTAATGACGGCCAGAGACGGAGACAGTTTCAGAAAAGAGCCGTCGCTTTCATCCGCCTCGGCCACGATGAAGTCCCCGTGCCCCATCCGGGCATTACTCCCGATGCTGCCCAGCTTTCCGCCGATCACCATGGTTGGATCCAGCCCGCCTGTGGCCATCACCGTCGCGATCATCGAGGTGGTCGTCGTCTTGCCGTGGCTCCCCGATACGGCGATGGACACTTTCATCTTCAGCAGCTCCGCCAGCATTTCCGCCCTGGGTATGACGGGAATCGCCCTTCGGTGCGCCTCCAGCACCTCGGGATTGTCATGCCGAACCGCCGTCGAGGTCACCACCACATCGGCATCGCCCAGGTTAGCGGCCTGGTGCCCCTGAAACAACGCAGCGCCAAGCGCAACAAGATGTTCGGTGGTGTCCGAAGTTTTCAGGTCCGATCCGCTGACGGCATAGCCCAGATTCAACAGGACCTCGGCAATTCCACTCATCCCGATACCGCCGATCCCGACGAAATGAATGCGTCGTACCTTTTTGCGCATGACATCTGTCACTCTGTAGAGCCTCATGGCATCCAATAGCATTCCCCTTTACTGTGAAGGCTAAAATCCCTTTATGTAGTGTAAATTTTTGATCATATATACTATATATTGTATAATATCCACCGAAAAAAAACTTTTTTATTTCTTGATCATGGCCAAGCAGGTATCAACAATATCCGAAGCGGCATAAATATTTCCCATATTCGCCGCCTTTGCCGCAATCTCTTTTAACTGGGAAGGATGATTATATAAAGTTTTAATTTCATCCGCCAGCCGATGGCCGTCGAGCTCCTTTTCCGGAACCATGACGGCTGCCCCCGCCTTGAGCAGAACCTTCGCATTTTCAGTCTGATGGTCCCCGATGGCATAGGGAAAGGGGATGAGGATCGCCCCTTTGCCCATGGCGGTGATTTCGGCGATGGAAGTCGCGCCTGCCCTGCAGATCAAGAGGTCCGCGGACTCGTAAGCGGAAGCCATGTCCTGAATGAAGGGGACAACACGGGCATTGAAACCCTCGGCGGCATAAGCGGCCGACATGCTCTCGCAATCCCGCTCCCCCGTCTGATGAACAATTGAAAGGACCCCCTGAAGAGGCTTCAAAAAAGGCAGGGCATCCGAAACCGCCGAATTGATGGCATGCGCCCCCTGACTGCCTCCGAATATCAGCAGGGAAAATTGATCCGACGCTTTTTCAACCACCGGCTTACCGCTGAAAAAGGCGGCCCGGATCGGATTTCCCGAAACCCTTGTCTTTTTAGCGGGGAACCATTTTCCCCCGTCGGCGAAGCTGAGAAAGATGCGATCCACAAAACAGCCGAGAATCCGATTGGTCAGACCGGGGATGGAATTCTGCTCGGCAATGGCTGTGCGAATCCCCATCAGGCAGGCCGCAGCTACAGCCGGACCCGAGGCATAGCCTCCGACACCGATCACGATGTCCGGCCGGAAGGAGCGGATGATCCTCACCGACTGGAGGAAACTTCCCGGAAGCTTTAAAAGGGCCAGGGTCGACCGGATCGGTCCCCGGCCCTTGATGCCTTCCACGTTCAGCAATTCCAAGGGAAAACCGATTTTCTTGAGGACTTTCTGCTCGATGCCCCGGTTCGTGCCGACAAACAGGATCCTGTTTTCCTCACTGCGGCGCAACCATTCCTCCGCAATGGCTACACCGGGGAAAAGATGCCCTCCGGTGCCCCCCCCGGCTATGAGTACCCGCACCGTCATTGAGATTCACCCTTTTTCTCTGAAAAGGTCGAAATATTCAGAAGAATGCCTATCGCGGCCAGACTCATCACCAGGGACGTCCCTCCGTAGCTGAGAAAGGGAAGGGCCAGGCCCTTGAGGGGAATCAATCCCATCACACCGGCAATGTTGATGACGGCTTCGAGGGCGAGAAGCATGGTTAACCCCGCGGCTACCAAGGTTCCAAAGAGATCGGGGGCCTTGAACGCGATGAGGAATCCCCGGACGATGAGCACGACAAACAGGGCGATGACCACAAAAACTCCGACAAACCCAGCTTCTTCGGCAATAATGGAAAGGATGAAGTCCGTATGGGGTTCAGGAAGATAGAAAAGCTTCTGCATGCTGTCACCGACTCCCACACCGAAGGCGCCCCCCGAGCCAAAGGATATCAGGGACTGAATGACCTGGAAACCCGACCGCTGGGGATCCTGCCAGGGATCAAGGAAGGCCGTCAACCGCTTGATCCGGTAGCTTTCGTGGACCAGAAACCAGATCCCCACGGGAATGAGACCCGCCAGCAGAGCGCCGAGATGAACCAGCCTGGCACCGGCCATATAGAACATGAGCAGCAGAATGACCGACATGATGGCGCAGGTGCCGAAATCCGGCTCCAGAATGATCAGCAGCATGATGACCGCCGTGACACTCAGCGGCACCGCCACCCCGCGGCGGAAGTTTTTCCTGTAATCAATCTTGCGGTTCAGAAAATGGGCAAGAAAGAGAATCATGCAGATTTTGGCCAGCTCGGAAACCTGGAAAGAAAAAAAACCCATTCTGAGCCATCTTGTCGCGCCGCCGGCACGGACGCCCAGGTGGGGGATGAGAACCAGAGAAAGGAGGACAATGCTGACCAGTATCCCGGGATAAGCAGCCTTTTTTAGATAGTAATAGGGAATCTTCGCCATCAGAAGCATGATTCCGAAGCCGAGGACAACAAAAACGACCTGCTTCTTCAGAAAATACCACCCGTCATGATGGTGGGCCTGACTCGCCGCGGCCATGATCGAACTGGAGCTGTAAATCATGACCGTACCGATGCTCACCAGAATCAGCACCGCAAGCAGGAGAACAAGATCCGGCCTTTTATCCCCTTCGGGAAACTCGGAAATCGGCAGTTCCGGCAGTGATATATTCTTTAAAAATCCGATCATGCCAGGGCCCTCACTTCCTCCTGAAAAAATTCGCCACGAGCCTTATAGTTGTTGAATTCATCGAAACTCGCACAGCCCGGAGAGAGCAGAACGACATCCCCGGCGCAGGCCTGTTCCCTGGCGGCCGCAATGGCCTCATTCAGGGTCGGCGCCATAAGGGTGGGAACGATTCCTCCGATCCGCTCCCGGATCTTTTCCCGCGCCTCGCCAAAGAGCACCAGCGCCTTGACCCGGTTCGCCAGGAGGTCGCTCAGGGATTCGAAATCCCCGTCTTTATCCCGGCCTCCCATGAGAAGGACAAGGGGTTCCGAGAAGCTTTCGATAGCCCTTTTGACAGCTCCGACATTGGTGCCCTTGGAATCGTCATAAAATTTTACGCCCCCGATCTCCCGGGTAAATTCTATCCTGTGGGCGATTCCGGAAAAATTCGCCACCGCTTGGATGACCTCTTCCCGGGTGCATCCACAGGCGCGGCACGCCAGGATGGCTGCCATGACATTCTCGATATTATGAGCCCCCGGCAGACGGATCATGTTCAAGGGGTAACTCTCCCGCCCCCCCTGGCCGTTACGGTAAATCAGCTGCTCCCCTTCCCGGTACAGACCGACATTCACGCTCTGTGACGAGCTGAAAAAACGGACCCGCGACGGCATGGATTCCGCCAAGACGGCCGAACGCGGTTCGTCGGCATTGAGGACGGCCAGATCCCCCTTCCCCTGATTGCTGAAGATCCGTTCCTTGACGGCCCTGTACGCCTCGAAGGACCCGTGGTAATCGACATGATCGCAGGTCGTATTCAGAAGCAGTGCCGCAAAAGCATGAAACGCCTCAACCCACTGAAGCTGGAAGCTGCTGACCTCGACAACCGCATAGTCGGCATCCTGTGGTCCCGCCACGTAATTGGCCAGGGGATTTCCGATATTCCCGCCGACAAAGACTTTCCGTCCGCTCGCTGCCAAGATTTCCCCGATCAGGGTCGTGGTGGTCGTTTTTCCATTGGTCCCGGTAATGGCGATCATGGGTGTCTGGAGATATCGGCTGGCCAGTTCCAGTTCACTCACAACGGGGATACCCCTCTCCATGGCTTCTTTCAACAGAGGGTGGAAGGGCGGCACACCGGGTGACGGAACCACCATGTCCACGGAAGACAACGCCGAAGAGTCGTAGCGGACCCACTCCACGCTCGCGCGAAGATCCTGCCCAAGATGGGGGAGCACATCCCCTTCCAGGGAAAGGTCTTTTGCATCGGTAACGGCGACCTGTGCGCCCCGCACAGCCAGAAATCGTGCGGAAGCGATGCCCGTTTTCCCCCAGCCGATGATGAGAGTTTTCTGTCCCGACAAATCCATAAGTGACACCCTAGCGAAGCTTTAAGGTACTGATGGCAAGCAGAGCCAGCAGGATGGAGATGATCCAGAAGCGGACGATCACTTTCGGTTCAGCCCACCCCTTCAACTCGAAATGATGATGAATCGGAGCCATCCGGAAAATGCGCCTCCCGTGCGAGAGTTTGAACCACCCGACCTGGAAGATGACGGAAAAGGTTTCCAGAACGAAAATGCCGCCCACGATGGCCAGCAGGATCTCCTGCTTGGTCGCGACGGCCAGACAACCCAGCGCTCCCCCAAGGGAAAGAGACCCGGTATCTCCCATGAACACCTGGGCCGGGTAGGTATTGTACCAGAGGAATCCGATCCCGGCTCCCACGATGGCCCCGCAGAAAATGCTCAGTTCTCCGACGCCGGCCACGCCGGGAATCTGCAGGTAGGCGGCGATTTTGTAATTCCCCGCAAAATAGGCAAAGAGCAGGTAGGTCATAAAGCAGGTAATCGCGGGCCCAATCGCCAGACCATCCAGCCCGTCCGTCAGATTCACGGCATTCGCGGCCCCGACAATGATGAAGGTCGAAAGAAGAACATAACCCCACCCCAGATCCGGCAGGGCCGTTTTAAAGAACGGAATGGCGACGATGGAGCTGAATCCCGGCTTGGCATACAGGACGATGCTGACCAGCAGGGCAATGGCCACCTCAAAGGCAAGCCGCACTTTACCTGGCACCCCCTTGGAATTGTGACGCGTCAGTTTCCGGTAATCGTCGGCGAAGCCGATCAGGCCGTAACCCAGGGTCACCATGAGCACGAGCCAGACGTAATCGATCGTAAGATTGGCCCACAGAAGGGTCGAAACCACAACGGCAAAGATGATCAGGATCCCGCCCATCGTCGGCGTCCCCTCCTTGGCCAGATGTGCCTCGGGACCGTCATTCCGGATGACCTGCCCCATTTTCAACGCCTGCAGCTTCCGGATCAGCCATGGTCCCAGGATAAAGCAGATGACCAGGGCGGTAATGGTGGCATAAATCGTCCGAAAGGTGATGTAACGGAAGACATTGAGATAGGAATAGGTCGTGTGCAGCGGATAAAGAAGATGATAAAGCATCCCGTCTTCCCCGTTCAGGCCGAAGTTCGTTCAAGAATTTTCTTGACGATCTCTTCCATTTTCATCCTCCGTGACCCCTTGACCAGAATCCAGTCCCCTTGTCCCACGAAGGAGAGGATGGGATCAACGATTTCGTCGGTGTTCTCAAAAGAAAGGATCTTTTCCCCCGGCAAGCCGCCTTTGGCGGCGCCGGCCGCGGTCGACCGGGAAAGGGGCCCTTTAAGATAAAGCCTCCCAACATCCGTGGCAGCGGCTTCAAGCCCGACGGCTTCGTGAAGCTGCTCCGCAGACGGCCCCAGCTCCAGCATGTCTCCGAGAACTGCTACGCTGCGTGAGCTGCCCTTCAGGGTCTGGATGGTTTTCAAGGCTTCACGAACAGATGCCGGGTTGGCATTGTAGGTGTCATCAACGAGAAAAGCGCCATTCGGCAGGCAGTGGATTTCGAAGCGAGCGGTTACAGGACGGAAATTTCGGAGACCTTGAGAAATTTTATCGATGCCGAGCCCTGAAGCCCTGGACAACGCGGCTGCAGCCAAGGCATTGTATATGTTGTGCGTACCGGAAGCAGAAAGCTGGACCAGAACCGAATCCGGACCGCAGTTCAAACGGAAAGACTGCCCCGATACACCCTCTTTCGCAATATCCGAAGCAGTCAAATCCGCCTGGGAGATCACCCCGTAGGTCACTGTTCTGCCCGTCCACAACCGCCTCAACGGCGCTATGGCCTCATCATCTGCATTAAATACGGCCACACCGGATCTGGACATGGTGCCATAGAGATCGCCCTTCTCCTCACGGATGTTCTCAAGCGTCTTCAAGCCTTCCAGATGGGCGGGGCCGATATTGGTAACGAGCCCGATATCAGGTTCCGCTATTTCTGTCAACCGCTTGATTTCACCCCGGGCATTGGTCCCCAGCTCCACGATGGCCAGGTCGTGGCTTCGTTCCAGGCGGAACAGGGTCAGAGGCAACCCGATCAGGTTGTTGAGGTTCCCCTCTGTTTTCAGTACGGATAACATCTGCTCCAGGATGGCGGCGGTCATTTCCTTGGTCGTTGTCTTTCCGGAACTGCCCGTTATGGCTATGACGGGCTGCCCGGATCGCCTCCGCCAGAAGCGGGCCAGATCGCCCAGGGCTTTTAATGTATCCTCCACGACAATGACCGGGCAGCTTCCGGCGACTATTGAAACCGTCTCCAGCATACCGGTATGACGGGCATCCATCAGAAGCCCGCCGGCGCCTCTCTCAATGGCATCCCCCAGGAAATCATGACCGTCAAAACGCTCCCCCTTCAAGGGAATATAGAGATTGCCCTGAACAAGCTGCCGGCTATCGGTTGACACGCCGCGGAAACCGGAAAGCGCTTCGCCCTGCAGAAGCTTCCCTCCAGTCGCTTTGACAACCTCCTCAGCCGAAAATTCCGGCCTGAATTTCTGATTCAAAGGAAGCCCTCCTCATCGTGTATGGAATTGTTCCGTCCGTCTTAAATGCGGAAGAAAGAGCCATTCCGCTGTACCAGATTCTCTTCTTCGGCAAAGGATCGTTCAGCTTCAGGTTATCAGGAATTTTTGTGAGCTCTCAGACGGGAAGAGGAATTCCGGACAGAGCGGACCCGCACCAAACCGGCGTCATTCATGATCGATCATTGTGCTTGAACGTGAACTCTCCAGGATTTCTTTCGCAGTCTCCCTGTCATCGAAATGGAGACGATTTGTTCCGATAATCTGGTAATCTTCATGCCCTTTACCGGCAATCAAAACGATATCTGAAGGCCGGGCCGACCGGATCGCCGCCTCAATGGCCTGCCGCCGATCGGGGATCACGACATATCCCCTGCCGGCCGGCTCCAATGGCCATTGCTCCGGAGATCCCTTGGGAATGGACTGACGATTGATGCCCACCTCGATATCCCCAATGATTGCCAGCGGGTCTTCCGATCTTGGATTATCGGAAGTCAGGATCGTCAGGTCACTGTAATTTGTCGCCACTTTCCCCATGAGGGGCCTCTTTCCCCGGTCGCGGTCGCCGCCGCAGCCAAAGACCGTGATCACCCGTCCTTGCTTGAAGGGGCAGAGGCTCTCAAGCACACGCCGAAGCGCATCATCCGTGTGGGCATAATCGACGAACACCCGGGGCTGGGCCAATCCGCTCACCTTTTCGAGCCGTCCCGGCACCGCCGTCATCGTTTCGACTCCCCGGCAAATGGCCTCCGTGGGGATCCGCAGGGCAATGGCGGCGGAAACAGCGGCCAGAACATTCGACAGATTAAATTTGCCGATCAGAGGAGAGGCCATTTCGAAACGTGCGGGACCTACCTCGATGACCGCTTGGATTCCATTGAGGGAAAGATCAAAACCAGAAGGGCGTACATCGGCATTCTCTTCGATTCCGAAGGTAAGAGGCCTGTTACCCGCCCCGGTTTCCCGGACGAGACGCTTCCCCCATGGATCATCGACATTCACCACCATGGAATGCCGGCGAAGCTTCCGCCCCCCGGGAAGCACTTCCGAAAAGAAACGCTTCTTCGCCTGGTAATAATTTTCCATGGTCTTGTGGTAGTCCAGATGGTCCTGGGTGAGATTGGTAAATATTCCAAGATCAAAACGGCAATCGTCAACGCGCCGGAGGTCAATGGCATGGGAAGATACCTCAGCAACCAGATGGGTCACTCCGCTTTCCGCCATGTCCCTTAAAATCCGCTGCAGGTCCATGGATTCCGGCGTAGTGTTGGGGGCGGCCATCCTGATTCCGGGATAACGGTAATTGACGGTTCCCAGAACGCCGCAGCGGAATCCCGCCGCCGCAAAAATCGATTCGAGGATATAGGTGATGGTGGTTTTTCCGTTCGTTCCCACCACGCCGACCGCAACCAGCGACGATGAAGGATCACCGTAGAACGTTCTCGCCAGACGCCCCAAGGCTTTCCTCCCGTTTTCCACACAAATCTTCGTGATGTCCGGGGGCGTTGGAACTTCTCTTTCGCAAACGACGACCTTGGCGCCGTGACGGATCGCATCGTCGATATAGTCATGGCCGTCGGATTTAAGACCTGATATCGCCACAAAGAGTGAATTCGGCAAACACTGCCCTGAATTGTAGCACAGGGACGTCACGTCCATCGCGCTGTCTGCGGGGCCGGTCATTCCCAGAATGTCGAGTCCCTTCAATAAGGCGGAAAGATTCATTTTCGACAGCCCTTTTTTTCAATTCCCGTGACTGAAGATCACGGAGCAGGAAGCGGTCCGTGTCATCGGAGTTCCAGGCGCTGGATGCTGCCGCGTCGCCCAGCCGTTGCCTGCGATTTTGACTTCAATTCCCCGCTGTTTCGCTTTTCTGAGGACATCCCGGATACTGAGGCCGAGGAAATTGGGCATCAGGGCTTCATCTGTCAGCATGTTCGCCGGCGCCACGCCGGGTGAAAGATCACCGGAAGAAGAAACCAGCTTCAGCTTCATGTTTCCGCTTTCTTCCTGGTCCAGCTCAGGAGTTGGATTGGGACGGATGTGGGGTTTAAAGCATGTCAGGATCTGTTCTCCAATCGCCTTGAAAACCGGAGCGGCGGCAACACCACCCCAGCGGTCTTTTTGCGGTTCATCGAGAATAACCAGGATCGCAACCTGGGGGTCCTCAGCAGGGAAAAAACCCATGAACGACGTTTTCACCCGCTCGGATGAATAAGCATTCCGGGCATGATCATATTTCTGCGAGGTCCCGGTCTTCCCAGCAACGGAGACACTCTCTATCCGGGCGTTCTTCCCAGTCCCGTCCTCCTGCCCCACGATATCGGTCATGATGGCCGTGATATGCCTCGCCGTATTCGGCGATATGACCCTCCGAACAGCCGTGGGCGAGTAGCTGCTTACAATCTGACCCTTTTTGTCCACAAGAGCCCGAACGACATAGGGTTTCATCATGGTTCCCTGATTGGCGATCGTGGACAGTGCGGTGATAAGTTGAATGGCGGTGACCGAAATTCCCTGTCCAAAAGCGACCGTTGCCGCGTCCACCCTCGTCCAGTCGCTGACGGGGCGGAGCAGACCCGGAATCTCCCCGGGAAGATCGACCCCTGTCCTCGCCCCGAAACCGAAGCTGCGGATATAGTCGTAAAATTTTTCTTTTCCCAGCTTTTCCGAGATCTTGACCGATCCGATATTGCTCGAATATTTAAGAATATCATGAACGGAAAGCATGGCGTGGCGCTTTCGCTTGGCTTCGTGAATCACCCGGTTGCCGATGGCATAGGCCCCATTTTCACAGTAGAAGCGGTCGCTTTCCCGGACGGCCCCCTCTTCGAGGGCGGCAGCAACCAGAAAGGGTTTGAAGGTAGATCCGGGGTCAAAGCAGTCCGTAACCGCCCTGTTCTTTTTGTTTTCCGAAGAGACGGTCCGCAGCGCATTGGGATCGAAGCCCGGAGAATTAGCCAGCGCCAGGATTTCTCCCGTCTTGGGATCCATCACGATCGCCAGCCCCCCCTTGGCTCCTTTTTCCCGGACAGCGGCCTTGAGCTGAGATTCCACAAGGTGCTGAATGCGGCTGTCGATGGTGAGAACGAGGCTCAAGCTTTCGTCAGACGAAATAGAGGCCTTTTCCACTCTGGGGAAAAGCACGTTGCCTTTCGCATCCCGTGTCCAGACAAGCTTTTCCGGTGTGCCCTTCAGGTATTGATCGTACTTGATTTCCAGCCCCTCCAGCCCGACCGAATCGTAACCGACCAAACCGACCAACTGGCTGGCCAGTTCTCCATTGGGATAAAATCTTTTAGGCTCCTTGACGAGGAAAATTCCCTCAATTCCCGCATCCTCCACCTTCCTGGCAATCTCAGAAGGGATTCTACGGGCAACCCAGCAGAATCTTTTCGAATGCAGAAGCTTTTTCACCACTTCCTGCCGGTCAATGTCGAGAATAGAGGCTATTCTGACGGCCGCATCGACGGGGCGGGCCATTTTCGAAGGATCCGCACAGACCGAATCGACCTGCAGACTCGCCGCTAGTTTTTCACCATTCCGGTCAAAAATGATCCCCCGTTCCGGCGGCAGTTGGAGGGTCTTGGTATGCTGCCTCTGTGCAAGCTCCTTCAAGGCCTTGCTGGACATAATCTGCAGATGAATGGCCCTGGAAAAAAGGGCAACGAACAGAACGACAAAAAAGACCAGCAGAGTCACCAGCCGAAATCTCAGCCATTTGATGGATTCCGTGTTCATCGCTTAGCCCCGCTTCCTCCAAGATGGATGATCTGTTCCCTCTCAGGGTAAGTCATCTGCAGTTTCTCTTTCACAATCGCTTCAATGCGACCCGGCGCCTTGAGCGTTGCAATATCAACTTTCAACTGGCGCTGTTCTTCCAGGAGCCGCCCCCTGAGGTTCATCTCCTCGGCAATTTTATAATCCAGCTCCGTCATTCGAACGTGCGACCAGACATACACCAGGGCTACCCCCATCAGAACGAAGGCCGCGATGATCAGGTGCGTATACTTCACCCCCGTTGATTTGCTCTGCTCCGGAGACTCCTCGGGAGGCGGCATGTCCGGCGAATCGTCGATCGTCAAGGGCTAAATCCTTTCCGCAGTTCGCAGTCTCGCACTTCGTGACCGGGGATTGGCATCCACCTCGCTTGAGGACGGCGTGATGGGCTTTCGGTTCAAAACGTTCAAACGGGGACGTTGTCCACAGACGCAAAAGGGAATGTCGGGCGGACAGATGCACCCCTTCTCCAGAGAGCGGAACCTGTTTTTGACCATTCCGTCTTCCAGGGAGTGAAAGGAAATGATGGAAAACCGCCCCCCGGGCTTCAGGCAGTCGATCCCCTCGTGAATGGCCCTGTGAAGGTTGGAAAGTTCATTATTAACGTAAATCCTGAGTGCCTGGAAGGTGCGCGTCGCGGGATGAATTTTCCTGTGCCGGGCAGACGGAGGTAATGCACCGGCGACTATGGCGGCCAACTCCGTCGTTGTCCGGATCGGGGCGTCTTTCCGTTTCGCTGCAATCGACCGGGCTATCCGACCTGCCATGATTTCTTCTCCGTACCGTCTTATGATGTCCTTCAATTCCCTTTCAGAACAGGAATGAAGAACATCATAGGCGCTTCGACCGGATTGCGGGTCCATGCGCATGTCAAGAGGCGCCTCATGAAGGAAGCTGAACCCCCGCTCCGCTGTGTCCAACTGATGGGAAGAAACCCCAAGATCCAGTAAAATACCGTCAACTTCAGAGATCTTTTCGCCTGCAAGAACGGTTCGAATATCGGCAAAGTTCGCCTTGACAAGCCGCTTTCGCCGGCCAAAGGCCTCCAGGCGCTTCGCTGCGGCTTCCAGGGCCTCGTCGTCGACATCCATCCCGATAAGAAATCCATCGGGGGCCGATCGTTCCAGAATGAGCGCGGCGTGCCCTCCCCCGCCAACCGTTCCGTCAACGTAAATACCGCCGCTATGGCAATTCAGTGAAGCAACGGCTTCCTCAAGAAGCACAGGCTCATGATAGGCATCTCCCTCGACCGGCATTCTCAGAGCCCGAGTTCCGTCATGTAATCCCCGAAACCATCGAGATTCCCCGATGTATTCTGACAATCCTTCTCATAGAGGTCCCGATTCCAGATTTCAATAACCCGCAGCATGCCGGCGAGGACGATATCTTTTTCCAGGCTTGCATAGGCGCGAAGGCTTGGGGGAATCAGAACCCGCCCCTGGTTGTCGATGGTGCAGCTGACGGCACCCGCCATGAAAAAACGCTGAAAAGACCGGGTTCTTTTGTCCAGCAGGGGGGCCTGCCGGATTTTGTCTTCAAGAAGCGACCACTCCTTTTCAGGAAAAACCATGAGATAACCGTCCCATTTCGCAATGATCAGGCGATTGTCATAGTAAGCCGCTAAAACCTCACGGAATTTCGCCGGAAAAATGATACGCCCCTTATCATCAATGGTATGGGAATATTCTCCCCGAAAGCCAGCCATCCCACCCCTCACATCCACTTTAAACCACTTTACTCCACTAAGCAGCAAATATAAAGAGGGGATCCCTGTTTGTCAAGGAAAAATCACACGTCTTTTTCCTTTGCAAGTCGGTATCTTAGAATAGCCTCATTGTGTTCTTTCAGAGTTTTGGAAAACTGGTGGGATCCGTTGCCCTTGGATACGAAATAAAGATACTCCACCCTGGCGGGATTCAGCACCGCCAGGAAAGAATCCTTGCCCGGATTCGCGATGGGACTCGGTGGAAGACCTTCTATGCGGTAGGTATTGTGGGAGGTTGGCATCGACAAATGACGACGCGTGATTTTTCCTTCGAATGGCGCCATATGGTAAACGGCTGTGGGGTCGCTTTGAAGACGCATGCCTATTTTCAATCTGTTGAAAAAAACCGCTGCGATCAACGGCTTTTCTGCACAGTGGCCCGTTTCCTTGCCGATCAGAGAAGCCAGCGTGACAAACTCGTTCAAGCTCAACCCCATCGCTCCGGCCTTATCGATCATTCCGGGATCGATGACTCTCCAGAATTGTTCCACCATGCGGCGGATCAGCTGTTCCGGGGTGATGACGTCGTCGAAGAAATAGGTATCCGGATAGAGGTAACCCTCGGCGCTGCCTTCTTCAATCCCCAGGCTCCGCAAAAAGGTCCGATCCGTTGCCAGGGACAGAAATTTTTTTTCATCAACAAGGTGCAGCTTGGCCAAATGGGCGGCCAGCTCCCTCAAATTCATATCCTCGGGAACGGTAATTCTGCAGACATCGGTTTCACCTCTCGAAAGTTTGTTTACAATGGCCAGAGGGGTCATCTTCCCGGAGAAGGTATATTCTCCCGACCTCAGATGTCTTGCGGCACCCTTCGTCAGAATCAGGACGTAAAAAAAGGGAGTGTTGCGAACAAGGCCCTCCTTCTGCAGCTTGTTCACCACCTCGAAAAATCCCGTTCCCGGAAGAATTCTCACCTTTTTCACTGGAAGAACGGGGTCTACCGGCCGATCGATATAAAGGAGAAACCAGCCCGCCGTCAAATAAGTCAGGATCAGCAGGATCCTCGTCAACAGGACGTTTTTCTTACTTCTTTTTTTTCTTTTCATGAGCACTTTTCAACTTCGGCATCCGGTGATCTTTTTTCTTTTGAAAAGGCGTCCAGGTAAGACTGGAGGATCAGGCTCGCCGCCAGGCTGTCAACCACGGCTTTTCGCTTTTTAGGGGGAACCCCGGACCGGAAAAGGATTTCTTCCGCCTCCTTCGTCGTCAGGGTTTCATCCCATAACACGACAGGAATGCCCAGGGAAGCCTCCAGACGGTGGACAAAGCGTGCAACCTTTTCACACTGGATTCCCTCCGTTCCATCAAGTCGAAGGGGATAACCGACGACGATTGTCTCCACACCATACGTCGCAACAAGAGCGGCAACGGACTCCACATCCCTTCGCCAGGATTTGTGGATGATTGTCGTCAGAGACTGGGCCGTCAATCCAAGTTCATCGCAGAGGGCGACGCCGATCCGCTTCTCCCCATAATCAAGGCCCAGGATGCGCATATCAGGACAGACTCCTTTTTTTTAGGGGACTGCTTAACAATACCCTCCTCCCTTTGCAACAGAAAAAACAGTTCCTGTGCGTTCAACACGTTTGAATCGTGATCTTTTCTCGGCTGTTTCCGGGATTAGAGGTTTCATTGATCTTGAAAAGTACGTGGTTATGGTTTAGAGTGACATTTAACCTTTATCGGCTTCACCATTCAGGAGGACACCCATGACTGAAATCGTAGCGATTCACGCAAGAGAGATACTGGATTCGAGAGGGAATCCCACCATTGAAGCAGAGGTTTCTCTGCTTTCAGGAATAACCGGCCGCGCATCGGTCCCCTCCGGTGCGTCTACGGGAGAACATGAAATGCTGGAATTAAGGGACGGGGATTCCAAGCGTTATCTTGGAAAAGGCGTCACGCATGCGATCCAAAACGTTATTGAAAAGATCGCCCCGGAAATCGTCGGGAGGGATTGCCTCAATCAAAGAGAAATCGATTATGCAATGATTGCCCTGGATGGTACTGAAAACAAAGGGTCCCTTGGCGCCAATGCCATCCTGAGCGTATCACTGGCGTGCGCCAAGGCGGCGGCGGCGGCCACGGAGCTTCCCCTTTACCGATACATCGGCGGCGTCCAGGCCAAGGACATCCCCGTTCCCATGATGAACATCATCAATGGGGGGCAGCATGCCGACAACAATGTCGACATCCAGGAATTCATGATCATGCCCACAGGAGCGCCGACGTTCCGCGAAGGCCTGCGCATGAGTGCGGAAGTTTTCCACAGGCTCAGGGCAGTCCTGAAAGGCAAGGGGTACAACACGGCTGTTGGAGACGAGGGGGGATTCGCCCCCAACCTGAAATCCAATGAGGAAGCACTCGCCGTGATCATTGAAGCGATCGCCCTGGCGGGCTATGAGCCGGGAAGGGACATCTTCATCGCCCTGGATGCCGCCGCCAGCTCCTTCTACAAAGACGGGAAATATCTGCTGGCCGCGGAGAAAAACCCGGAAAAGACCGTTGAGGAGATGATCCGTTTCTATGAAGACCTGGTAAACCGCTACCCGATCATCTCCCTGGAAGACGGCCTGGCTGAAGACGACTGGGAGGGCTGGAAATCCCTCACAGAGGCCCTGGGATCCCGGATACAGATTGTCGGAGACGACCTCTTCGTTACCAACAGGAAACGTCTCGAGATGGGCATTTCCAGGGGCATTGCCAACTCCATCCTGATCAAGCTGAATCAGATCGGCTCCTTGACGGAAACCCTGGAAACGATTCAGACAGCCAAAGAAGCCGGCTATACGAACATCGTCTCCCATCGTTCCGGAGAAACGGAAGACAGCTTCATGGCGGATGTCGCCGTCGCAACGAACTGCGGCCAGATCAAGAGCGGCTCCCTCTCCCGCAGCGAGCGTCTGGCCAAGTACAATCAACTGCTGCGCATCGAAGAGGAACTGGGAAATTACGCTGTTTACCGCGGGAAGGCCACTTTTTATTCCATCAGGTAAGGCGCCTTTCCGCACAGAACGGGGGGGGTGATAAAAGCGGGCGGCAACGTCGGGCATTTCATGAACTCTGAATTCGGGATGCTTCCGGTTCAGGGTTCGTCTTTTTCATTTCCGTTGCCGGATCTTGTGACCGAACCGGCCCTTTTCTGCCGGCACCGATAATGCCCCGAAGCGGCAGGGCATTCCCAAACCGCATTTCCTTCAAAGTCATCGTTAACATATCCAGGGTTCGCAGGATCGAGGAAGAAGATCGGGAAAAGACTCCGGAAGCGAACGTTCACAGGCCGGACTCGGGGAAGGCGGAATGTGGACGGAGCGCCGCCTTCCGCCAGGGGCTGAAAATGTCTTGACGGGCTGCAGACTTTCCTTTAGGGTTACCATTTTTGAGCGTCCATTAAACGTGATGCGCAGGCGAATAACATCCCCAGGACGTTGAAAGCATCGCGAAAATCATCTAAGGAAAGGGAATTTTGTGGATAAATTTGCGCAAATACCGCTGAATAAAATTGAATTCAACCAGGACAACCTCTACCGGGAAGACTCCTTCACTGATATGCAGGTCGGTTCGATCCGCGTGCTGACCCCCGTAAAACCGGACGGCTCGGAGGATTCTTCCAGAGAGGCCCTCTTCATCGGTCAGGCCCAGGTCATGTCTCCGCAGGGCCCCCTGCCTCTTCAGGGCCCTATTGAGGCAAAATCCCTGAGCGAAGCCATGGAAAAATTCCCTCAGGCCATGGAGCAGGCGCTGAACCAGATGCTCTCCGAGGTCAGAGAGTATCAGCGTCAGCAGGAATCAGGGCTCATCCTGCCTGGCAAATGATTCCTGCAGAAGGAATCAAGGGGGATGCTCTGTGCCGCGACGGGCGTCCCTATTGTCCAGCCCCCGGGAACTCCTCGGGAAACCGCTTCCTCATGTAATGCTCCACATAATCGCGTATCTCCGTCGCGGAATTGAATGCAAGGACTTTATTCAACAGTTCGCGGGATTCCTGCAAAGTGGCATTCTGGATGATCTTCTTCATCCGGGGGATCCCCAGGGGATTCATGCTCAGTTCATCCAGTTCAAGGCCCAGAAGAATCAGAGCGTAGAGAGGTTCCCCCGCCATCTCGCCGCACATCGCCACGCGGATACCGTTTCGGTGTCCGGCGGCTGTAATCCGTGCGATGAGCCTTAGCACGGCAGGATGAAGAGGCTCATAGAGGTAAGCGACCCGCTCGTTGATCCGGTCGATCGCCAGGACATACTGGATCAGATCATTGGTACCGATGCTGAAAAAATCCACTTCCTTGGCCAATTCTTCCGCAACGATGCCCGCGGAAGGCACTTCAATCATCACCCCGATTTCAATATCGCGGCCGATGGGCACCTGTTCTTCAATCAGGTCCCCTTTGACGATATTGAAGATACGTTTCGCTTCATGGATCTCCTCTATCCCGGAAACCATGGGGAACATGATCCGGAGCTTGCCGAAGGCGCCGGCGCGGATAATGGCCCGCAACTGCACCTTGAACTGCTCGACTTCCTTCAGGCAGAAACGTATGGCCCGCAGCCCGAGCTGGGGGTTCATTTCTTTGGCCAGTTTCGGATCGGAGGTAAACTTATCGCCGCCCAGATCGAAGGTTCGAATCGTCGACCAGGCCAGCCCCTCGATTCCGACGACCTGGCGGTAATGGGCAAAGTGCTCCTCCTCTGTCGGCAGGCAATCCCGATTGATATAGATGAATTCCGTCCGATAAAGGCCGATCCCTTCTGCGCCATGAAGAACTGCTGAAGGAATTTCTTCAATAAATTCTATGTTGCAGCCGATATCAACACGGTAGCGATCTTTCGTCATGGCCGGAAGCCGAGCGTATTTCAGGAAATCTTCCTGAACGAGCTCATAATGCTTCTTCTTTTCCTGGTAACGCCTGGCCACTTCCGGATCGGGATTAACGATAATCAGCCCCGATGTTCCATCAATAATCAAGTCATCATTGGTTTTAACGACGCGCGTGATATTCTGCAGCCCCACAATGGCCGGAATTTCAATCGAACGGGCGACAATGGCGGTGTGGGATGTTTTACCTCCCATATCCGTGGCGAATCCCAGGACTTTGTGAACCATCATCTGGGCCGTATCAGCCGGAGAGAGATCCGAAGCCACAATAATAACCTCTTCCCGGATTTCGGAAAACGGCGTTCTCTTTTCTCCCGAAAGATTGCGGAGGATTCGTGTTCCAACATATTGGATGTCGCTGAATCGACTGCGGATATATTCATCCTCCACCCGGTCGAACAATTCCCGGTATTGATCCAGGGTCATTCGGACCGCCCATTCGGCATTGACGCACGATTCCTTGATATGCTCGACGGTGTGGCGGATGAACGCCTGATCCCGTAACAGCATAAGATGCACATCAATAATATACAGGGGCTCGGAACCGATCTTTCCATGAATGCCATCCTTGATGGCACGAAGCTCCCTCTCTGACTCCTTTAAAGCGGCTTCGAAGCGCTTGATTTCCTCAGGGATCAGGGATGTGTCACTCAGTTTGTACAAGGAAAGATCGCTTCCCAGCGGATCAAAGAGGAAAGCCTTCCCACAGGCAATCCCCGGGGAAACACCGATCCCTTTCAACACGAACGTCTTTTTGACATCGTCCGTTATGCTCATGATTCACCAAATTTCCCCTCAAAAAGTCCCTCGAGGCTTTCGATGGCCTGAAGAGCATCGGCACCTTCCGCCCGGACCGTCACCCGGCTCCCTTGAGGACAGGCCAGGGTCAGGATGCCCAGGAGACTTTTTCCATTAACCTCCCGACCATCTCTTTCCAGAACAATTTTTGATTTAAATCCTCTGGCAGCACTTACGAGTTTTGCCGCAGCACGGGCATGAAGGCCCAGTTTATTTTTCAGTTCAAACGTCCGAATTTCAGTCATTTTACTGTGCATAGAAGGAAAACGATCACCACCATTCCGTACAGAATGTGCGCGGGAGACACCCCCTTCTTGACGGCCCAGAAGCACAAGAGGATACAGAAAAGCACCCCGATTTTCATGCCGATCCGCACGAGGGGAACAAGGGAAGCCGAGACGTCTTTCGAGGCGAGAAATACCGCCAGAAGGGCAAGAAAGGACAGGGATATCCAGCGGATCTTCCTCACCTTCCCGAGAAGGTCCAAGCGCCGCACAAAATCAATCCCCATTTTACCTAATCGGTAGCCCTCGGTAAATCCCTTCCATCGCACCCATAAAGCCACCGAATTGTACATGCAAAAGGTAATCAGAGGTGCAGCAACGGATTCATGAACGGCCAGAAGCACGCCGGCCAGGGCGGACAGCGGACGATACGCTCCCCAGAAAAACGAATCACCTATCGCCGCGTAGGGTCCACAAAGGGCGTTTTTCAAGGTGCCGGCATCTTCATTTTGGATGGATTGATTCTTCAGGTTTTCCTCTTCAATGTGAACAACCGAGCCAAGAATGGGGCCGGTCATATAAGGATGGCTGTTAAACAATTGAAGGTGCCGCACCAGCAGCTCCTGCGTGCGCCCCCGATCGCTGTTCAGCAACCTGATGAAAGGAATCAGGGCATAGACAAAACCCAGATTTTGCATTCTCCAGAAATTAAAGGACGCCTGGATCAAGAGGGACCGCAAAAAAATTGAAACCAGCCGGGAAGATTTCATCACAAAGATCCCTTAATTTCTGCAACACAGCTTGCTAGCACGAAACTGTCATGAAGTCAACGAATTCGGCTGAGGCTTACAAAAATTTTCTTCCAGGAAAGGACTCGCCAAGTTTTGCTTGACAGGCCTCGATTGTTCTGTTAGTGATCACCCCCTTGAATATTAAATAAAGCTCAAGAGGTAAGAAACATGCTTTGTTCAACAACCAAGCCGGGAACCGAATGCGGATTCATGACCAAAAAAGGCTGTAGTTATGCCGGCGGTTCCTGCAAACCCGTTATCGACAGTTGCCTAGGATGCAATAAGATCGTTGAATTTGAAAGTGGGAACTACTGCAAACTCTATCCCGAACCTGCCATCAAATGGCTTAAGGGAAAATGTCCCAGCGCTTCCCATGTCAAGCTCGAAATCAAGGAAGTCCAGGTGATCAACCCGCTGAAGGCCTCCAAGCGGGCTTCCAAGAAAAAATAATCTCTTGATGATCGGCCGGTCAAAAAGCCGGCCATAGCCAACAATGAAGCCCTTTGAAAACGCAGCAGGTCTCCGCTTTTTTCAAAGGACAGGGGAAAAAATCGTTCAATAGGCGCGGTGTGCGCCTCAACATCACGGTATGAAGATGCCTCACTATGGCGCGATGATGAAAAAGGTCTGCTTTATTTTTCTTTGAGCCACTCCCGAAGTTGTGTCAACCCCTTCTTGATTTCCTCCAGCTTTCGAGCCGAATCCGCTTCGTCGGCTTGAGCCTCCCATTCCTGCTTCTGCAGGAGAAGCTGTCTTTTCGCACCTTTTATTGTGAAGAACTCTTTGTAGAGGAGGGTCTTGATCGTCATCAGTTCTTGAACATCCTGCCTCCGGTACAGCCTTTGATCGGCTTTTGTCCGAACCGGCCGCACGGACTTGAATTCCGTTTCCCAGTAGCGGAGGACAGAAGGCTCAACCCCAAGGATTCTGCTCACTTCTCTGATGCGGAAATATGCTTTTCCCGGGGGAAGGACATCGTTCATTATGAATTTTGTCGCTGATCCCGATCTTCAGAAATCAGATAAAAAAATGCTGTTTTCAGTTCCTCGACCTCAACACCGGAAGGAAGCGTGAGCGGAATCGAAAAGGCCTGCCCGGCTTTCCGAAGTTAAGGCTTACGGCTTACCACTTTTCCTGAAGACTTCAATCGTTGAGCGCTTTCCTGAGGACCTGGCTGGATTTGAAAGTCAAAACCCTGCGTGCTGAGATGGAAATTTCATCCCCGGTCTGCGGGTTTCTTCCTCTTCGTGATTTTTTCTCTTTAACAACAAAATTACCGAAACCGGATATTTTGATCTTTTCACCCCGCCCGAGACTTTCCTTAATGATATCAAAAACAGACTCGACGATACGGGCCGAGTCTTTTTTGGAAAAACCTAATTTTTCATATACATTCTGAATGATATCTATCTTAGTCATTTGAGACCTCCTTGAAATGGTACAGATGCTCTGGCGCCAATCATCTGATCTGAGCTCCCGTCCGGTCTATGATCCGTTGAACGATCGTAGAGTGAACCCGGTTCACCGTATCATCCGTTAATGTCGCAGTAAAGGACCGGTACGTAAACCTTAACCCCAGACTTTTCTTTCCTTCTGGAATGCCAGCACCGGCATATACATCAAAAATACGGACTCTTTCAAGCAAATCTTCACCTGTTGAAAGGGCCATATCCAGCATGTCACCCACTTCCATGGTCGAATCGATGACGAAGGCAACATCCCTCGAGCTCTCCGGATAACGTGAAAACTCCCTGTAGGTAACACTCGGTGGAACCTCCCCGGAGATGGCATCTAGCTCCAATTCAAAAACCAGGGCGCGGTTCTTCAAATCCATGCGGGAAAGCACATCCGGATGAACCTCCCCCATATACCCTATGGATTTTTCACCGAGAAAAATTCCACAGGCCCGGCCCGGATGGAGGAAGGTTTCGAGCGCCTTTGAACGGAACCGAACCCCCTGCAACCTCAAGCTGTCAGTCAGGCTCTCAACGCAACCTTTCAAATCATAGAAATCCACACCCGGTTCTCCCAAAGACCACAACTCATTATCCCGCATGCCTGTCATAAGACAGCCCAACCGCTTCTTCTCCGTGGGCAGTTCTCCAGGCTTCCCCTGCAGAAAGATTTTTCCGAACTCAAAAATCTTCAGATTATAATCCCCGGCATTGACATTTTCGCGCATCACCTTAAGCAGGCTGTAAATCAAGGTGGTCCGCATGACCGACTGCTCTTCCGTCAGCGGATTTGAAATCGAAACGACCTTTCTGCGTTCATCCTCAACATTCAGAGCCAGGATGTCAGCGGCATCGGGAGAAATAAAGCTGTAGGTAATGACTTCAGATAACCCATTGCTTGTCAGGTGGTTCCGAATCTTATCCTCGATGACTCTTCTTAAACTCCTGCGAGCAGGAACCATCCCCGCCAAAGGGAGCGTCACCGGAATATGGTGGTAGCCATGAATTCTTGCAATTTCTTCCACGAGATCAATCTCGCGGGTAATATCGACTCTGAAGGAGGGGGGCTTGACCCGATATTCCTCTTCTCCACCCTCTTTCCGGCTGACTTCCATCCCCAGATTTTCCAGGATTTTCACCATGTCCGCCGCGGGGATCTTCGTTCCCAGAACAGCATTGGCTCTCCCGCAGCGCAGGGAAATTTCCTCAACGGTCTTTACCTGCCTCGGATGTTCGTCAATCCTTCCCCTGCAGATCGACCCTCCCGAGAGCTGGGCGGTCAATTGGGCGGCCCTGTCCAGCGCCCGAACAAGGCCTTCCGGATCAATCCCGCGCTCAAAGCGAAAGGCCGCATCCGTACTCATGCCTAAATCCCTGGCTGAGCGCCGGATGGAGGAGGGCGTGAAGTAGGCGCTTTCCAGGAGAATATCCCTTGTATCCGGCTTTATTTCCGAATTGAATCCCCCCATGATGCCGGCAATAGCCACAGGTTTGACCCCGTCACAGATCATCAGGGTGTCGGCCTTGAGAATACGCTCCTTTTCGTCGAGGGAGACAAATCGCTCCCCCTGCGCTGACCGCCGGACCACGATGCGGCTCTCCTCCAGAAAACGGTAATCAAAGGCATGAAGGGGCTGCCCCAGTTCCATCATGACAAAGTTTGTCACATCGACGACATTGCTGATGGAACGAAGCCCGACGGCTTCAAGGCGCAACCGCATCCACAGGGGGGAAGGCCCCACCGTTACATTCCGGACCATGCGCGCCGTATAGCGCGGACAGAGATCGGGGTCAAGGATTTGCACAGAAGCAAGCCCCTGGATGTCTTCATCCATTTCCTGGAAGCGGATCTCCGGCAGCCGGACCGGCCGGCCGGTAAGAGCGGCTATTTCCCGGGCAATACCGATCATGGAGAGGCAGTCGGAACGGTTGGGCGTGATTCCGATGTCAAAGACCGTATCTTCCAAGTCGAGGACCTCTGCAAGGTCGCCTCCAAGGGGAAGATCAGAAGCCAGGATCATGATGCCTGTTGCATCTTCACCAATGCCCAATTCCTCCTCGGAGCAGAGCATCCCATCCGAGTACTCGCCACGCAGCTTTGAGCGCTTTATGGTATAGCCTCCCGGAATGGTCGCACCCACCCTGGCCAGGGGCACAACATCGCCCTCGTGGATATTGTCCGCTCCACAGACGATCGGCAGGGTTTCATCGCCCGTTGTTACGTCACAAAGGTGAAGTTTGTCGGCGTTGGGATGGGGTCGGATTGACAGAATCTTCGCCACCACGACATGAGTAAAGGGGGGTCCAACTTCCCGCACCGCGTCAACTTCGAGGCCAGTCATGGTCAGATAGTCCGCAACCTCTGCGGGCGTCAGATCAATGTCCACATAGTCTTTAAGCCATCTTAAACTTACTTGCATAATGATCTTTTATTCACGAATGAGTTACCACTCTTTGTTAAAACTGTTGGAGAAACCGCCATTCGTTCTCAAAGAAAAGGCGGATGTCTGTAATTCCGTATTTGAGCATGGCAATGCGCTCCACTCCCAGGCCGAAGGCAAATCCTGTAAACTCTTCCGGATCATAACCGACATTCTCAAAAACGGCAGGATCTACCATGCCCGACCCGAGGATTTCCAGCCAGCCGCTCTGCCCGCATATACGGCAGCCGCTGCCTTTGCACATGACGCACCGGATATCCACCTCTGCACTGGGCTCCGTAAAGGGAAAATAGCTGGGCCGGAAGCGGATCACCGTTTCCTCTCCGAAGATCTGCTTGAGGAAGGCGTCGAGAATGCCCTTGAGGTCGCCGAAGGTGATGCCCCTGTCGACCAGCAGGCCCTCAATCTGATGAAACATCGGCGTATGGGAAACGTCGGAATCCGGACGATACACGCGCCCTGGAGAAATGATTCTCACCGGGGGCGCCTGCTTCTCCATGATCCGAATCTGAACGGGAGAGGTATGGGTACGCAGCACAACCGTTTCCTCGACATAAAACGTGTCCTGCATGTCCCTGGCGGGGTGATCCGTGGGGATGTTCAGAGCCTCGAAATTGTAATAATCCTTTTCAATCTCCGGCCCATCAACGATGGAAAAACCGATTCCGGAAAATATGGAACAAATTTCTTCAAGAACCTGCGTAACCGGATGGATTCGGCCATAGCCGCTGCTCCTGCCGGGCAGCGTGACATCAATCGCCTCTCTGCGAAGGGCGTCCTCCCTTTTCAGAGTGGCCAGGGTCCCCTGAGCTTCTTCAAATCTTGAAGCCAGGATGTCCTTGATCTCGTTTGCCCGCTTCCCGTAAAGCTGCTTCTCCTCGATGCTCAATTGGCCCAAATTGCGCAGATACTGGGTCAGCAGTCCTTTTCTTCCCAGGAATTTGACCCTTACGGCAGACAGATCCGCTTCGGCTTTCGCCGCCTTTATCTCCGTCTCCGCCTCCTCCCGCAGTTTCTCAAGATCTTCAATCATGAAACAGGCTCACGCTTTGCAAGAAGAACGATTTCCGAAAACCCGCGGGGGTCATTTATGGCAATATCGGCCAGCACTTTCCGGTCAATCGCTACATTGGCCTTTCTCAAGCCGTCCATGAGCCGGCTGTAGGTCAGACCCTGTGCGCGCGAAGCGGCATTGATTCTGGCAATCCATAGCTTCCTGAATTCCCTCTTCCGTACCCTGCGATCCCGAAAGGCATAACTCAAAGCCCGGTCCACGGCTTCCGTCGCCGTCCGCAGCAACCGGCTCCTCGCACCGAAGAACCCTTTGGCTAATTTAAAAATCTTCCTTCTCTTTTTCTTGGCGGTAACGCTTCTTTTAACCCTAGGCATGATCCTAAGCCTCCTATGTGTAATTCCACCACCTGTTCGTCGGCTCCGAAGAGACGGCGCCTTCTACAGATAGGGAATCAGTCGTTTAATCTGTTTTTCATCCCTTTTGTCAAGAATGGCGGATTTTCTCAGGTTTCTTTTACGCTTTGTGGTTTTTGTCGTCAGAATGTGGCTGGCATTGGCATGGTGCCTCCGGACTTTTCCGCTGCCGGTCAGTTTAAAGCGCTTCGCAGCGCCACGGTGTGTTTTTAGTTTCGGCATTCTTTTCCCCCTGGTTTCCAAGCTGCCCACAGAGGCAGTTCAGTCTGTTAGAATCATCGTACAATCAAATAAAACACGACAAACAGGATTCCCTGCCCCGAAATCCCGGAAAGGAGCTAAAACCCCGTTATGTCATGATCCGCTATTTCTTAGGGGATAAAACCATCACCATACTTCTGCCTTCCAGTTTCGGCTGTTGATCTATGGTGCAGCTGTCACCCAATACATTTTTTATCTCTTCGAGGAGCTTACGCCCGATCTCCGTAAAGGCGATTTCCCTTCCCCGGAACAGGACACTCACTTTTACCTTGTCATGCTGTTCAAGAAACTTTTTGATATGCTTGACCTTGACTTGAAAATCGTGCGCCTCAGTCTTCGGTCTCAGCCGAATCTCCTTTACCTGGATGGCACTCTGGCTTTTCTTGGCCGTCTGAAGCTTCTTGCTCTGCTGGTACCTGAACTTTCCGTAGTCCATGATCCGGCAGACCGGCGGCGCGGAAGTGGCGGCGACTTCCACCAGATCCAATCCCTCTTTTCTCGCTTCAGCCAGCGCCTCAGCGAGGGGCAATATCCCCAACTGCTCTCCCGTATGGCCGATCACCCTGACTGCGGGCACCTTGATCTCAGTATTGATCTTCAGATCCTTAGCTATTGGACACCTCCTGCATCGTTAAAAGAATATACCCGAATTCCCTTCCCCTGCCGCTGAAGCATGGAGCTTCCATCCGCATTACAAATACCGCCTGCACCTATCCTGCACAAGCTCAATAAAGGAAGAAACCGGCATGGCCCCCAGATTATCCCCGCCACGCTCGCGGGGAGCGACCTGCCCCGTCGCCATTTCCTTGTCGCCGATCACCAGCATGTACGGTATTTTCTGGGTCTGAGCTTCTCGAATCTTATAACCCAGCTTCTCGTTTCTAAAGTCCGACTCCACGCGAATCCCGGCTTCCAAAAGCTGGGAACAGACCGTTTCTCCATACGGGATGTGCCGGTCCGTGACCGTGACGAGAACGGCCTGCACCGGAGACAGCCAAAGGGGAAAGGCCCCGCCGTAATGCTCGATCAGAATTCCCATGAACCGCTCGATCGCACCGAGAATAACGCGATGAAGCATCACAGGCCGATGCTTTTCGCCATCCGCCCCGACATACGTGAGATCAAACCTCTCCGGCAGGGTAAAGTCGCATTGGATGGTCGCACACTGCCACTTTCGCTTCAGCGCGTCCTTGAGCTTGAAATCGATCTTGGGGCCGTAAAACGCCCCATCGCCTTCATTGATATCATAGCTCATGGCGTTGTCCTTCAGGGCATTCTCCAGGGCGGAAGTCGCCAGCTCCCAGTCCTCGTCGGTCCCGATGGAGTTTCCCGGCCGGGTGCTCAATTCGACTTCATATTCAAACCCGAAGATTTTCATGGCATAGCCGACAAAATCCGCGATGGCCCGGATTTCCGAATTCAGCTGTTCCGGGGTGCAAAGGATATGGGCGTCATCCTGGGTAAACTGCCGCGCTCGCATCAGGCCGTGCAGAACCCCCGTCTTTTCATGGCGGTGGACTGTGCCCAGCTCAAAGTAGCGCAGGGGAAGATCCCGATAGCTCCGCATCTTGGATTTGTAGATCAGCATATGGGAAAGGCAGTTCATCGGCTTGATCCCGTAGGATTGCCCTTCCACCTCGGTGAAATACATGTTTTCCCGATAGTGATCGAAGTGACCGGATTTCTTCCAGAGATCCACCTTCAGAATCTGAGGCCCCATGACCATGCCATACCCGCGCTTCAAATGTTCCCTCTTCTCCCAATCTTCTATCAGGGTACGCAGCATGGTCCCCTTGGGATGGAAGATGATCAGCCCGGCTCCCGCCTCCTCGCTGACCTGGAAAAGATCGAGATCCCTTCCCAGCTTGCGGTGGTCCCGCTTTTTGGCCTCTTCGATAATCCTGAGATAATCCTCCAGATCCTTCCGCGTGGCGAAACCGGTTCCATAGATACGCTGCAGCATCTTGTTCCGCTCGTCTCCGCGCCAGTATGCACCGGCGACGTTGAGCAGCTTGAAGGCACGGATCATGGCCGTCGAGGGGATGTGAGGCCCCCGGCAGAGATCGGTGTAGCCACCCTGCCTGTAAAGACTGACTGTTTTCACCTCTTCGGGAAGATCCTTTAACAGCTCGACCTTGTATGACTCGCCCTTGCCCTGAAAAAAGGATATGGCCTCCCCGCGGGATACCTCTTCCCGCATAAACGGAAGATCTTCCTTGATAATTTCCTGCATCCGGGCTTCTATTTTTTCGAGATCCTCCAGGGTGAAGGCGTTGTCATATTCAAAATCATAATAAAAGCCGTCTTCAATGGCCGGACCGATACTGACCAGCACCCCGGGAAAAATATCCTGAACGGCCTGAGCCATCACATGAGAGATGCTGTGCCGAAGAATTTCGAGACCTTCACGGGACGAGACATCGATCAGTTCCAGTGTTCCGTCTTCGGTGAGCGAGCGGTTCACGTCAATGAGGCTCCTGTTGAATCTGGCCGCTACGGTTGCAGCAAGCACTCTCTGATCCCAGGAAGAGACGACGTCCTTTACGGTGACCCCTTCCGGATAAGCCCGCTTTGATCCATCCGGTAAAACAATTTTGATTTCCTTCATAATCCCAATATTAACATCCAGGTTAAGGACTCTTTAATTCCCTTTATTAAAGAAAGGGCATCAGCGCGTTATCTTTGCGGATGCCCTTTCCCAACAGATCATATCTTCTTGAATCGGTGAGACGAATCGCTCTGCAGGCTTGCATTGTAACAAATGGTAGGCACGCAGGGATTTGAACCCTGGACATCCACCGCGTCAGGATGGCGCTCTCCCCCTGAGCTACGTGCCTTCACGCTTATCCTACCGCCAAACAGGGCGTAATACCTAACAACAAATCGGTCTCTTGTCAAGGCAAAATCTAAGCTCCTTTGCTTTTTCCCGCCTTCATCCCATCCCTGGGGAAGAAAACCCGGGGAAAGATTTCTCGTCCCGCCATCTGACAGGTTCACTCCTCCAGTATCCCGCACTCCAAGTCCGATGCAAAAGGCCCTACTGCGAAGAATTGATTAAGCGAATACCTCGAATCAAATAGACAATTCCGGATAGAATCGTCACCAGAGCGGTTAACCAGTACATCAGATACATTCCAGTGTATTCCCCCCCGCCGGTCAGGCCATGGACCATCAGCACCATCAGCACCGTCAGAAGTTGTAACATGGTGGTGACCTTGCTGATGAAGGCGGGGCGGATTTCAACGGATATGGACATAATGGACAGAACCGCGATGCCGAGCAAAATGATGCAATCCCTGCTGATGACGACGACGGTGAGCCAGCCGGGAAGAATTCCCAGAATAGCGAGCGTCAAAAAACTGCTGGTTAACAGGGCTTTATCGGCAATGGGATCCAGATAGGCCCCCAGCTTCGTCTGCTGCTTCAGAGTGCGCGCCAGAAATCCGTCCAGCCCGTCGGACACACCGGAAACGGCAAATACGATGAGGGCCTTGAAATACGAGCCTTCCATCAGAAAGATGACCAATACGGGGGTGAGAATAATGCGCAGCAGGGTTAAAAGATTAGGTATATTCATTCGAGAATCGGCGATTCCCCCGTTGCAAAAATCTGTAAAGAAGGGCCCATTTCAATTTCCGTCAGGAATGATAAAGAACCCGATGGGATTTCCGACAGAAAATCCACTTTAACATGGAGCCGAAAGTCCAACACCTTCCATCACAACGCCGTCCGTCCACCAATTCATCCAAGAACCTCGGAACTGTCAGGGATTCCCTGCATCGCCTGATCAACCAGTTCTTGAATCGCGTCTTCATAGACCTGGGCGCCCTTTAACCGAAGAGAATCCTTTGACAGGCCATAGGTTCTCTTGATGGTGCTGTAGGAATTCCGCCAGAGCAACTGGCCGCTTCTGGCGCTCCGCAACTCAAAGACAGCGGAAACAGACAAAGGCGAATAGAGCCAATAATAATGGGTCCGACTTTCCTGCAGATCGCAATAAAGAACCGCGTCAACCTGCATCTGCCTGCCCAACTCCCGGGAATATTCCGCCTTATCCTGGGCCTCCTGCTCCTTGGCCTGTTCGCCGCTCAATGTTTCATCAACAAACTGGGCCGCAATTTTGGGATATCCCTTGAAGTAAAGGGCGTTCTGGATCTTTTCCCTCAAAAGCCGGGCGGCCTGCTGATCAGAAGTCTCATTAAAAACGGGGAACACGGCAATTCGATGAACCTCTTCCCTGTTGCCGTCTTTCAACACAGCGGAAGATTTTCCCGGGCCACACCCCGAAAGAATCAGCACGGTCATCAACAGCACGGAAAAGATAAAATTTCTGCTTCGGTATATCATGCTATACAGCCTCCTCCTCCGAATCCTGTTTCAATTTTTCGATTTCTTCTCTAATGACTCTTTCCACAATGGCCGGGATCATTTCCCGGGCCATTTTCTCCACGGTTTCCGAAATCAGTCTCTTCACTTCTTCCTGCGAAAGGCCATGGGGCTGCTCCGGGGTCGGCTTTTCTTCGATGGCATCGACGAGATCATGGATGATATCTGCCGGTGGCGGTTCCGTTTCATAGCCTCTGCCATCGATCACCAGGACCTCATGAGGCTCCCTGTTCCTCAAAACATCCGGCTCCTCGACAACATCGGTGAGATCATAAATTTTCGTCCGGGAGTCATCAACGATCTCGTTAAGATCATAAATCCTGTCTCCGGGCCCCGGCAGATGCTGTTTCATCGTGCCTTTATTCATGGTGAATTCCCCGCTCCTGCTGAATTCCGGAACCTCTGAATCTCCGTTCATCCCTTTACTCTCCGGTTTTTATGATCGCTGACCCTGCAATTCTTCCGTATGCCCTTCTCTGGTTAAAACCCGAATTTTTCAGGAAATTATCATAGATATCCACTTAGTTCAATACATTATCGCTGAAGCCCCCAATTTCCATCCTTCCAGGAGCCCCAGAAAAACTCCTCAGCGTTCAGGTCCGGGATCTTCAGAAATGACGGCAATAACAATCGCATAAACCCGTTTCCTGGACATTCCCGTTTCTTCGACAATCCGATCAACGACATCCCGGTCGGACAAACCGGCTTCCTTCCGATACCGGAAATAGAGGCTTCGAATGTCTTCGTCAGACCAGGCTTTGGACTCCGGCTCACGCCCCGCGATGACCAGCGTGATTTCCCCTTTGATCCGCCTGCCGCGCAGGCCGGCCAGAAGGTCCTGTGGCCCGCCCCGTGAAATCTCCTCATGAAGCTTCGTCAATTCTCTCGCAATCACGATCTCCCGGTTCCCGAAAGCAGAACCGATGTCTTCCAGGGAATCCGTCAATCGGTGGGGCGCTTCATAGAAAATCATCGTCCGTGATTCATTGTTCAACGAAGCCAGCAACTCCCTCCGCCTGTTTCCCCTGGCAGGCAGGAACCCCATAAAAACAAAGGAATCCATTGGAATACCGGAAACGCACAGAGCCGCGATACAGGCGGACACTCCCGGGATGGGAATCACCTGTATACCGCCCTGCAGGGCCTGGCGAATCAATACAAAACCCGGATCAGAGATCCCGGGGGTTCCCGCGTCAGAGACATAGGCCACATCATGGCCTTCCCTGAGCCGATCCATCAACGTCCGGCTCCTTTTAAATTCATTGTGCTCATGAAGGCTGATCAGGGGCGTGCTGATCTTATAAGCTTCAAAGAGCGTGCGGGTTCTCCGGGTGTCCTCGGCGGCAACCAGAGCGACCTCCTTGAGAACCCGAATCGCCCGGAGGGTGATATCCTCCAGATTGCCGATCGGTGTCGCCACAACGAAAAGTTTTCCTGATTCCTGCATACTTCATTCCCTTTTAAGATTTTCCCGATCAGACCGGTTCAGCCCATGATCGCTCGGATACAACTTCAAGGCAGAAGACGAACCGGAGAAATTTTCAACACTGGCACGATATTTGTGATAAAAAAGATTTTACATTTTGGTGCTGATGCTATAAGGATATCGGCGTAAAATCAAGCGTTACGAACAGCTTCTGAAGAGTCTTGAACACAAATCAACGGAAACATCCCTGCAGGCATCTGTCATGCGTATATTGATTACCGGTGGAGCCGGCTTTCTTGGGTCCCATCTCTGCGAGCGGCTGCTCTCAGAGGGGCATGATATCCTCTGCCTGGACAATTTTTTCACCGGCAGCAAGGACAACATCCTTCAGATGGTCAACAATCCCCGATTCGAGCTGATCCGTCACGACATCACCATGCCCATCTATCTGGAGGTGGACCAGATTTACAATCTCGCCTGTCCGGCCTCTCCCGTTCATTATCAGCACAATCCCATTAAAACCATCAAAACCAACGTCATGGGAGCCATCAACGCCTTGGGGATCGCCAAGCGGGTTAAAGCCAGAATTCTTCAGGCGTCCACCTCGGAGGTCTACGGTGATCCGGAAGTCCATCCCCAGCATGAAGCATACTGGGGGCGGGTCAACCCCATCGGGATACGCAGCTGTTACGATGAAGGGAAAAGGGCCGCGGAATGCCTGATGATGGACTACCGCCGCCAGAACGGCGTGGATGTGAAGATCGCCAGGATTTTCAACACCTATGGCCCCCGCATGGCCTTGAACGACGGCCGTGTTGTCAGCAATTTCATGATTCAGGCCCTCACAGGAAGGGCCATCACCGTTTATGGCGACGGTTCGCAGACCCGGTCATTCTGTTATGTCGATGACCTGGTCGAAGGCTTGATCCGGTTGATGAACACACCGCCGGAAATCTCAGGACCGGTCAACCTGGGCAACCCGGTGGAATTCACCATTCTCGAGCTTGCCGAAAAAATTCTTGCCATGACGGCCTCAACTTCCCGGATTCTTTTCTCGCCCCTTCCTCACGACGATCCCCTCCAGCGGAAGCCGGATATTTCTCTCGCCGGGAGGCTTCTGAACTGGCAGCCGGACACTTCGCTTGAAAAGGGATTGGAACTTGCGGTATCCTATTTCCGGAACAGGCTGGGCTGAGCCCCGTTGACGAAATCTCCTCAATTCATTCCAAGGATGGAGCCTTATGACATTTGAAAAACATATCCTCTGTATCGGCGCCGGTTACGTCGGCGGCCCCACCATGGCCATGATTGCCCACCAGTGCCCGCAGTACAGAGTGACGATTGTGGACATCAACCCCGACCGCATCGCCCAGTGGAATTCCGATGTCCTGCCGATCTATGAACCGGGCCTCGATGAGCTCGTCAAGACCACCCGGAACCGCAACCTCTTCTTCAGTACGGACATCGAACAGGGCATCCGGGAGAACGACATCATCTTCGTCAGCGTCAACACGCCCACCAAGACCTACGGGACAGGAGCCGGCATGGCTGCGGATCTTCAATACTGGGAGAAGACGGCCCGCCAGATCCTGGAGCATTCCACTTCGCCGAAAATCGTCGTTGAAAAAAGCACCCTCCCGGTTCGCACCGCCCAGGCCATGGAGCGCATCCTCAACACATCGCAAAACCATGTCCGGTTTGACGTCCTTTCCAACCCGGAATTTCTTGCGGAAGGAACCGCCATCAATGATTTGAAAAACCCGGATCGGGTTCTCATCGGTTCCCGGGAGACGGAAGAGGGGTTGAAAGCAAGAAACACGCTGGTTGAAATTTATGCCAACTGGGTTCCCCGGGAGAAGATTCTCACAACCAACATCTGGAGCAGTGAGCTTTCCAAGCTGGTATCCAACGCTTTTCTGGCTCAGCGGGTTTCCTCCATCAATGCCATCTCCGCCCTCTGTGAAAAGACGGAGGCCGACATATCCGACGTGGCAAGGGCCGTCGGGACGGACAGCCGGATCGGCTCACGCTTTCTGAATGCCAGCATCGGCTTCGGGGGCTCCTGCTTCAAGAAGGATATTCTCAACCTGGTCTATCTCTGCCGATACTATGGCCTGGAGGACGTGGCCGATTACTGGGAAGGCGTCATTAAGATCAACAGATACCAGCAGGAACGGTTTGTCCGAAACATGCTGACCGCCATGTTCAACACCTTGTCAGGCAAGCGGATCTGCCTTTTCGGGTTCGCTTTCAAGGCCAACACGGGCGATACGCGGGAAAGCCCGGCCATTTACGTCGCCCGCCGGCTTCTGGAAGAACAGGCCGAGGTCGTGATCACGGATCCCAAAGCCCTTGATAACGCCAGAATCGATCTGGCCGACGCCCAGGGCACGGTCCATTTTGTGGATGATCCCTACGAGGCTGCCAGGGGATGCCATGCCATCGCGATCATGACCGAGTGGGCGCTTTACGGCGAACTCGATTATTCCAGGCTTTACCGTCAGGCGGAAAAGCCGGCCTTTATTTTTGACGGCCGGAATATTCTGGACCCCCGACGCTGTTTTGATCTGGGCTTCAATGTCTTTTCCATCGGGAAGCGACCCCTGACCCATTTCTAGCCTCACAGACCCGAGGCGTCCCTCACGGGGATCGCTAACCCCGGGTCTCTGCCAGCCGGGATTGCGCAAATGCCAGGGCGCCGGCAAAATCGCGGATTTCCCCGTTCAGGCTCCGGTCGCGGATTTCCTTCAGGCAGGCACCCAGCTCCCTGTTTCCGGAAAACCCGATGGCCAGAAGATCACGGCCCGAAATCGGCGGCCGGTAGTTTCGCCACGTTGTCACGTAGGTGGAAAAGATCTTTTTGAAGCTGGCAGATTTGGATCGCGACATGGCGTACAGAATTTCTTCCAGGGACGCCTTTTCCAGGATGTCGACCGCCTGCGATGGCAGAATGTCAGGCAGGGGCGCCATTCTTCGCATGATCTCCCGAACCTTTTCCCGTGAGGCGAGGAGGATTTCGGCATCTTCTCTCCTCAATCCGAAGGCATCCCCGAGAGCAACGACTGTTTGAGGATCCATGGACTCCGTCATCGCCAGAAAGTAGAGAAACCAGATCCGGACTTTTTCATGGGTATAGAGAAGGCGGAACCACAAGAGCGTTTCTCGAACCGCATGGAAGGCCTCCCGCATCGGCTCCTCGAAAATCAGGTCCGGATGGATCGCCTCAAGCACCTTCAATTCCCGAAGCCGGTCCATGCAGCGGATCGGATCCTCTTCCTGGAGGATCTGCCTCATTTCATGAAAGATTCTTCTTCCCGGAATATTCCTGAGGAAACCGGCGTGGACGGCCGAGGAAATCAGGGAGACTGTCTGCTTGCCCAGGGAAAAGCCGCGACGCTTCTCAAATCGAACGGCCCGGAGAATCCGGGAAGGATCCTCGACAAAGCTCAGGGAGTGCAGGACCCGGATCTTTTTTTCCCGAATATCACGCTGGGCGCCGAAGTAATCGATCAGCTCGCCAAACCGGTGGGGATTCAGAGCCACGGCCATGGTGTTGATCGTAAAGTCCCGCCGGGAAAGATCCAGTTTCAGATTGGATTCCTCCACCTCGGGAAATGCGCCGGGCATCCGGTAATATTCCAGTCTTGCCGTGGCCACGTCAATTCTCATCCCCCCGGGAAGGCGGATCACGGCCGTCTTGTACTTTTCGTGGGGAGAGACCTTGGCGCCGAAAGCGTTTCCCAGAGCCCTGGCGAACACCACCCCGTCCCCTTCCACCACCAGGTCCACGTCCAGATTATCGACCCTCATCACCATGTCCCGGACAATCCCTCCCACGAGAAAAAGATGGAATCCCATGGCCTCGGCCAGTTCTCCAGCCTTTTTCAGCAGTTCATAGATATTCTCCGGCATTCTTTCCCGGAGAAGGTAGCGTACGGATTTTCCTGGAACCCCTGACGATGAGCCCCTCTCAATCTTTGTCATCCTCTCATGGAGGATCCTCATCAGGTCCGTACGGGTAATGACCCCTACGGCCTTGCGGTCCTCAACGACCGGAAGCAGGCGCTGATTTCCGTCAATCACGAGGCTGCGGATCTCTCCCACGGAAGCCGCCGGACGAACGGTCCGGACATCCCGGATCATATAGTCCCTGACCTTTGCCGTCCCCAGATCATGGCCCTGGGCGCGGCTGACCACCTGGCGCGTCACGATTCCGCGGATCCGCTCATCGGCAGATTTCACGATCAGGGCGTTGATATGGTATTTGTTCAGGAGTTCGCTGGCCTTGTTGATGCTTTCGTCGAGATAGATCCCTTTGACCGGGAAGGTCATGATCTCCCGGGCGGAGAGAAGGGGTCTCGTTTCCGCCCGGATATGCCGAATCAATGACGTCTCCGCCTGATGAAGATTCAGATCTTTCAGGGAAGCCGCCGCCGCCGACGCATGGCCGCCGCCGCCGAAGAAAGCGGCCACCTGCGCCGCATTGAGCTGTGGTTGGGAGCTCCGTGCCACCAGATAGATGCGATCGCCCATCTGCCCCAGCGCGAACAGGGCATCTGCGACATACATGGCCCTTAATTTATGGACCAGAATGGCAAAGTCTTCTACGTAGCCTGGTGAAGAGGCCTTCGACACAAGGACATGGAGGCCGTTGACCTCCAGCGTGCGGATGTTTTTGATCAGCTGGTCCAGCACATCCACCTGCTCCGCACTGAGCTCCCGGTAAATCGTCCTTGCGACCTGATCCATATCCGCCCCCCAGGTCATCAGGGCCGCCAGTGCCAGGCAATCGTCCGGCGTCGTGGAGGGGAAAAGAAGAGATCCTGTATCCTCATAGAGGCCCATGGCCATGACCGTGGCAATCTCAGGGGGTGGCCGCAGCCCCCGCTCATTGAGAACCTTCACCATCAGGGCCACCGTTGAGCCCAGTTCCTCGCAGTACTCCAGATTCCCGGCAATGTCATCGGGTGAGGAACCATGGTGATCATAAAGGATAACCGTCAATCCCTCCCGACCCAGAAGCTGGGAAAACCTGCCGATTCGGGATGCCTGCCTTGTGTCCACCACGATCATTCTCGATACGGCATCAAGGTCGAGCTGCCGGGTCTTCACCATGTCCTCACGAACCAGGGGCGGGGCATCCAGCAGATAATCGCGGACACTCTTTTCCTGTGAACCGGGAAAGACGATCAAGGCATCGGGATACAGAATCTTCGCCGCCAGCATGGATCCCAGGGCATCAAAATCCGTCTGAATGTGAGAGGTAATGATATCCATGAATTGTCAGTTCCTCCCGCCGGATGATTGCCCTGTTTGCCTTCCGCTGAAGCGCTCCACCGGATTGCCCGTCGCGACCAGATCGATCACCGTCACTTCCGGAGGGCTGAGAAAGCGGATGGGCGGCCCCCAGGTTCCCGTTCCCCGGCTCACATGAAGGCGGGAAATGTCGGAAAGACGGAAGGAGCCCGAGTGGAAGGGAAAATACCACCGGGTGATGAGACTGAAGGGGAAGATCTGACCCTTATGGGTATGACCGGACAACTGAAGATCAAACCGGTCCACGGCATGTTGGTCCACCAGGGGCAGATGCTTCAGCAGGAGGGTAAAATGCTGCACCGGCATCGTGTTCAGCAGCACCCCTTCCTCAACCGGGCGATGCTGGCCCACCGCCCGTCCGGCGGGATCGTCGATCCCCACAATATTGATCAGTCCGGCAACCGTCACCCCCTCTCCCCTGAGCATTTGAAACCCCGCCTTGCGGGTAAATTCCGACGCCTGCGTAATTCCGGCGTAGAATTCATGATTGCCCGTTACCGCGTACTTACCCAGACGCGGCTGGAGTTCCTGAAAAAGGGGAAGAACCTTCTCTATGCTGTTGATCTGTCCATCCACAAGATCTCCGGTAGAAAGGAGAAGATCCGGCCCCGCTTCCTGAATGACCCGGACCATCCTGGAGATAAACCCGGGACCGTTCATCAGGCCGATGTGGATGTCGGAAATCTGGACAAGCCGCAAGCGGCCTGTTTCCGGAGGGATCTTGTCCGTTTGTATGGTCAGAGACTCGACCCGTATGTCGCGGGCGTCAAACCAGCCGTAGACGAAGATTCCCAAAGCCAGGAACAAAGGGAGGAAAAAAGCGGACCGGGCTGACGACAGAAGGGGAACGCCTTCCATGCTCCAGATCAACCCCGAAAGAAAAACAAGAAGACGGCAGAGGTCGAACGCCAAGGCAAAAGCAGCAAAGAGAAACAATATTCCCATCCAGGTATAACCCGCATGGGACAGGATCCGGGCGGCCCACTCCAGACCGTACCGTTCCGAAATCCGGATCAGTGCCGGGGCGACAATCATCAAGGCCATGACCGCCGCCACAAGCACGGAGATCACGGGCCCCGGAAAAAAGGCCGATCGGATCTTCCAGAAGGCGTACCCGTGTAGGCCGCCGTAAAGCAGGAAGAAAATCAGCAGAAATCGAAACATACCTTTTAAAATTTGACCTTCGGTGCCGCCTTGGCCGCCCCAGGCGCCTCGAAAAAGGCTGCGGCCTGAAAACCGAACGCCGCGGCCACAAGGCTGTTGGGAAAGCGACGGACAGCCACGTTGTAATGTTGAACCGCTTCGTTATAACGGCGTCTTTCCACGGCTATACGATTTTCCGTACCGGCCAGCTCATCCTGAAGGCGGAGAAAGTTCACATTGGACTTGAGGTCGGGATATTGCTCCACCACCACCAGAAGCCGGCTCAAGGCTCCCGAAAGTTCGTTGTTGGCCTCGATCTTTTCCGGAACCGTTGCCGCCCCGCCGACACGGGCCCGGGCATTGGTCACTTCGATCAGGACCTCCTTTTCCTGATTGGCATATCCCTTCACCGCTTCAACAAGGTTCGGGATCAGGTCATATCGGCGCTGCAGCTGGTTCTCCACCTGGGCCCAGGAGCTATTCATGGATTCGTCCAACGTGATAAAATTATTGTATATCCCCTTGACAAAGGAATACAGAGAAAAAAGGACAACCAGCGCGACCGCCGCGCCGACAAGAAAATTTCTCCCGCCTGCCGTCATACCTCTACCTCCCCGCATCATCTGTTGTTATTCCTGCTCCTTCCATCAGCCTGAACAATGGACAACCCTTCTGCCGGAACGGTCAGGTTCAGACAGAAAATCGCACCTTTTGGATCCCCGGCCCCGGCCTTCAAGGCGGATCAAGCCTCTTCGACCAGCGAACAAAGCCTGGAAATCTGCTTCATGAGCTCATTCAACAGGCTTCCCAATTCAGCGGCGCTGCGGCTGCCTTCCCCGTCCCGGATTTCCGCAGCCTTTAAAAAGGGTTCCAGATCAAGGGAGAAGGCCGAGGCCATGGCCTTGATCACATCCCGCCTCAAGGAAGGAATCTCCCGCCCCTTGAGATACAGAAAGGCGCCGAAAAGAGCCGTGAAAGCGGTCAGAGATCTTGCGACAAGATTCCTCAGCTCAGATTGGCGCCCCTCCGATTCCAGGTAACCTTTCCTCAGAAGAAACAGCTTTCCCTTCAGTTCCCGTTCAATCTGCAGGCGCAATGCACCGGAATCGATGGCAAGAGACTGCAGGACATCCTGGCCATGTACCAGGCGATAGTGCTTCTTCATATTGAGAAATTCGATGGGATAGGAATCCAGTGAGGAACTCAGATCGTTCCGGGTCAAAATCAGGGGTGCAGTCACCCTCCGGCGTCTCCATTTCCCGGCGACCGGAACCGCCCTCTCCAGACGCTCCACGCCTTCATCGTCCACAATCAGCAGAAAGTTCAAGTCCGATTTCCCCGGACGGTAATCTCCCGTGCAGCCGCTGCCGTAGAGAATTACGGATGCCAACCCCTCTCCGAAAGCCTGTCGATAGTCCGCCGTAATTTCGGGAAAGATTTCCTCGGGATTGTTCGGAATCTTCACCATGCTTCTCTCCCTCTCAAAAATGACGGCCGGCGCCGCCTCCGCCGCTGCTACCTCCGCCGAAACCGCCGAAACCGCCCCCGAAACCCCCAAAGCCTTCAAAATTCCCGTCACCGCCAGCTCTCCGTCGAGCGCCGCTGAGCAA
>JAVETB010000130.1:0-5631 GCA_034006265.1 Syntrophus sp. (in: bacteria) | reverse complement strand
CTGATATCTTTGGCGTTATAAGCGATCTCCACAGTCTTTTCCATTTCGCTGTCACCCTTGCACATAGGGATAACGGTTTCAAGAACAGCACGAAGTTCAGCAGGAAGAGCAACAGGAGTGATATCTTCGCTCTCTGTAGTCTCGTTGAGGAACTCTTCCATGTCAGGGTAATCATCATCGACAGTTCGGCAACTGAAAGCTGTCCCGTTTTCCATGAAGAAATGCGTCCAGCTTTCAGCCACGGCATATTCCTTCAGGGGGTAGGTGGTCAGTTCGCCAAGCATGGTAGCAGGGATCAGCATCTTGGGAAACTTTTCCTTGAGATTGAACACAGAAACACGAATGTCATCTGCGGCCATAACCTTATCACCTTCAACACATACACAAAAAAGGGCGTCCGCAGTAAGGTCTTTGCTGGCACAGAATTTACAGAAGTCAAGGGCAGTAATGAATTCTGTCGGATCTTTGATCTTTTTCTTCTTCTGATTTTCGATATCCAGTGACTTGTAAAGCTCAACTACTGTTGTCTCTTCGGTGGTGATGGCGAGTTCGGCTTCCGTAGAATCTGTGGTCAGTGTGATCATGTTGTCTTTCAACTGGAAAAAGACAGTATCTTCCGATATACCTTTCAGAATCTTGTAAAAGTCTTCGGCCTTTACACTGAAACTCTCGGAGATTTCGGTATAGGGCGTGCTGACGCTGATCTTATCGTTATACGTAATGATACGTTCGCCGGAAAAAATGTAGTGCGTGGCTTGTTCAAGAATTTCCTTCTTGGACAATCCAGGGGCTACGGCATCAAGTTTGGTGATAAGATCCTGAACGTTGATCTCTTTTCCTTTCTTGATGACTTTGACTTCTTTGGTCTTTTTCTGCACGGGTTTGGGCATGATCTCTCCTAATAAATTGATCTACTTGTGGATGAAAGTTTTATTTCTCTGTTTACCACTATGGGTATACCGTTGTGTGTTTCGTGTTGTTGTATTACAGAGGAAATTAAAAGACCAGTCTCCCGCTCAAACTGGTCAATGGCCTTGTAAATTTCTTCCGTCAACTGCTTTATGATGACCATAATGATTCCCTCAAAGACATTAAAATTTTACCTAAATGATTTTGTCCTGGTGTATTGTCGTGGCAGGTATTACAAAAACAAATTCCCCAAAAATTGTCATGCCAGTCATTACCTTCTATAAGAATGGAATTACCTGTTGACACTAACTTTTTCTTTAGAACACGGCTCTGGTGAAATTTTAAATATACCCCCAGCCTCATCGCCCCTAGCTTTACATCATCCCAATCATCACGAAGGGTTACAGACCTTCCCCACATCTTGGCTTGTCTTGCATAAGCGGCGTTGATGATTCTTTCTTTTTCGGATTTTACGTTTGTTTTCTGTGATTGGAAGTAATGCTCTACCGTAAGATAGATAACCCCATCCAGTGTTATGGGGCTCGCATAAAAATTACTCAGGAATCTATAATCTCCTATAAACCTCAAAACGGCATAAGGTTCAGCCATAATCACTCCTTCGGGGGATCGTAGTAAAGACATGCTTTGGCGACCTCCACCCTATCAGCTTTATCTTTCAACTGAAGACGATGGAGAACACCAGAATAAGCTTTGAACCTGTAAAAGAATTCCAATTTCCGAGTGCAGATGTAGTTGATATCACCATCTTTGATGGTTAAGAAAGGAGAATCGCCGTAAAGTTCTTTGTCTGAATTATGCTGATCAAGAAAAGCTTGCAGGTCTTCTTCGGTTTTAAAATAACAAACTATGTCCCTATCAGCTGGTTCGACACCAATCACAAGGGAACTTCCGGTAACAAACTGTTTCTTAGGTTTTACTTTGGCCATGACATTTATGAGATAGTATTCTCAAATGCGGTTATTTCGGCAGGAACTTTGATTTCTTCGGGTTCCGGCGCAACAACACCTTCGACAAACTTTTTCCATAGAGGGTGAAGCATGATAAGCTTTCTTGTGGTAGTGGCCTGTTCAAGAACTTGGGTATATTTCTTCAACAATACTTCAGATTCGCATTTGTAGTAGTAGGTAAGGTTGTAGAATGATTCCTTCAATTCAGGGGATAGCTCCGACATGAGTTTTTCAAAAAGGATGGGACGAATTTTGGAAGTGATCTCAATATTCTTGATGGCGATATCGCCATGCTTCGGATAATTGGGTTCTACGATGGAGATAACACCCTTATTTTTTTCGAAACGAACGAAATTAAGATTTACCAAAGATTGTGTGTGCTTCCTTACAATTTCAGCTTCAGCAGGGGGCAAAATAGTATAACGATGCTTGATAAGCATGGAATTTATGTTGTACTCCATCATCTTGAATTCTTTACCGAGGCTGCTTTTTTCTTGCTGATCTGCAATAAAGTTCTTGATGTTGTTAAGGATCACTCTTCGGTTCCCTTCGTTCAATCGTACGGATCTCATAGGTTCCTCCCTTGATAATTTTGGTGTGCTCTCCGCCTATACCGTCTGCCCGAGTCCTCCGACTATCACGTTAAGCACCTTACCGCAGACTTGACCATTTTTAGAAATGCCACGAAACTTTACTTCCTCACACTGTTTAGTCCCGGGCAGTGCGGTCTTTGCCGAGGTCTCTTGGAATGCAGAAATATGTGCCGTCGCACTATCTGACCAAGTACATACTGACAAACATAGGTAATTCGTGGCATTTCTAAAAATGGCGAGGGATTGAATGATCAGGTATGCCGATCATAACCTCCCTCGCCTACTGCTATAAGCGCGTTGCTTTGTCCTAGGTATTCGTCGGTGTACTCTCAACCGATCCCAAGTCTCCTATTTCCCGGAAACCCTGCCATTAAGGGTGGCAACCAGACGCTATTCGCTAAAGTAAAATGGCGGTGGTACTCGTCGCCTTATCCTAGACTTCCACACCGCCAAGTTTCCTTCCCTACTCGCTGCAAAGCCTGGGTGGCATTTTAACGTCTTTGACAGCAGCTTTGTTGTAACGATTCCTAACCCTTCTTCGGAATCTAGGAAGAAATTTTTGAAAAGTTATCCCGGCCTACTACCACATAAGATATTGCGCTGTCTCGCTCCGGGATACGCGGGTTTTGAATCCGCTAACAGTGGGCTTAACTAGGGAAGCCCTTGCCCTGAATCAGGAGCCCGATGGAGAGGCCCCAATGTCCGGTTACCACTCACGGATGCAACCGAAATTCCTTTGTTCTTGGCACCATCGTTAGGCGATCCTTGATCGAAGATTGCCTCAAAGCTCTTCACCACCTTTATACTCCTTCGGAAAGTGATTCGCTTTACTTCCTCTCAACAAGAACACTAGGAGTCGTGTCTTGTAGTCTTGAGTTTTTAAATCTAGCAGCTAAGTGATGGTGCCAAGAAGAAAAGAGGGGGCCATGTTTTCGGCCCCCTCCGGCCAGGTATTTCTAAAAGAGAAGCGTATACGTGCCAACTACGTATCGTGGACTCTTAAGTCCTGCCGCTGAACTCTCTTTCCCCGACCGATTTGGGGTAGGGAGCCAGTCTTCGATTAGAATTAACATGGAATTTCTCCTGGCGTAAAGATTACCGAAATCTACGCATAAAGCCTCCCTTCTCTTGAAGTTCTAAAGGCTCTCTCAAAAAGCGATACTTGAGTATATCGCACAAAGTTCATCTTTATAAGGTCTCAGTAATTTTTGCAAGCTTCCAAAAACTTTCGCCTCTTTCTATAAGGCCGCGACTATACAACGCACGGAAAATCTTTTTGTCTTTGTCCGACACACTAGAAAAAGGAATCTGCTTTTTAAGGGAAAGCCTCTGCATCACTCGGATTTCGTTCAAAGATAACTTCATGCTCTTTCTAAACCATCCTCGTTTACACGTTTCTTATTCTTTGCCTTCTGTGACTTCTTATTCGCCTTTGCGCCAATAGAGTTTACAAACTCTTTCGGCTTTTTTAACGGTGCTTGAATGTTTTCATGCTCGTACTTCAGATCAACAATACCATTCAACTTATCGACATTAAAGTAAGATACCAGCCTGTTATAGTTCTTTTTCTGTTCTTCAACTATTCTATCGTACATTTTGCGTTCTTTTTTAGGATAAACAAGCAAATCAAAATTTCCCACAAGATATATTCTCATCCGAAAAACCTCATATAAATAAAGTACAAAAGGCCCATACCACCAAGCACAATAAACAAGTCCCACAAGTAAAACTTTCTCGCCTTTCTGTCATCTACAAGTTGGAGTGCCCGGCTCCAGTAAGGACTTACCTGAAGAACATATTCTTCATCCACGGGGTACTGGCCTTTTCTCTTCATATACGCTCCTATAAAAGCATCATAGTGAATATTCTGTACAAATCACTTTTCCGCCAAACAATCACCATTAGAGTTATAAGGGTCCCAACGGTAAGGACAAGAATGTCCAGCCACACATGTGCAGCAAGTAAGATGCTTGGTTTCCTGATGCACTCTGGATATGAATTCATCAAGACTTCTGTCGTAATCTTCATTTTCATCTGGATCAATGAAAGATTCTCCACAAACCATGCAACGCTGACCACGAACGATCTTACAGTGCTTTCTTCCACGATAGATAGTTTCGTGGTTCTTTTGTGCAGGAATCAAGGAATCTTTTGCCTGACAGTTGGGACAATTCATAATACCTCCTACAGTGAAGCTCTGTCTAACCAATTATTTACATATTTTTCTACAGCTTCCATAGCTTCTGTTTCTTTTTCAAAATGACCCAAACGTACTGCGGAACCCTTAGAGGGTAAACATGAATATGCTGCATACTTTTTCGGATCCTCCCTAGAAACAAAAGGCGAATAGGTCACGTTTCCTACAAACACTTTACCCATGTAAAAGTGCTGGTTGTGCCACTGTAAATTCTTTCTCATGATCTTATCAACCCGAACCTTGAAGTTGCACGTTTCCAAGGCCACGGCCAAGCGGGAACAGAATTTTCAAGATCAACATAGAATTGAAAGTTTACCATATCACGGTACTCATGGCGATTACTTACACCATATTCTTCAATCACTTCAATCTTTTTCTTGCCGTTCTCTGCTTTTCCCCACGGCTTTTCGTTGTCTGCACACTTGTAATCCGCAACGACAGTCTTGAAATGCGACTTGCCGTAATTGATATTCAACGAATGTAGATAATCAAGGATATAGCCTTGTTCCATATTTGACAATGTTTCAAAGTGTTCCTCGTCCTTACCGATAGCAGGACTCCTTGTAGATACAAATACCTCATACGGTTTTACTTTGTAGGATCTCTCATTGCCAATCATCTTAGGTATAATAACTTTTCCGTACTGTGAGAATTGAACCCACGAAGAACTATCAACACTGTACCAAGGCCAGCGATGAATAAGCTGGGTAGAGGTGAGAGCAAATCCGTGGATCTTGTATTTGGGCAAACGATCTTTACCAGCACACACGATATCAAAAACACGATCAGCCCACTGTATGTAATCCCTCTTATTGATGCCTTGGCCAAGGCCAGAAATACCGATGTAGTCAGTGACTTCCATGTACTTCTTCAACCACTCAATGGGTTCAGCGTAGTGATAAACCGGAAGAGGATCAAGGCCGTGTTTCTCTCTGAGGTAAATGAACGTTTCGTAGGAAGTCTT
>JAVETB010000112.1:0-7631 GCA_034006265.1 Syntrophus sp. (in: bacteria) | reverse complement strand
CCACAAGGGCGACATGACCAGCGTGGTCTTCAAGTCCTTCCGCCAGATTATGGATACGGGACGGGTGCGCCTTTTCAAGTCCCATTCCCCCGATTACGCCGACGGGGGGCAGATGCGGGACTTCGTTTATGTGAAGGACTGTGTGGACGTTCTCTGGGCGTTTGTCCGGCATCCCGGAATCAACGGGATCTTCAACCTGGGCACCGGCCGGGCGCGGACCTGGAACGATCTGGTGACGGCCGTTTTTTCGGCGATGAACCTGCCGCCCCAGATCGATTACATTGATATGCCGGAGTCTCTCCGCGGGCAGTACCAGTATTTCACCGAGGCGAAGATGGAAAAGCTGCAGGCTGCCGGCCTGGGGGCCGATTTTCATACCCTCGAAGAGGCTGTAGCCGATTATGTCAGGAATCATCTCCAGGCCGACAACCCCTATCTGTAAAAGGAAACTTTGAAAGCACCATGAAAATCGTCTGCATAATCCCTTCCCGCTTCGCTTCAAGCCGCTTTCCGGGAAAGCCCCTGGCCGATCTCTGCGGAAAGCCGATGATTCAGCATGTCTATGAGCGGGTTCTTCAATCGGCCCTTGTTTCCGCTGCGGCGGTGGCCACGGATGATGACCGGATCTTCGAAGCTGTGGAAAAATTCGGCGGAAAGGCGATCATGACGGCAGGACGCCATCGCTCCGGAACGGACCGCATCGCCGAAGCCGTCGAATCGCTGGATCTGGAAGACGAGGATATTGTCGTCAATGTCCAGGGGGATCAGCCGATTTTTGAGCCGTCCCAGATTGACGAGGTGACCCGTCCGCTCCGGGAGGACCCTTCCCTGCCCATGTCGACCCTGATCTACCGGATTGTCCGCAAGGAGGAGATCGCCCACCCCAACTGCGTCAAGGTGGTGTTCGATTCCGACTTCAATGCCCTCTATTTCTCCCGGTCCACGATCCCGTACGTCCGGGACGACCGCCATCCCGCCGCCCATTACAAGCATCACGGGATTTACGCCTACCGGAGATCCTTTCTCCGGACCTTCACCGAACTGGAAGAGGGAAAGTTGGAGCGGCTGGAATCGCTGGAACAGCTGCGCGCCCTGGAATTCGGATATCGGATCCGGGTGGTGGAAACCCTCCACGATTCCGTGGAAGTGGACGCCCCGGACGAGCTGGCCCGAGTCCGGGAGATCCTTCTGGGCCGCGCGGTTTAGAACTCCTCTGTGATCCCTTCGATGTTGTTTCCCAAATGACAAAAAAAGTGACAAGCCCGGACTACCGGACTTGTCACTTCAGAAAAAGAATGAGAACGTTGAAATAGAATGCCCTACAGCCGATGAGACTACCGGCTCATCCTTCTGCGGAGAGCGGCCAGGCCGGCAAGACCCGGGGCAAAAAGCAGAATGGCGCCGGGAATCGGAACCGTGGGATTGGGGTTGGGGTTGGGGTTGGGAATTGAACCACCGTCAATAGAAAGGGCCGATTTTGAAAGAGTCACCAGCCAATTCCCGCCCGAGGTTGTATCTATATCCATCCAAATCTTAAGTCCAGTAACGATGTCATCATAAAAGTTGGGGGCCAAAGTAAAGGTCGTATAGGACCAGATGTCGTCGGCACCAGCTAGTTCACCAAGCAGCACCTTGTTTGCACCGTCATAGGCATAAATAAGATCATGTTCATACCAAGAAGCTGAACTCGCATTATCGACATCAAAGGCGCTGATGTTTAAGGTGGCGCTCGTAATGGTGTTGGGGTCTACTGCAAGGGCAGAGTGCTGCCATCCCCAATCTTGATACTGATCGCGATAATACGGGGTGCTGTACTTCAGCGCATCACTGGGCACAAAATAGCCTGTGGGTGCTTGTACTACATCCGTAAGTGGTGCCGCCTGAGCAAGGCCGGTCACGGCGAGGAGCAGGCTGGCAAATAACAAGGTCACAATACTCTTTTTCATTTTTTTCTCCTTGAAATTATCTTTTCTTTTTTGACGTTAAAAGCAAAAAAACTCACCTGTGTGGAGGATCCAATAACCTGCTCTCCGTGGCGGTTAAACCACCAACTCGGCATCCATGTACAACCCGCCACATTCTCCGGTCCACCTATCACCTCCTTTTTCGGGAAAAGCCGTGTTGAGGCCTGAACGTGAATCTGGCGCCACGCCGGACTCCATCGCCCTTTCTTTAATCCTCGGCAATGAGGAGTTTTCATACGATTCCGGCTGAAAAGCTGACAGAAGCCGGATCCCTTTCTTCCGCTGCAGTCCACAGGCTGCGAACACATCCCTCTCAAGAGCGAGGATCTTTTGTGGGTGCAGCATATAGAAGCGGTACCTTCCACACCATCGGGAGAGGACTGATTTTTTGTTACGGAGAATGATGAAATGCCATGGTGCAAAACCTTAGAACGGACGGGTTGCAACCATGATAAACCGTGGTTTTACCGGAGACAGGAAATCAGTATCCGTTTGTCCTTTGAACGGGATTTTTCTTTCCACCTTCCTCTGTGAGATAGGGAGTGGACCACGTTTGAAAGCCAAAGGCGTGCGGCGCTGCCGGCATGACCGGCAGCGCCGCGGAAGTAGTGCGATTGGAGGGTTGCTGCACGCGGATCGACTGCTTTAATATCCGGATCCGTTCACCTTCCGCCGTCTGACGGCCGTCAAGCCGAACAGGCCGCTGGCCAGAAGCCAGACTGCGGCCGGAATGGGGGTGGCGATCAATTGATCCTGCCGTGCATAGGAGAGATCCCCTTCATGACCGGACACCCACAGGCTGGCTACCTTGATGCCGTAGGCGCCATTGCTGTCGTCATCGGCTTCTTCCAGGCTTCCGAATTGCGCGAGAACGGCAGTCAGGAAGATATTCGAAGCCCCCCCTGCATCGGCATACGTTTCCTCATTTTCAAGATACCAGATGGCATGCTGGAGGGCCGCCGCGGACGTCTCGCGTTGAGACTCAATGCCGTAGGGGTATCCGCTTAACGTTCCCCGAACAAAATTGCTGTAAAGGTATGCCGTGCCGATAGAAATGGGATCCCCGGAATTCGTGTTCCGGCCGCCGCCGTTCGCCTGGTTGCTGATCGTAACGGAGTATGCCGCGCCGGTGTAGAGATGTTCATCTTTTTCCAGGCAGAAGGATTGAAACGTCCCTGGCTGCAGTGTCGATGAAAGGGGATTTTGTTGCTTGATATCTGCAGTCGTTCCCGAAACGTACCCGGCGAGGATCGACTGTAAGGCGTGGTCTGCCTGCAGCGTAAACTCGCCACCCTGACCGGATTGATAAGGTCCATAACTGCTTCCCGTCGTGATCGTATATGCCGCCGCCATTTGCGCAGCGAGGATCAAAATGGCTGTGACCGCCGTCATCAACATCGCTCTTTTAACCATGATCTTTTCCCCCTTCTTCTTTCCTCTTCGGTATGGTTTGTGTTCAACCGGACTGTCGTCAGGACGCGGTCCGCGGTTGAGTTGGAATTTTCCAGGAATTGCGGGAAATGCTCCTGAAGTAGGGGAATAAATACAAGAGAATCAGGTTTTGGCCAATCGGGAGAAAGTTGATATTTCGTTTAGGAAGGCGGTAAAAGGAGGAGGGAAAATACCTTAGGAGTACCTAGGGAATATTCCTGATAAACCCTGTCGTTTCCTGGGGATCTAGGGCAGGAGAAGCTGGTTGTCCCTGGAGCGGGATTCGCCGATGCTGGTCACGGAGATGGCGGGCCGGCCGAGAACGGGGCATTTGGCTTCGCAGATGCCGCAGCCCACGCAGAGTTCCAGATCCACGTGGGGCTGCCGCAGCGTCAGGAGCCGGCCTGTCCGATTCTTCACGGGAACCGTTTCGAACCAGATCGCCTTTTCCGGGGTGGGGCAGACCTCCTGGCAGACAATGCAGGGAGTTGCATGGGCGAAGGGGAGGCAGCGGCCCTTGTCGATCATGGCCGTGCCGATGCGGACCGTCGCCTTTTCCTCCAGGGTCAGATCTCGGATCGCCCCCGTGGGACAGACCTGGCCACAGAGGGTGCAGCGGTATTCGCAGTACCCGATCCGGGGGACCAGCATCGGCGACCAGATCCCGTCCAGTCCCGCTTCCAGCAGGGTTGGCTGCAGGCCGTTTGTGATGCAGACCTTCATGCACTGCCCGCACGTGATGCATTTTTTCAGAAATTCCGCCTCTTCCAGGGAACCGGGGGGCCGGATCAGACGGGGGTCCGCTGCCCCGGCCTTTTTCAGGGGCGAGGTGTTGAGCAGGGGAACGGCAACTGTGCCGGCAGCGATGGCCCCGATCACGCGCCGCTTACCCAGATCCAGGGCGGCCCCCGATGGCTTCCGGGAAAACCCGAAAGAGACGGCATTGCGGGGGCACAGATCGTCGCAGTTCATGCAGAGGAGGCATTCCGATTTGCGCCACTTTTCCTTAGAATCCGGTGCGGCCCCGCCGGGGCAGACCTTGGCGCAGCCGCCGCAGCCGTCGCAGACCTCGCTGACGGAGCGGTTCAGCAGGGCGTAGCGGGAACAGAGCCCGAGAAATGCGCCCAGGGGGCACAGATATCTGCACCAGAAGCGCTTCTCCCGCAGATTCAGGGCCAAAATTGCGAAGAATAGCAGACCGAGAAGCAGTGCCTGCTGGAAATGAGGTTGCTGGAAAGAGAGGAAGCCTTTTTTCAGCAGGGCGTAGAGAAATTCGGAGCATTTTGTGAGGACTGGAAGATCCCAGGTATAGACGGTGTCAAAAACGCTGACGACGGCACTGTGAAACAGGGGGTAAACGGCCAGCGACAGGGACCGGATCAGCAGGGAAAGGGGATCGGCAAGGCCGGTCAGTTGAAGGCCGAACGCTGATGAAACCAGGAGGAAAATCAGTAGGAGGTATTTCCCGAAATAGAGATGGCCGGGTTTTCCGGGACCCCTTTCCTTCTTCAGGCAGCCTGCCAGGTTGTGCAGGGTTCCCAGGGGGCAGATCCAGCCGCAGAACACCCGGCCCAGCAGGACCGTGATCAGCACAACGACAAGGGCAAGCAGAAAAGGGGTGTAAAACCGGCGGGTGGACAGGACCGTGGTGAGGTAAAGAAGAGGATCGGCCTCCAGGAAGAGCTTGACCGGATAGCCCAGCTCGTTGGCTCCCCGGGATTCCGTCGAAAGGAAAAGCCAGAGAAAAAGGAGCAGAAAGAGGGCCTGGGACAGGCGTCGGATATGCTTCAGCATGAGACGTTGATGTCGTAAGAAAAATCGCGAGCATTCCGGCCCGCGGGGAAATGCTTACAGGGTGATCCTCTGGATGTTCATGGCTGCCAGGTCCATGCTTCCCAGGCGGCGCTGATGACCGATGCGGACAAATCCCAGGTCGGCCGGCTTCATCCCGAAAAGGGTGGCTCCGAAGGCATCGACGGCCACGGCGTCCGTACCGGCGATGACCATGTTGAGCCGCCGCACGTCCGCCAGGCTGCCCCCCTGAGGACCGTTATCCGTCAGGATCCGGACGGCGTCGAGGATCGTCAACGTGGGCCGAATGAACATCGCCAGGTCCACGAGGCTTTCGTCGATGCGCTGGTGAATCCGTCCCCGCCAGCCGCCCATCACCCCCATCCAGTTTTTCATCCCCAGGGTCAATCGGGAGGTCCCATGGGTTTTGGCGATCGGGATGTTGATGACCTTGTCCGCCTCGAAGACCTCCGTGTAGAGGGGCCATGATTTCAAGGAAGTTCCGTTGATCCGCATATCCTTGAATTTCCGGCTGTCCGTGAATGAGACGGTCGCGCCTGCGGCGGATGCCGCAGCGGCGATGCCGCTCTGCCTGTAGGTCCTCCGCGGGTCGTTGACGGGATGATCGAACACCTTGACCTGTTTGGCACCGGCCTCGAAGCAGAGCCGGACGGCGGCGGCGATAACTTCAGGGTTCGTGTTGGCGGCATACTCCGGGGTGCGGTCCCAGCCGATATTGGGTTTTACAACCACGATGTCCCCCCGCGAGACGAATCGCTTCATCCCGCCCAGGCTGCCGATCGCTGCCCGGACAATTCTGGCGGGTGGTGTTCCCCGGGCAACGGCCAGATCCGGCCTCTCGGCGGCCTGGAGGACGTTCAGAACGGGGTCCAAACCAGCCGGCAGGCTCAAGGCCGCCCCGGTCACCAGGGCTGATTTCAGAAAATCTCTGCGTTTCATGGAAATCCCTCCCTTGAACAACCTTGCCGATCCTGGAATGATGGCCGTCAGGTAGGTGGCAAAAGGCAATTTCGTTATCCTGCGATTTGATGAACTCCTGCCACCTGAGAACACAGAATACACCAATATGGACTTATCCGCCATAAAACGCTGAAGGCGGCACAAACCATTCCTCATGACGGAACGAGGATTTTCTTTGAGAAGAGTTTGATCTTTCAGCACTTATAATTTAATGTTAGCCAGGTCGCTGCACAAGGGGCAAAGAAACAATGAGGGATGTAAATATTCAGAGACTTTTTCCAATCATTCTGGATCTCAAAGAGACGACGCCCCTTGTCATGATCGGTCTGGCAGCGATCCAATATTGAGAAAAGGGAGAAGCATTCATGGAAACGATATCAATTAAGTGTGCTCATTGCGGCAAAGAGCATGGAATCCGGACCGTGCACGTCTGGCTTGCGAACTCGGATCAGTACGTGGAGCAGACTCAAATCGAGGAGGCGGAATTCTTTGATACGGAAACGTTGAACAAGCATCCCCAATTCAAGGCGGATCTGGAAGAGGAGTATAAGCGCCCCGCGGACTTTGTCGTGGGGCCCTATACCGGCTGGTGCCTCCGGTCTGCTGCCTAGATTTCCCTTTCCGGCGGTTGGCCGGATTCCACTATCAGAACCGATGTTCAGGCCTCATATCCAATACGATAACCGCTAGGAACCCCGCCGGCAGGTGCGCCGGTTCCGAGATCCCGGCCAGGGCGGATGAAAGCAGCCTTACGGCCGGTTGACCGTGAGGAACGCCGGGGTGCAGGAACCAGGTTCAGGCCATCGTCGCCAGGGTCTTGCGGAAGCGCGCCAGGGACAGGCCGAAGAGGCTGGCTCCGATCAGGGCCAGGGTGGCGAACTGCGGCCAGACGACGGCCAGGCCGGCCCCGCGATAGAGGATGGCCTGGGCGAGGATGACGAAATGGGTGTTCGGTGCCGCCATCATGGCGAACTGGACCGCGTCCGGCATGCTTTCCCTGGGAGTCACGCTGCCGGAGAGGATCTGCAGCGGGATCAGGATCAGCATCACCAGGAGGCCGAACTGGGGCATCGACCGGGCGAGCGTGCCCAGGAAGATGCCCAGAGAGGTGGTGGCGAAGAGGTGGAGGGCCGATCCGGCCAGGAACAGGAGGATGGAGCCCTGGATGGGAACGGCGAGCAACCCCTGGACGACAAAGACGAGTGAACCGGCCGTGGCGGTCAGGACCACCAGCGCCATGGCCCACACCTTGCCGGCCATGATTTCGAAGGGAGTGACCGGCATTACCAGCAGATGCTCGACGGTGCCGTGCTCCCGCTCGCGGATCAGCGCGGCGCCGGTGAGAATGATGGACAGCATGGTGACGTTGTCAATAACCTTCATGACCGCCCCGAACCACGATTTGTTCAGCTGTGGATTGAAGCGGGCCCGCAGGGCCAGCTCCACCGGAGGGGGGGGGGTGGC